>NZ_DAIRUZ010000007.1:0-247411 GCF_036803085.1 Phnomibacter sp. | reverse complement strand
AACAACAAACCGAAATCTCTACTTTCGAACTGACCGAAAATAAGGTCCGCCTACAGTTCAAAAACAGATTCGACAGCTAAAGACCTGATTTCCTCAATTAAAAAAACTGCCAGTGAGAAAAAAGATGACTGGTAGAATTCGGCGAAATGAATTTGCTATAAGTATAAGAAAACAGCTTATTGATAAAACAACCGCAGCAAAATACTTGCATCATGAAAACTGCTCTTGGTATTACCAAGAGCAGTTTTCATGATGAACCATTCTGACTATCTATCATGCTTGCAGCAGGCCGTAGCACTGCTGTACAATTTCCAGTTCTTCGTTGGTGGGCACAATCAGCACCTGCACTGGCGATTCGGCAATGCTGATGCTGCGAATGCCGCTGCCTTCGGCACGGTTGGCTGCCGCATCAAAATGAATGCCCAAAAATTCGAGGTGGCTGCAAATGCGCTGGCGGGTATCGGCGTCGTTTTCGCCCACACCTGCGGTAAACACAATGGCATCAATACCATTGAGCACAGCGGCATAAGCGCCAATGTATTTTTTGATGCGATAGGCATACAACTCACTCGCCAGTTCGGCTTGTGCATTGCCGGCCTGCACAGCGGCCCGCACTTCCCGCATATCGCTAAAACCGGCAAGGCCCTGCATGCCGCTTTGCTTGTTCAGCAGGTTGTTCACCGCCTGCGGTTCATAGCCCAGCTGATCTATCAAATGAAAAATAACGGAAGCGTCAATATCGCCGGCACGGGTGCCCATCACCAATCCGCTTACGGGGCCAAAGCCCATGCTGGTATCTACCGATTTGCCGGCATCTACCGCCGCCATGCTACAACCATTGCCCAAATGAATGGTGATGATTTTAGCCTTGGGGTTTTGCAAATACGCCATGGCTTGCTTGCTCACATAGCGGTGCGAAGTGCCATGAAAACCATAGGCCCGAATGCCATGCTGCTGGTAGAGTGCTTCCGGTATGGCATAACGGTAAGCCTTGGGTGGCATGCTCTGGTGAAAAGCCGTATCGAACACTGCTACCTGTTTGGCGTTGGTAAATATTTTTTCGGCTACTTCTATGCCCAGGTAGTTGGCAGGATTGTGCAAGGGCGCCAGCGGAAACAACTCTTTGATTTTTGCTTTCACCGCCGCATCAATAATGGTAGTGGCCGCAAAACTTTCGCCACCATGTACCACCCGGTGGCCCACAGCTTCAATATCATCAGGATTGTTGATGACGCCCACTTCAGGGTCTGTCAGCAATTTGGCTACGGCATACAAACCCGCTTCGTGATCTGGTATAAAACCTTCTTGTTTGGTAATGGTTGTTGCATCGCCCTTGTACACTTTGTGGGTGATGATGGAATGATCGAGCCCGATGCGTTCGGCCAGTCCGCTACACAGCGGTTTTTCCGAAGGCATTTTAAACAGTTGATACTTGATAGAACTACTGCCTGAGTTGATAACGAAAATATACATGGTACTGAATGTCTGATGTTAGATGTTAGATGTCTGATATCGGTGGTCGGTATTACTTCGTCCTTCTTACCTCGTCCTTCTATCTTCCTTACTACTGCTCCTGCGCCTGTATGGCTGTAATGATAACGGTGTTGTACACATCTTCCACCGTGCAGCCGCGGCTGAGGTCGTTGATGGGTTTGTTGAGGCCTTGCAACATGGGGCCGATGGCGAGTGCACCGGTTTCCCGTTGTACGGCTTTGTAGGTGTTGTTGCCCGTGTTCAAATCGGGGAAGATGAGCACACTGGCCTGACCAGCCACTTCGGAGCCCGGCATTTTTTGGCGGCCCACAGCAGGGTCAACAGCTGCATCGTATTGAATGGGGCCTTCCACTTTCAAATCGGGGCGCTTGGCTTTTACAATGGCTGTTGCCTGCCGCACTTTGTCTACATCGGCACCTTCGCCGGAAGAACCCGAAGAATAGGATAGCATGGCAATGCGTGGTTCAATACCAAATGCCTGACTGCTTTCGGCAGAAGAGATGGCAATTTCTGCCAGCTGCTCGGCAGTAGGATCGGGGTTTACGGCGCAGTCGCCAAATACTGACACCCGATCGGGCAGGCACATAAAGAACACGGACGACACGGTAGAAATACCGGGCTTGGTTTTTACAAACTGCAGCGCCGGACGAATGGTGTGCTGCGTGGTATGCACAGCACCGCTTACCATACCATCGGCCATGCCCTTGTACACCATCATGGTACCGAAGTAAGACACATCGGTCATGAGGTCACGGGCCATTTCTGTTGTCACGTTCTTGGCTTTACGCAGTTCATACAGCGTGGTCCAAAAATCTTCGTAGCACTCAGCCGTAGCAGGGTCGAGCACCGTAATCTTCGACATATCGGGGAAGAGGCCGAGGCGTTTGAAGCTGGCCGTTACTTCTGCCGGATTGCCCAAAATAGTGAGGCGAACAATATCGTTGTTGATTAACCGGGCAGCAGCTTTTAGAATGCGGTCGTCGTTGCCTTCGGGCAATACAATGTGCTTGAGTTGTGCCTTTGCCTTACGTGTAAGCTGATATTGGAACATGTGCGGCGTAATGCCTTCGGGCACATAGGTTACCATTTTTTGCTCCAGCAGTTGCACATCCATGTACTTCTCAAAACTGTTGATGGCCAGCTGAATTTTTTTGGGGTTGTCGGCACTCAGGCGAGACTGAATAGAACCCAGGTTGGTGGTAGTGCGGAACGTGCCTGTGTTTACCGAAATCAATGGTACAGCAGCTTGAGAGCCTTCTACCAACCGCATAATTTGTGGTTCGGGTTCAATGCCGCCAGTGAGTACAATGCCTGCTACTTTAGGGTAGTTGGCCGAAAGATTGGCCTGCATAGCACCGATAATAATATCGCCCCTGTCGCCGGGCGTTACAATCAATACATTTTCAGAAATATGGCTCAAAAAATTGGGCAGCTGCATGGCACCGGTAATAAAATTATCTACCTGATTGGTGAGTAGGTTTTCTCCAGCTAAAATTTTACCGCCAATTTGCTCTTGTATTTCTTTTACCGTAGGGCTTTGCAAGCCTTTGCTTTTGGGTATTACACAAAGCAGCGTATCCTTGGCCATAAGGCCGGTCAGCAAAGACTGTACATCATCCACCATATTTTTAGCCACCTTGTTTACCACCACGGCCAGCACCTGCACATCGTGGCTCAAAAAAGTGCTGAGCACTGTTTGTACATTCTGTACAATTTGTGCCGTGCTTTTGCCTTGGCCTGATACCACTATAATCACCGGAGCACTCAGGTTGTTGGCAATGGCTACGTTGGCTTCAAATTCAAACGCCGTGCCTTCGCCCAAAAAGTCGGAACCTTCTATCACGGTGAAGTCATTGCTTTCTTCCAGCGCCTTCACTTTGTTGATGATAAGGTCGATGATTTCGCCGCGGCCTTCGTTTTGCATTTGCTGCAATGCCTGGCTGCGGGTAAATGCATACATGTCTTCGTAAGGCGTACTTACACCAAAATGCTGTATCACGGTTTCAATGTCCGCATCTTTTTTGTCGGCACTTTCTTCGTTGATGATGGGTTTGAAATACGCCACTTTGCGGGCCTTGCCCAAGAGCATGTGCAGCACACCGAGTGCTACCAGCGACTTGCCGCTATACGGCTCTGTAGTGGCGATAAATATTGTTTTTGCCATGGTAATGGATTGATGTTTTGCTTTTGCAACCGTTGAGGCAAAAGTAGCCTTTCGGCCAGGCAGGAAACCTGCGCTATATCAGGCAATAACATGAGGTGGCGCAGATTTTTTGAGGCTTGTCTACCAGCAGTGGGCTATGCTGAAGCAAGCAAACGATTGCGTAACGGATGACTGCTGTAAGATACACTTCGCCCCCGAATACCAGCATGGCCT
The DNA here is from genome assembly GCF_036803085.1 of Phnomibacter sp. Classification (NCBI taxonomy): domain Bacteria; kingdom Pseudomonadati; phylum Bacteroidota; class Chitinophagia; order Chitinophagales; family Chitinophagaceae; genus Phnomibacter; species Phnomibacter sp. The sequence continues at coordinate 243,540 of NZ_DAIRUZ010000007.1, read as the reverse complement.
TCGCCGGGCCGCAGCCCTTACCTTTGCCGCTACAATTTGTACAAACGGAGTGCGTCTCCACCAACCCCTGTATATGCAAACAATGTACCTGCGCAAAAAAATTGCGCCCCGTGTAGAAAATGGTCACCCCTGGATTTTTGCCAACGAAATAGATACGGCCCGCAGCACCACAGCCACCACACCCGAAGCGGGTGATATTGTGGAAGTACGCAATGCGCAGGACAAATTTGTAGGCTACGGCTACATCAACCCAAAGAGCCAGATATTGGTGCGATTGCTGAGCCGCAACCAGAAAGATGTGATTGATGAAGCGTTTTTTCATCGCCGCATAGCCGAAGCGTGGGCCTACCGCCAGCACATTGGCTATACCGAAAACTGCCGCCTCATTTTTGGCGAAGCCGATGAAATGCCGGCCCTCATCATCGATAAGTTCAACGATTACTTTGTATTGCAAACGCTGGCTTATGGCATGGAAGTATGGAAGCCCGCCATTGTAAAAGCCCTCAACAGTATTTTTTCACCCAAGGGTATTTATGAAAGAAATGATGTACCCGTTCGGGAGCTGGAAGGGCTGCCGCAAATCAAAGGTTTTTTGAGTGAACCTTTCGATACCAATATCATCATCAACGAAAACGGCCTCAAATTTCACATTGATATTTTAAATGGTCAGAAAACGGGCTACTTCCTCGACCAGCAGGACAATCGCCGGGCCATACAGCACATTGTAAAAGGGGCCGATGTATTGGAAGCATTTTGCTACACCGGTACGTTTAGTATTCATGCCGGCCACTATGGTGCCAAAAGTGTGCTGGGCCTCGACATCAGCGAAAATGCTGTGGCGCAAGCCCGCCGCAATGCGGAGCTCAACGGGCTGCAAAACATTTGTCAGTTTCAGGCTGTAAATGCCTTTGATGCGCTAAAGCAGTGGACAAAAGATGGTCGTCAATACGATGTGGTTATACTCGACCCGCCGGCCTTTACCAAGAGCCGCGAAAACATACAGAAAGCCATTACGGGCTATAAAGAAATCAACCTGCGGGGCATGAAGCTGGTGAAGCCGGGTGGCTTTTTGGTAACTGCCAGTTGTACCAACCTGGTGCAGCCCGATTTGTTTTTGCAAATCATCGACATGGCAGCGAAAGATGCCCGCAAAAAACTACGGCAGGTGACTTACCAAACACAGGCCAGCGATCACCCGATTGTGTGGGGCATGGAAAACACCGAGTACCTGAAGTTTTTGATTGTGGAAGTGAAGTAAGATTATTATAAAACAGGCCCGCCCTTTCACATACAAATAAAGTTCCCCAACAATTTTTTTATGAAAAGAGAAATGCTACTGTTGCCACTGATTTTACTTTGCCTGTTTTCATTTGGGCAAGATGTTGATGGCTATTACATCAAGAAAACGGGAGATACCATCAGAGGGAAAGTGAAACTGCCGCTGCTGCCTAAACTCAAATTGGGCGCTTCTTCTCAAATTACATTTGACCCCCTGGCTAAGGAAGCAGTGAAGGAAGCAAAAGAAATCGACTATGCAAAACTTACATTCGACTTCCGGTTTTCGCAGGGGGGAGAGAAGCATGAAAAAATTGACCGACTTAAAGTGAAAGGGTTTGGCTTCTATTATGAAGGCCATCAGTATGATTTTATCAGTTGGGATGTAACGGCAAACAAGCAAATGTATCTGATACCCGCAACGGGAGATGTGGCGCCGGATGGGGTGTACTTTATATTGCGAAGTATAGAAGGAATATGGCCGGTGTATTCTTTGTTTCAAGAAGTAGAAATGACTAAAAAATCTTGGAATAATAATGGCGGGCCTTCTTCCCCAGCTATCAACAAATCATACGATGGAAATGCTTTAAAGAGAGACGTTATTTTCGAGCATCCCACCAAAGGACTTTTGTACATATCTGATCAATATCCTTTGTTGATGAAGCAGGCACAGGTTCCTCAGTTTCTCCAATTGGAACAGGCCTTCATGCAAACACTCAGCAGCAAAGAAACCATGCTCGATATCGTCAAAAAATACAATGTCTGGGCCGCCAACAATCGCTAGTACATTAGCTTTTGTCTCTTAGAAAAAAAGAATACTGCAGTTATTTGAAAATTGTTACTCCGCCAGCAACGCCTGCATCGTTGCATAAAATTCCTTTTTGAACGCCTCAAAATATTCTGGTGCACCGGGGCCGTAAAAACCGTTGTGCACTTTGCGTACCCGGCCTTGCTTATCAATAAAAATAGTGGTCGGAAAATATTTGATGTCGGTGAGCTGTGGCAGGGTTTTAGCCGCCTTGTCGGGGTCGGCGCTTTTTACACCTGTTATTAGCATGGGGTAGCGAACATTAAAACGTTGTTTGAATTTACGCAGGCTGGTGGCGCTGCGGGCAAAATCGGTACTCAGTTCATACGCCAACGACACAATTTCTACCTGCGGCATTTTTTGGCCGTTGTAGTAGTCGCTCAAAAATTTGGTTTCGTCCATGCAGTTGGGGCACCAGCTACCCATTATTTGTACAATAGTCACTTTGCCTGTAAAGCGGTCGTCGGTCAGGCTTACCATGTTGCTATCCAAATCGGGAAAGCGAAACTGCAGGCGGCTTTCACCCGGCTTCATACCGGCGGCGGCGGCCGTTACATCTGGCAGGCTGGCCTTCGCATCCCGCACGGCTTTGAAAGCATCGCCGGGGGCATTGCCGCTAAAAAAAACACCATTCACAATGCTGTCTTGCGAAGCTTGAGCTTTGAATGCATAAATATGAGCACCGTCAAAAGCAGTGAGGTCCAATTCCTTTCCGCTCACCCTACCTTCCAAAAAGCGGTAATCGCCACTGGGGTTGATGATGGTGCCAGTGAGGCGGTTGCCTTGTTGTTGTAGCTCGGCTATAGCGGGGCGCCAGCTGCCATCGGCCCGCTGAAACTGCATGGACCAGCGGCCACTCAGGTTGGCCACGGGTGGCTGCACCTTGCCGGGTATGCGGGGGCCGTTGGTTTGCTGGCCTGTAACCTGCCAGCGTTGGTACTCTCCGGAAGTGCCCTTCAGCAGCCAACCTTCCAACTGCGTAGCTGATTGAATATGAAAACCAAGACGGGTTTCAAACAGGGGCATATCAAAATGCAGTGAGTCGGCCGACAGGCGAAGGTTGTTTATTTCCAGCGTTTCGGTATCGTTGATAAAAGCCAACACATATTGGCTACCCTGCTGCTGCAGGTTTGCCTGCACAAACACAGGCAAGCCACCGGGTCGGCTAAGCGTAAACAACCAGTTGCCGGTTTGTAATGGCTGAGCCTGAGCCGTGCTCAGCAGGCTTGTGGCCAGCAGGCCAAAAAGAATCCGTTTCCAAAACATGGCACAAAACTGCGGCATTCCACAACATGGGCATGCAATACAATTTGTAAAAAGCAGAAATAACGAATATAAAAATGCCGCTGGTAAAACAGCGGCGATCAGTAATTATTTGGCTACCTGAAACTTGTTGCTTTCCAACAAGCGGCCGGAGGCATCACGCACCTGAAAAATGTAAATGCCCGTGATAAATTCAGTAAGGTTAACGGTAACCCTGTTGCCGGATATAGGCTGGCTGTTCATCTTTCTACCCAAAAAAGAATAAAACTGAATGACAGAACCCTGTTCTACAGGTTGCTTAAACTCAAAGTTGATAAATGCCGAAGCGGGGTTGGGGAAGAAATGTACCAGTTTAGACGTTGCATTATTAGCCGGGCCAATGCTTTTTTGAGCAAAACCAGCCTGCGCCAAAGTGGCTAAAATGAGTATCGCAACGAATTTTTTCACCAATTCTTATAAAGGTAGAGCAAAGAAATAACTTTTTGGGCAAATTTTCAAGGTTGAACATTGAAAAAGCCCCCGCTGTAAGGCAGGGGCTCCGTCAAATTTTTGTTACCAGCTTAGCCCAGCTCTGCCAGTTTAGCCTGGATAGCGGCAAAATTGGGAAGGTCGCCGGCGCTTTCCAGCACCTCGGCGTAGGCAATATTGCCGTCTTTGTCTACAATGAAAGCTGAACGCTTGGCTACGCCACGCATGTCGAGCACAAAGTTTTCGTACAGTGCACCGTAAGCGGCAGCAGTGTCTTTGTTGAAGTCGCTCAGCAGCTGAAAGTTCAGATTTTGCTCTTCTTTAAACTTACCGAGGGTAAACAGTGAGTCTACACTGATGCCCAATACTTCGGCATTGGCATTGTTGTACACGCCAATGTTGTCGCGGATGTTGCACAGTTCAGTGGTGCACACGCCTGTAAATGCCAGTGGAAAAAACAGGATCAACACGTTTTTGCCTTTGTATTGCTCCAAGCTCATTGGTTGTTTCTCTGTATTGAACAGGGTAAAATTAGGGGCCGCCTGGCCTACCGTTACTGCCATAATGTGATTGTTTTAGATTTTAGGATGCAAATAAAAACCATTAACAGCGGTACGGCAAAAAGGTTATTGCAGCCGTGGAAAGGATGGGAATAGACAGGTTTTCATTGCCTCCGAATAGCTATTTTCGCCGCATGATCAGCCAACTGACCGGTCGTTTTTTACACAAAACGCCTACCCGTGTCGTCGTAGACGTGCAAGGCGTGGGGTACGAACTGCAAATTAGCCTCAACACTTATTCGGATATTCAGGCAGCCGACAGCGGCACCCTGCATACCTATCTCAAGGTGGCGGAGGATGCATTTACCCTGTATGGTTTCAGCGAAATGGCCGAGCGGGAAGTGTTTCTAAAGCTCATCAGCGTATCGGGTGTTGGTGCAGGCACGGCCCGCATGATGCTCAACAGCATGAAGCCGGTAGAAGTGGCACATGCCATTAGTACCGGTCAGGTAAAAACGTTGGAGGCGGTAAAAGGCATTGGCAAAAAAACCGCCGAACGCATTGTGCTGGAGCTCAAAGACAAAATGGCTCAGGTACAAGCGGGTCATCAGCCAACCAGCTTACTACCCGGCTACAATACGGCAGATAAAGATGCGTTAGATGCATTACTGGCCCTGGGTATTGCCAAAGCCCCGGCCGAGCAGGCCCTGCGCAAAGCTGCAGCGGCTTTACCGGCTGGCTATACCATTCAGGATTTAATCAAACAGTCATTAAAAGCTATCTGATAAAGTTTTATTTTACAACCTCACTTTAACCCCATCCTATCGATTAAATTCTACGCGACCAAACTAATTGTGCATTGTCACTCAAGGCGTTTTTCAGTATTCTACTGTGTAGTTGTTGCGTTGTATTGTTGCTAAGCAGCCATACGGCTCAGGCGGAGCCATTCCGTAAGTTCAAGATTTTCGATACCGATTCAACCAAAAAAGACAGTCTCCGTTATCCCATCAGCGACCGCCGTGGCGATCCTTATTCAGGCTACCGCCGCAACCCCTTCGATCTGCCCGATACCGGCTATCTCAAACAAAAAATTGAGTACGACCCAGTAACCAAACAATACTATATCAGCGAAAAAATTGGTAACTCCTACTACCGGAAACCTACTGCCATTACCTACGAAGATTTTATGCGGCTGCGTGGCCAGCAAATGGAGATGGAAAACTTCATGCGCCGCAGCAATACCAACCTTACTCTCAACCGGAAGCTGGTAAAACCACAGCTCCGCATGTTCGATGATTTGTTCAACCGCATTTTTGGTAATGGCAAAATCATCATTCAGCCCAATGGCAACGTAGACCTGACCGCTGGCTACCAGGGACAAAATACCAAGAACCCCACTTTGCCCGAACGTGCCCGTAAGTACGGTACGTTTGATTTCGACATGAATGCGCAGTTCAACATGGATGCCAATATTGGCGACAAAATGAAACTGCCCATCAATTTCAACACACTGGCCAATTTCGATTTTGAAAACCAGCTGAAGCTTGATTACAAAGGTCGTTCCGATGAAATCATCAAAAGCATTGAAGCGGGTAATATGAGCTTTGCCACCAAGGGCACACTCATACAAGGGGCGCAGGCTTTGTTTGGTATTAAAACACAATTACAGTTTGGCAAACTGTATGTAACCACCGCATTGGCCAACATGCAGAGCCAGCGCCAAACGGCCAATTACCAAGGCGGCGCAGCACTCAGCAATTTTGAAAAGAAGCTCGATGATTACGACGAAAACCGTCACTTTCTGTTGGCGCATTATTTCCGCAACCGCTACAACCGGGTGATGAGTACGCTGCCCTTTGCCCAAAGCCAGGTACAAATTATGCGCCTGGAAGTGTGGGTTACCAACCGCACCGGCCAAACCACCGACAGCCGCGACGTAGTAGGCCTCATGGATTTAGGCGAACGTTTTCCTTTCAACCAGAACATACCACCGTTGCCCGGCGATAGCCTGCCCAGCAACGGTGCCAACGGCTTGTATGGCATTATCAACAACGAAAATTTTCGCAACCCCGCCAATACCACCAACTTGCTGATGCAGCGTGGTCTGAAACCCGTGCAGGATTTTGAAAAAACATTTGCCCGTAAACTGATAGAAGGCACCGACTACATCTTTAACCGGCAGGCAGGTTTTATCAGCATCAATCAGTTTTTGCAGCCCGATGAAGTGCTGGGGGTAGCATTTCAGTACACCAGTAACGGACGTGTATTTCAGGTGGGTGAATTTGCACAAGATGTAGCCCTCGATACGGCCCGTGGTATTCAAAAAGTATTGTTCCTGAAACTGCTGAAAGCTACCAGCCAGCGCCCCAACCTGCCCATTTGGGACCTGATGATGAAAAACGTGTACAGCCTCGACCAGTACAATATTCAGCGGGAAGGTTTTAAGGTAAACGTGTTGTACCAGGAACCCAGCGGTGGTGAAAAACGCATGCTGCCCGAAGGCGACGATCCGGGCCGCCCATTGCTGCGTATTTTGCAACTCGACCGCCTCAACAACCGCAACGACCCGCAGCCCGATGGTGTGTTCGATTTCATCGACAGCTTTACCGTGCAACCGCAACAAGGCCGCATCATCTTCCCGGTGCTGGAGCCATTTGGTAACGACCTTCAACGATTGGCATTTGCCGGACAGCCGCAATCGGTGTGGGAAAAGTATGTATTCCAGGCGTTGTATGATACCATCAAAGCTATTGCACAGCAGAACTACGCTAACTATAACCGATTTATGCTGAAAGGTCAGAGCAAGGCTTCCAGCAACGATGATATTTATTTGAACGCCATTAATATTCCGCAAGGCTCAGTAACGGTAACTGCCGGCGGGCAAATTTTGAAAGAGAATGTAGACTATGTAATTGATTACAGTTTGGGCAAGCTTACGGTGATCAACCAGGCGATTAAAAGCAGTGGCGTTCCAGTAAGTGTAAATCTTGAAAACAACACGGGTTTTGGTTTGCAAAACCGTGGCTTCTTTGGTATGCGCCTCGATTATCTGGCCAATAAAAACCTGACCGTGGGTGGTACCATGATGCGGCTGGGCGAACGGCCATTCTTTACCAAAATGAACTACGGTGAAGACCCCATTCGTAATCGCATGTACGGCCTTGATTTCAATTACAAAAATGATTGGAAGCAACTCACCCGGTGGCTGGACAAGCTACCTTTTTACAGCACCAATACGGCATCGAACATTCAGGCATATGGCGAAGCCGCCATGCTGCGTCCCGGCCACCCGCCACAAATAGGTAAGGGTGAAAACGGACTCATTTACCTGGATGACTTTGAAGGTACCCGTGCCAATATTGATTTGCGTTTTCCCTTTGTGGGATGGACGCATGCCACCACGCCGCATGGTAGTTTTTTTGCAGAAGCCGACTCGAACAATGCCCTTATTTACAACCGTAACAGAGCCAAGCTAAGCTGGTACCAGATAGAGCCGGTGATGCAAGACAGCCGAAACCCCAATAACCCCATTAAGAACCGTGATTTGCTGAGCGACCCACGGGTACGACAGGTGAGCAATCAGGAACTTTTTCCTCGTCGAACACCGCTGCCGGGCACCAATCAACTCATCACTTTCGACATGAGTTTTTACCCCAAAGAAAGAGGCGCTTATAACTATGATACTCGTGGAGCTTTCATCAACAATGATGGTACTTTCCGAAACCCCAAAGACCGCTGGGGAGGATTGATGCGGTCAATAGATCAAACCGATTTTGAAAGTGCCAATATTGAGTTTATTGAATTTTGGGTGCAGGATCCGTTCATGAAAACGCCGAACTTCCCCAACGGATATACAAACACAGCCGGTGGCCAACTGTATATTAACCTCGGTAATATTTCGGAAGACATTGTAAAAGACAGCCGCCGCTTTTATGAAAATGGTTTGCCTACACCATCGCAGCCAAACCTTGCGGTAGATACTACAACGGTGTGGGGTAAAACGCCCATTAACCCCAACCAGATTACACAAGCATTTAGCAACGATCCCAACGACCGGCCTTTTCAGGATGTGGGCTTTGATGGATTGAATGATGAAGAAGAAGTACTGCGCCGCCGCGATGACTTTTTAACCCCATTGCAAACTATACTTGGTCCGGCTGCTTTTCAGCGACTGGCTGCTGACCCCAGTGGCGATAACTTTGTAAACTACCGCGATAGCCGCTACGATGCCAGTGGAGCAGGCATTTTGCGCCGCTACAAAGATTTTAACCTTAATCAGGGCAACTCACCTGTAAGTACAGAAGCCGACCTCGTAGTGGCAAGCACGTTATACCCGGATAATGAAGACCTGAACAGAGACAATACCCTGAACGAAGGCGAAGAATTTTTTGAATACAAAGTGGATTTTACGCCGCAGGCTTTGCAGGTAGGCCAAAACTTTATTACTGATAAACGCATCGTAAGTATCAAGTATGAAAACGGCACTACTGGTACAGAAACCTGGTATCAGTTTCGCATACCTATTGCCCGCTACACCAAAAAAGTAGGCGATATACCCGACTTCAAAAGCATTCGTTTTATGCGGATGTACATGCACGGTTGGGAGGACAGTGTAACCCTGCGATTTGCCCGCCTCGATTTGGTGCGCAACAACTGGCGTCAGTTTGCATTTGACCTTACCCGAAACGGCACTTACAACAGCAATGCCAATAACACGTTTACCAGCATCAATACGCTGGCCGTGAACATAGAAGAGAATGACCGTCGTACACCTATTCCTTACCGCATACCACCGGGTATTGAGCGGGTGCAGCAGCTGGCCAACGGCGGTGTCAATATTTTACAAAATGAACAGGCATTGAGCATGCAAATCCGCAACCTGTTTCGTGGCGAAGCAAGGGGCGTGTTTAAAAACTTCAACAACGACCTGCGCCAATATAAGCGGCTCAACATGTTTATACATGCGGAGGAATTGGTAAATAGCGATCCTGCATACAGCCCGCTGACCGACACCAGTTTGTACGCATCTATTCGTATTGGTCAAGACATTTTGTCGAACTATTATGAGATTCGTATTCCACTGAAAATCACCCGTCCATCGGGGCCAAACATTTCGCCCGATACTATTTGGCCCAAGGCCAACAACCTCGATTTTTCTTTGCAGGAATTGATAGAGTTGAAAAACCGGCGAAGTCAAAACAGTGGTTCTCCAACGCAGTATTATTCCGAAGACATTAATGGCCGCATTTATGGTGTGTATGGCAACCCGAATTTGGGAGAAGTACGAAGCATATTTGTGGGGGTAGATAACCCAGACCGCCCCGACGGCCCCAATTTGAGTGCCGAGGTTTGGATAAACGAACTGCGCCTGAGCCAGATAGATGAAGAAGGTGGCTGGGCTGCTGTAGGAAGGGTAGATGTACAACTGGCCGATCTTGGTACGCTGAGTGTAGCCGCCAGCCATAGAAGTACAGGGTTTGGAACCATAGAACAACGGGTAAACGAACGAAGCCGGGAAGCAACTACACAGTTTGATGCCAGCCTGCAAATAGACGCCGGTAAGCTGGTGCCAAAATCGGTGGGGTTGAGTGTGCCGCTATACGCCAGCCTCAGCAAAATGATGATTACACCTGAGTACGACCCCTACGATCAGGATGTGAAAATGAAAGACAAATTGCGTACTTGTTTGAACTGCGATAGTGTAAAGAAAATAGCAAGAGAGGAGCATGTAACACAAACGCTCAACATCAGCAACATGCGCCTGATGCCAAAGGCCGGCAAGCCCATACGTTTTTACAGCCCCAGCAATTTCGATTTCACGTACAACTATTTAAGCCAAAAGGTGACTTCGCCCATTGTAACTGAAGATTTGGTGAAGCGACACAGGGTAGCCGTTGGCTATGCCTACAGCACACAACCCAAGTATATTGAACCATTTAAAAAGTGGGTGAAATCGCCATCGCCATGGCTCATGTTCCTGAAAGATTTCAACTTTAACCCCATGCCCAATACGGTGGCCATCCGCTGGGATGCTAACCGGCAGTTTGGCCGGTATGTGCCCCGCATTGTCAACACCTTCGACAACAAGGTGGAGCGGGTAGATAGTACCTATGATAAGTACTTCAACTTCGATCGGTTTTACAGCTTCCGTTGGGATATGAGCAAGTCGTTCAACGTAGATTTTACGGCACTCAACAAAGCCAGGGTAGATGAGCCCGCCGGAGAGTTAAATCAGGCATGGAAACGCGACAGCATCCGTACCAACTTTTTGCGTGGCGGTCGCAACGTAAACTACGATCAAACAGTAGTATTTGCTTACACCTTGCCTACACAAAAATTTCCTTTCCTCGATTGGGCCACAGCCCGGGCTACTTACACAGCCCGTTACAAATGGGCTGCCAGTAGCTTGCTGGCACAGCAGCTTAACCAAGGCAATATTTTGGAAAACGGGGCCGACAGATTGATTAACGGAGAGCTGGATTTTACAAAGCTATACATGAAGAGCAAGTGGCTGGCTGCATTGGAGAATCAGCCTGCACCCAAACAAAAAAATGCAGAAGACACCGTTCGGAAAAAAGACCGCAGCAAAGCAAAAAGCATCAGCAAAAATGCAAAGTCTGTTACAGATAGTTTAACGGGTAAAAAACTCACCAAGGCAGAACGCAAAAAGGCCCGTAAACTTCGCCGCGACGAACGCCGTAAGGAACGCCAAAACCGCAGCTACGAAGTAACCGGCGCTGCAAGGGTAGCCGGCAAATTACTCACCATGGTGAAGCGGGCATCTATTAACTATGGCGAGGTATTTAACAGTCGCATACCCGGCTATACAGATAGTACACAATACCTCGGCAATAATTTCAGAAGTAAAGCACCCGGCATGGGCTACATAATGGGACAGCAACCGGATACAAATTACCTGAACAAGTTTGCACAAAAAGGTTTGGTAACACGAGATCCGCTGTTCAACCAGTTGTTTGCACAAAGCTTCGATCAGAAGCTGAATGTGCAGGCACAGTTGGAGCCTTTCAAAGAATTTACCATCGACTTGAACCTCGATAAATCATTCTCGAAAAGCTATACCGAATTGTTTAAAGACACTACGGGTACAGCAGGCCATGCACACCTTACGCCTTATGTAACAGGCGGCTTCAGCGTTACCTACATTGCCTTCCAAACCCTGTTCGAAAAGTTTGACCCGAACCGAACCAGCACCATGTTCCAAAACTTTGAAAACTACCGCAAAGACCTGAGCCTGCGGGTAGCAGAGCAAAACCCGTACTGGAAATCAACCGGCTCACTAATAGAAGCTGACGGCTATGCCCGTGGCTATAACCGTTATGCACAGGATGTACTGATACCGGCGTTTATTGCAGCATATACCAACAAGAGCCCGAATGATGTGGCATTGATAGATCAAAATAATTCGAGCATAACTGCAAATCCGTTTCGTGGTATTAAAGCAAAGCCAAACTGGCGCCTCAATTTCACAGGGCTTACTCAATTGCCTGCCTTACAGGAGAAGTTTAGTTCAATCAACATCACACACTCGTACCAAGGCAGGTTGAGCATGAATTCATTTACATCAGCCCTGTTTTATCAAGATCCGTTCAGGGTGGGTTATCCATCGTTTATTGATACCACCAGTGGCAACTATATTCCATTCTTCCTGATGCCTAACCTTACCATCAGCGAATCGTTTGAACCCATTATTGGTATAGACTTTACTACCACCAGCCAATGGAATGCCCGCTTTGAATATCGTAAGAGTCGCCAGTTGAGTTTGAGCCTGCTCGACTATCAGCTGAGTGAGGTAAACAGTACGGAATATATTTTTGGTACCAGCTATCGCAAACGGGGAATGAAACTGCCGTTCCGATTGCCAAAATTCTTGAATAAGGAAGGAGGCAAAGAACTCGAAAATGATATCACATTCAGGTTCGATTTCAGTATTCGGGATGATGCTACCAGCAACAGCCGCCTCGATCAGAACAGCAGCTTTAGCACGGCAGGGCAGAAAGTGATTAAGATTAATCCGAGCATTGATTACATCATGAGCAACCGGGTAAATATTCGCTTGTTCTTCGATCAGATGCGCAGCATTCCATACATCAGTACGTCGGCGCCTACTACCAACACCCGTGCCGGTGTGCAGGTGCGTATTTCGCTGGCTCAGTAAGTGGGTGAGAGCCAACGAACAACTGACGACTGACCATCGATGACCGATTATGTTCGTCTCCGGACTACTGACTCCGGACTTTCCGACTTCCGTACTTTTTAAACATCGTACATCCCACAGCTGCACACTACTTTTGCCGAATGGTATATCTAACACGAGTGGAGCATTTCAACGCAGCCCACAAACTATACAATCCCGCATGGAGCCGGGAGCAAAATGAGGCTACGTTTGGCCCTTGTGCCAATGAAAACTGGCATGGCCACAACTATGAAATTCATGTAACCGTAAAAGGCCGGCCCAATGCGGACACGGGTTTTATTATGGATGTGAAATCACTGAGCAAGCTCATCAAAGAGCATGTGCTGGATCCGCTGGATCATCATAACCTGAATGTGGGTGTGCCATGGCTGGCAGGCAAAATGTGTAGTACCGAAGTGCTGGCCGAAGCCATCTGGCAGCAACTGGCGCCACATATTAGCGGTTGCACCCTGCACCAAATTCGCCTCTACGAAACGCCCCGCATTTATGTGGACTACTTTGGCGAATAAAACAGAATTTCGCACCCATTCATTTCACATGTCTATCAGTACAGAAGAACGCCGTTTTATCCGCAATTGGGAAGAACAACGCAAAGGTGGCAAAGCCTCGTTTGTAGCCATTTATACGTTTGGCTATTTCATGGTTTTGTTTATGTTGGGTATTGCCGGTTGGCTGTTTTCAGGCCTGCGATTTGTAACACTGCCACTCATTACCGGATTGGGTAGTGTAGCATTGGTTGGTGCCATCGCACTCAGCTTTTGGCAATGGCAGCGCCACCAAAAAAAGTTTGCCCGCATCATTCAGCGGGAAATTACCGAAGGCGATCAGCAGGCTTAATCGAGAAAACGACTGCGCCACTCCGGCCGGGGCAGCCAGCATTCATTTTTGTGGCCAAACCAGCGATAGCGGTTGCGGGCCACCAGATTGTACACAGCATCACGAAGGAAACGCGGCACCACTATCAACGGGTACAACCACTTATAACCCCGCAGGTGCCGGGCGGCCCGCAGCGCAGCGGTAGAGCGGGTGTACACCACGCCATCTTCTATCAGTACAAAAGAATTGAAATCGGTGAGCGGCAGTCCATGCTGCTGCAGCAATTGCTGGCCGGCAGCACCTTGCAAAGAAGCAAACTGAAAATAACCCGCAGCATCATGCGTAAGTACCTGCTGCACACTGCTGCTGCAGAGGTTGCATACACCATCAAACAAAATGATGGCCCGTGCCGAAGAATTGTTGCTGCTCATTTTCCAAAGATATCTGCCAAATCAACGGCAGCCATACCCTGTAATACGGATGTTGGAATGTGTTGGTATTAAGCTTTGCTATGGCACTGGAGGAACAATGGCCTATTAAGTTTACAGTTAAACAGGGGGAGGCGTTGGCTGGGCAAAACGGCCGGAGGCGTCGGGTTTGCCTTGAATTTTCTTTGGTTACTTTCTTTTTTTCAAGAAAAAGAAAGTAACAATGCTGCTGATAAAACCGGGTTGTTTGATGAGATCGGCGAAAGAAATGGGAAGTCATCATATTCATCATCTGTAGAAGAATGGAAAAAGTAATTCAAACTCCACCATCTTAGCACCGCATTCCACTACCACATGAAAAAGTTCCTGAAAATTACCAGCGGGGTACTGGCCATTGTTGCCATCCTGTTTTTTGCACTGGCACCGGGCATTATCGACCGCTCTAAAAACAAAGTGAGCATCAAAGGTCCATTTGCCAAAAACAGCTGGTACGATTCCATTCCGTTCATTGCCGATTTGCATTGCGATGCCCTGCTGTGGGACCGCAACCTGCTCAAAGAAAGTGATCACGGCCATGTAGACATTCCCCGCATGCAGCAAGCCAACATGGCTTTGCAGGTTTTTACGGTGGTGAGCAAAGTGCCCGCAGGCATCAACATTGAGCAAAACGATGCCAGCTCCGACCAAATAGGGCTGCTCAGTTTTGCGCAGCTGCGGTCGCCATCGTGGTGGTTTGGAGTAAAAGAAAGAGCCCTCGGTCAGTGCCAAAACCTGCACGATTTTGCCGCCGCTTCCAACGGTGTGTTTCGGGTAATTACGAATCAAACAGAATTGCAGCAATACTTTCAAGACCGTACCGCCAACCGCCAGCTTACGGCAGGCATGCTGGGACTGGAAGGGGCGCATTGCTTGGAAAACGACCTCAGCAACCTCGACCTGTTTTACAAAGCTGGTGTACGCTACATCGGGCTCACCCACTTCTTCGACAATGAATGGGCCGGCTCGGCACATGGTATGCAAAAAGGCGGTCTTACGACCAAGGGCCGGCAACTGCTACGCAAAATGGATAGCCTGCACATGATTGTGGATCTGGCACATGCATCGCCGCAAACCATCAGCGATGTACTCACCGAACACAACGGACCTGTATTGGTGTCGCACACAGGTGTACGTGGTGTATGTGATAACCAACGCAACCTGAGTGATGCACAAATTGATGCCATCGGCCGCCGCAACGGGCTCATTGGTATTGGTCTGTGGGAAACCGCCGTGTGTGGCAAGGATGCCGTGGCTACTGCCAAAAGCATTCGCTATGTGGCCGATAGAATTGGGGTAGATAAAGTGGCCCTCGGCTCCGATTGGGATGGTGCTTTTGAAATGCACTTCGCCGTAACGGGCACACCGCTGATTGTAACGGCACTGCAGCAGCAAGGCTTCTCCCGCCCCGAAATAGAACAGATCATGGGTGGTAACATACGGGCATTTATGCTGCGGAATTTGCCGAAGTAGGGCGGGGAGGTTTTTCGCACAGAGCTAAGGAGGTCAGGGAGGTTGTGTGCCTTCGGCAAAATGGCTCTGCGTACACTGTTTCGCAGCGGTTTAAACGGGAGATTTATTTCGCACAACTTGTGCCGCAGCAGGCGGGAGAGGACGCAGAGAGCACGGAGGTTTTGTTGCCTTCGGCACAGCCTCTTTGCGTTCACTGTTTCTCTGCGGTGTAAACGGGAGAATTTTTTTCGCTGAGCTGAAACAAAGTGTTTATTGGAATTTTAGCTTGAGCTAATGAAGATGGCTCTTTATTATTTGTTGGGCGAAGGAGTAGTACTTAAATACACCACCACCAGCAGCGTAACCACAGCAGTGATAGTAAAGGCAACGCCAGCGCCAAACTGAAACCACAGCCATCCGGTAAGGGTACTGGCCAGCAGGCTGCCGATGCTTTGCAAACCGGCAAAAGAACCAATGGCAGTGGCTGTTTCTTTTTGGGGTACAATGTTGGATATCCATGCTTTGACTATGCCTTCAGTGGCAGCGGCATAAACACCATAGAGTAGAAACAAGCCTGCAAAAACATACAGATTACTGCTTACAGACATGCCCAGATAAACGATGGCAAACAGTACAAGTCCGAAGATAAAAATCTTTTTCAAACCTATTTTATCGGCCAGTATGCCAATGGGATACGCCAGCAATGCATACACCAGGTTGTAAAAAATATACACACCAATTACCTGCGCATCATTGAGGCCGGCATCTTTGGCTTTGAGCAACAGAAACACGTCGGAGCTGTTGAATAAGGTAAACAGCAATAGGCCTGCAACCAGTTGCTTGTACGCAGCAGGACTTTCTTTCCAGTAATGAAACAAGGAAAGGAATGGTACTTTTTGATGAGAAGGCTGCCGCGGCTGTTTTTTTTCTTTCAATATAAAAGAAGCAATAACGGCCAACAGACCGGGGATGAAAGCGATGTAAAACAAGGTACTGTAATCCTGTGGCCAAAAGTAGAGGTACAGCAAGGCTGCGGCGGGGCCCAACACAGCTCCCAGTGTATCCATTGAGCGGTGAAAGCCGAACACCCTGCCCTTGGTAGCCGGAGTAGCTTCATCGGATAGCAGGGCATCTCTGGCACCGGTACGAATACCCTTGCCCAGGCGGTCAATGGTACGGGCCGTAAAAATCCACAATGGATATACAAACATCGCCATCATGGGTTTAGAAAGGGCACTCAGTGCATAGCCCATTTGTACAAAAGGTACCCGCTTGCCACTGCTGTCGGATAGCTTGCCGAAATAACCCTTGCTCAACCCTGCAGTGGCTTCGGCCACCCCTTCCAAAATGCCTATCACCACAATGGAAAAACCAATGGATTTGAGATAAATTGGCATTATGGGGTACAGCATTTCGCTGGCCATGTCGGTAAACAAACTCACCAACGATAGTACCCAAACGGTTCTGGTAATGGCGGGGCGCATAGAGGAGATTTTTTTCGCACAGAGGCTTAGATGTTTTATTGTCTTCGCAAAAGTCTTTGGTTCTCT
Organism: Phnomibacter sp.; assembly: GCF_036803085.1. Classification (NCBI taxonomy): domain Bacteria; kingdom Pseudomonadati; phylum Bacteroidota; class Chitinophagia; order Chitinophagales; family Chitinophagaceae; genus Phnomibacter; species Phnomibacter sp. The sequence continues at coordinate 226,729 of NZ_DAIRUZ010000007.1, read as the reverse complement.
GTTTCTCTTTGGTTTAAAGGGAAGGAATTTATTTCACACGTAGGCTTTTGGGTACAGAAGTTCTTTGAATAAGCAGATTGCTGTATTCAGGGAGGATAGATAATTTATGAAAGGAAGCGGGGTTAAAAACTGTTCGTCTTTTTAGTAGTTACGGGTGTTATCAGCCCTACTACTAAAACACAACTACAAACCCCAAGCCACAAACAGTTTAGCTATCATCCAATCTCAAACAATTCATTCCACCGCGTAGTATACCTCGGGCTGTGGAAGTTTTGCTGCATCTTCCAGTTGCGGGTGGTGCCGCCGGCAGCGTATTTCAGCACATCGTTGCGCTGGCTGAAGTTGATGTTATCCATCATGTCCATGAGTTTGCGGCTGCGGTCGTCCATGGCATGGTCGAACAGGCTGCGTTGCACGGCAGTGTCGGGCACAATATCGCTGAGTAGTACACCTGCTTTTTTGTAGGCCCTGCCTGGCTCGTAGAGGGCTTCTACCATTTGCACGGCAGGTTTGATTAATTCGTGGGTAACGGAAGTGGCTACGGGCAATACCATGTAGTTGCTGATGGTGGGCCCGTGCCTAAAGCGGCCATCGGCTGCCGGTGGCTCTTTGGGTATCACAAATACACTGATGCTTCCGGCTGCACCATGCTGCCGGCGCAGCTTTTCGGCCGCCCGGCTGGTGTAGGTAGCCACCGCTTCTTTAATGCTTTGCAGGTCGGTTACGGTTTGGCCAAACATGCGGGTGGTGGCAATCATTTTCTTTACCTTTAGTTCTTCTTTCATGCCCAGCACCGGCTGGCCCTGCAGCTCCCGCAGCAGGCGTTCGCCCACCACGCCACCGAGGTGGTTGCGGGCAAACAGCAGGTTTTGCTGGCGCAGCTGCCAGGCCGTTGTAATGTTCATGCGTTGTAGCTTTTGCGCATAGCGGTGGCCTACGCCCCACACATCTTCCACGGCTGTTTTTTCGAGGGCCTGTTGTATGCGGCGTTCGGTGTTCAGCACCAATACACAGTTCGTGATGGCTTTGTTTTTTTTAGCCAGCCGGTTGGCTACCTTGCTCAGCACTTTGGTGGGCGCCACACCAATGGATACTTTAATGCCCGTCCACTGTTCTACCTGTTGGCGCAGGTTCATCGTAAATGCGTGGAGCGTGGCAGTACTCATGTCGTCATCAAGGTCAATAAACGCTTCGTCTACGCTATACACTTCTACTTTATCGGGGCCCACGGCCTGGCGCAGGGTTTCCATTACCCGCCAGCTCATATCGCCATACAGGTTGTAGTTGCTGGAAAATACCGCCACATTGTGCTGCTCTATCAGGTGCTTGTTTTGAAAATACGGCGCTGCCATGCCTACGCCCAATGCCTTGGCTTCGTCGCTGCGGGCAATGATGCAACCATCGTTGTTGCTGAGCACCACTACGGGTTGCTGCGCCAGTTTGGGTTTAAACAGGCGTTCGCAGGAGCAGTAAAAACTATTGCAATCAACGATGGCTTTCATACAAAAAAGAGGATGCACGGAGCCGCCCGGCCAGCCACTCCACCGGAGCGGTGCCGCTACTAACCCTGTGTACAACTATTTTGCAAAACTAATTATTTGAGTATAAAAATACTAAATAATTTAGCGCAACAATTGGAAGTACCATGGATGAGGAAACCCTGCATGAGAGTGCCTACCGGGGCACAAAGGCCTTTACACAGCTGGATGTGAAAACGGCCAATGCCACAGGTTTTGGTGCCGCCGCCGACGACTATATGGAGCGGGGCATCGACCTGAATGAGCAGTTGATACGCAACAAACCGGCTACGTTTTTCTTTCGCATGGCGGGTGATGCCATGGAAGGGGCGGGCATTTATGCCGGCGATGTGCTGCTGGTAGACCGCAGCATTAAAGTGGCCAGTGGCAAAATTATTGTGGCCATCCTCAACGGAGAGTTGATGGTGCGGCGCTACAAACAGCAGTTCAACAAAGCCTGGCTGTGTGCCGAGCACAAGCGGCACAAAGATGTAGAGCTCACCGAGTTCTGCGATTTTCAAACCTGGGGTGTGGTTACGTATTCCATTCACCAGCACAAACACTAATGTATGGCAGCTTACCCGGCGCATGAACGCAAGCCTGCTGTACGCAGCAGCCGCTATGCATTGCCCCTCACGGACTACAGATTGGTGCTGCAGCCACACCCCGATTTGTACGGGCAGTTGCTGCAATTGAAGCAGGATTTTGCGCAGCAATACCAGTGCCCCGATGCGGTGGCTGATGAACCTACGATTCTGCTGATGCGGTTTCAGCAGTTTGCCATGAGCGAAGCGGCATTGCAAAAGCGACTGCAGGATTTGCTCTGTCATCAGGCGCCTTTTTTGGTGCAGCTGCATGGCTTTGGCAACCTGCCCACGCATACGGTATTTGTGCAGGTGGCTACTAAAAATGGCATTCTGCAATTGCTGCAGCTGCTGCTGCCTTTGCAATCGATGCTGCGGCTGAGCCAGTTTAATAAAGCGCATTACATGGCAGACCCTTACCTCACACTGGCCCGGCAGCTACAGCCCTGGCAATATGAAAAAGGCTGGCGGCAATACCGGCACACGCCATTCAGCGGCAGCTTCGTAGCCAGCGAAGCCCTGCTGCTGAAGCGGCCCCCACAGGCAACACAATTTTCGCTACTGGCCCGCTTTGCATTTGCTGCCCACCCGGTAGCGGCACCGCCGGTACAAACCCTCTTGTTTTAACCACATGCCCCAGCAACAACACCCCAATGCCCGCCCCAAGCCAGCCGCTGCCGATGCGACTGCTACGCCGTACGTAAAAGGGCGTGGCGCACAAATCAATACGCCCAACCGGTTTTTGAAAAATCACCGGGTGCAGGAACACATCGAAGCCATTGATGAATGGACCGTAGCCAACGAAGCCACGGTGTATCTGGAAGACAACGCCAAAACGCTGGTGAATAAAGTAGACAGTCCTGATGTAGGCATGTTTTACAGCATGAATCCGTACCAGGGTTGTGAGCACGGCTGCATTTACTGCTATGCCCGCAATGCCCATGAATACTGGGGTTACAGCGCCGGTCTCGATTTTGAACGCAAGATTATTGTGAAGAAAAATGCACCGCAGCTGCTGCGCAAATTTTTGCTGCATCCCAAGTGGGATGCGACGCCCATTAGTCTGAGTGGCAATACCGATTGCTACCAGCCGGCAGAGCAGCGCTTTCGGCTTACCCGCCAGCTGCTGGAAGTATGCAACGAGTTTAACCAACCCGTGGGTATGATTACCAAAAATGCCGGCATGCTGCGGGATAAAGATTTACTGCAGGAAATGGCGGCCAAAAATCTCATCAGCATTTTGGTAAGTATCACCAGCCTCAACGAAGATTTGCGGCGGGTAATGGAGCCCCGCACTACCACGGCCACACAGCGTTTGCGGCTGATTAATGAACTGAGCCATGCGGGTGTACGCATGGGCGTAATGCTCGGCCCCATGATACCGGGCCTCAACGATCATGAAATGCCCAATATCATAAAGGCTGCTGCCGACAATGGTGCCGTGTTTAGTGCTTACACATTCATCCGGCTCAACGGATCGGTGAAGCTGATGTTTCATGATTGGTTGTATAAAAACTTTCCCGACAGGGCCGATAAAGTGTGGCACCAAATTGAACATGCACACGGTGGCAAAGTGAATGACAGTCGCTTTGGTATCCGCATGCGGGGCGAAGGGCCGGTGGCTGAATTGGTGCGGCAGCAGTTTCTGCAATACAACAAACGTTATGGTCTCAATGCTGAACGCTGGAACCTCGACAGCAGCCGATTTCGCCGGCCGGGAGAGCAGGGAAGGTTGTTTTAGGCAGGACAGTCGGTAGCCCGTAGTCCGTGGTCGGTAGTCGGTAGTCCGTCGTCAGCCCGAACCGTTACCTTTGCCCCACATGAAATTTGAGAAGTATCCCATTTTGCCCGCTATAAAAACCAACCTTGCTGCGTTGGGTTTTAACCGTTTAACCGATATTCAGTACAAAGCCATGCCCAGTATTATGAAGGGCGAAGATGTGCTGGCCATTGCGCAAACCGGCACGGGCAAAACCGCTGCCTTTGCCATTCCGCTAGTGCAGCACATACTCACCAGCAGACGCCGGGCAACTGGTGTGCGGGCATTGGTAATGGTGCCTACCCGTGAGCTGGCCATGCAAATTCATGAAGTGTTTTGCAGCATTGCCAAAGGCACTACGGCACAGGTAATGGCGGTGGTAGGCGGTGTAGAGCAAGACAAACAAATAGCCCGTCTGCAAGCGGGTATTGATGTACTGATTGCTACACCCGGCCGATTGTTTGATTTGATTGCACAGCAGCACATCAACATTGAAGCGGCAGAAATACTGGTGCTGGATGAAGCAGACAGAATGATGGCTTTGGGTTTTATGCGTGACATTAAAGATGTAAAGCGCCGACTGCCACGGGAGCATCAAACCTTGTTTTTTTCTGCTACCATCAACGAAGAAATAAAAGACCTGGCTTACTCATTGGTGCGTAATCCTATTCGCATACAAGTGAGTCCGCAGAATACAGTGAGCCGTAACGTAACACACACAGTGGCCAACATTGCCATGGATGACAAACGTTTTTTTCTGGAGCGTACCATACAGCAAAATCCCGATAGTAAAATACTGGTGTTTGTACGTACACGGGTACGTGCCGAACGGGTGCAGAAAGCCATGGAAAGAGTAGGGTTGAAAACAGCCGTGATACATGGTGATAAAGAACAGGATGAACGCTTTGAAGCGTTGAAGCAATTTGCGGATGGTACCATCAAAGTACTCATTACTACTGATGTAAGTGCAAGAGGTATTGATATCAAAAAAGTGGAGTACGTTATCAATTACGATATACCTGATGTAGCCGAAAACTATGTACACCGCGTAGGCCGTACAGGTCGTGGTATGGAAAAAGGTTATGCCCTTTCTTTTTGCAGCGAAGAAGAAAAGCCCCTGCTGGCCGCGGTAGAAAAATTCATCGGGCAAAAAATAGATGTCATTGATATTTCGAAAGGCGATTACAACGACATGATTGATTTGTCGGCATCAGCTGCAACAGATATGGATGCCGTTAAAAAACTGATTGCTGAAAATGAACAGCGTCAGCAAGCTAAAAAGCGAAAGAAAAAGTAGCAGCATTTACAGCGGTAAAAATAAGCCCACTGTAGAAACAGCGGGCTTTAAAACTGCTAGTGAAAACATGCGTGCCGTTCATTCACGCAATATTTTTAAGTTATTTGAACAAGCCATCCAGCGTAACGGATGTGTAATACAAACCGCCGATGGTAGGTCCGGCTGCATATTGGATGTAACGGTTGTTGAACAGGTTGCTGGCGCCCAGTTTGATGGTCGCATGCAGTTTTGGAATGCGATAGTTCACTTGTGCATCTACCTGCTGGTTGGCTTCCACACGACCTATTGCCAAGGGGCTTTCCCAGTTGAAAGCATTTTGCCAACGCCACACAATATTGAAGCCAACATTCTTCACCACTTCGCGGTTGCCAAACGACACATTTACAACCCAGTCTGGTGTATTGAAGCCAGTGAGAAAAACATCGCTGCTTTCATTTTCTTTCAGTTTGTTGTAGTTGGCATTGGCACTAAATGTGTAGGTCTTATAAAAGTTGTAGGTGATGCCCGCAGCCGCACCATAACTGGTATATTGATTTTTGGCATTGGTATACACCCGATAACGAATTTGCCTTGCCCGGTTGCTGCTCAGCATATCCAGCACCGAAGCATCTGTACCTACTTTGTCTGTTGATGGCACTGCTACCTCTACTTGTCCGAGGAATCCATCGTACACATTGAAATACACATCTACGTCAATGGTAAGTTTGTTGTTGAGTAAAATACTTCTGTAACCAGCTTCAAATGAATTGACTCTTTCCGGACGGGTAGGTGAAAGGTTGGTAATAGACAACAGATTGCGATTGTTGAGTGCAGCCGTATTTCGTGCTGTTCCATTGTCTACATCTCTGTTTACGGCATTGTTGAATGCATTCACACTTGCCAGAGTGTAGCTGTTTTCCAGATAGCCCAATCCTTCATTGATGTAAGCCAATCCACCCACTCTTCGCACATTACCGTTGTTGACATAGCTGAGTGCTTCAAACAAAGCAGGGAAGCGAAATCCGTTTTGAAAGGAAACCCGCAGGGTTTGCTTTGGTGTAACCGACCAAATAGCGGCAATGCGTGGATTGAACTTCGGATTGAATTCGAGGTTCTGATCTACCCTTGCTGATGCGGTGAGTTTCAGTTTGTCTTTGAAGAATGCTTTACTCAATTGTGCAAACACGCCGTATTTATGATAGTATACATTGTTGCCACCGGGTGTGGTACGTTTATCCAATGGCTTGCTGAAGTCAACAAAGTTGTTGCCATCAGGAATCACTTCGTATGTACGCCAATCGGCACCCACCAACAGGTTGGCAAATTTGATTTCATCACTCAAATCCCATTGCGTATCGAAATGGTAAATGCGGCTTTTCTGCGTAAGCCACGCACCACCGGTAGCCGGGGCATTGGGTACTGCAGGCACCAGGTTGGCATGGTCCCAATTGTTGATGCCGACAATGGTTTGTTTGAGTTGCTCAAAAGCCGGTGTGCCCGGTTCTACACGGCCCGCATCGGCTACCAGTCTTGCCTGGCGCATGGCTTCAGCAAGGGATGTGCCGCCATCAATGGAGCTTTGTAAACTGCCTGCAAATTTGCTGGCCCATTGGGCATTGCTTAAGTGCGTCAAATCAAGATTGTCGCTGAGTGGTTTCAGATTGTAACTGTTCCCTGTATTTTCAATGCTCACATAGCCTCGTACAAAAAAGGTTTTTCCTTTTAATTCAAGCTTGTGGTTTTGCACCACTACGCCATCCAATTGAATTTTATTTCCCCGCTGAAATATGCCATCCATTTCGCCAATGCGATAGGCGTAAGAGGCTTCGAGGTTGCGATTGATTTTATAGTGAAGTCCGGCATCAAACTTCAGGTTTTCAACGGTAGGGCTCACCAGATCTTTTTCCCAATAACCTGTTCTCCGCACATTAAACGTTTCATTGCGACCGTTGTACCTTACTTGTACAGAAACATTGTTGTTGTTTTCATCGCCATACTTGTTCCATGCATCATAGCCGGGGTTGTTGCCAATGCCATTGAGCTCCGGAAAGCGACTGTTAGCAGCCGTGTTTTGATCGGTAGCGGTGCTGCTTACCCAATCGGTTCCTTTCAGATAACTGAAATTGATTTTATACGCCCATTTTTCACCAATCACATCAGCCCAGCGAACGGCAGTTTCTGTAAGAATACTTGGGTCGCGGTCTTTGCCATCTACATGGTTTACTCCCAGCTTTTGGTAAAAGCTCAACCCACGATGATTGAAAGGGCTTTTCGTGATGAGATTGGCCATGCCATTGATGGCATTCATACCATACAAAGCTGAAGCTGCACCCGGTGTAATTTCTACTGATTGAATGTCTAGTTCTGTTGGACCAATAGTATTGCCCAGTGGCACACCCAGCGTAGCGGCCTGCATATCAACCCCATCTACAACTTGCATAAATCGAAAGTTGTTAGGATTATTAAAGCCACGGGTATTGGGCACTTTAAACGTAAGGGAAGACGTGGTGAGTTGTACACCCTTTACATTGGCTAATGCATCGTAAAAGGAGGGTGCTGGTGTTTCTTTCAAGGCCCGTATGCTTAGCTTTTCAATAGCTACCGGCGACTTCAATCTCGATTCCTCGGCACGACTGGCGGTAACCACTACTTCGTTGGCAATAAAGGTTTGCGTTGTAAGTTGTACTGCCACATTCGATCGGGCATTCCGTACTTCCAACTGGTATGGCGCATACCCGACACTGGTAAATACAAGGGTAAACGGAAAGCGTTGGTTGATGATGAATGAAAAGTTGCCTGCAGAGTCTGACGCTGTACCTTGCGTACCGCCTTTCAATACAATACTAACGCCTTCCAGCGGACTGCCGGATTCATTTACTACCCGTCCACTAATTTGAACAGAGCCGTTTAGTTGTGCGAAAGCAATATTGGCTGCAATAATGAAGAATACCGCTAGTGTAAATTTTTTAAAGTACACTAAAACAGTGAACAAAAATGATGTGTGTTGTTGATTCATGTTTTTCGATATGCTAATAAAAGAAATGGAGATATTATCGATGGTTAATAAACCATCGTTTTATGAGATTTCAAATGTTCATTAAAACAGTGAACAAAACAAATTCTTTGAAAATAAATTCTTAGAAAATTTTAATGAGGATTTTGGTGCTCCATACAATCACCAAACAACCCAACAATAAGAAGGCTGTTTTGCGGGGCATTTTGCCTGCCAGCCTTGCAGCAATTGGGGCGGCAATAAGACTGCCAATGATGAGTGCGACAATCGCTTGCCAATGGCTCACGCCTATCATGATAAAAAAGGCGAAGGCACTACTGAGCGTAACAAAAAATTCGGTCAAGCTTACGGTACCTATCACGTACTTGGGTGTACGACCACGGTTGATGAGGGTGCTGGTAACAATGGGCCCCCAGCCACCGCCGCCAAAAGAATCAAGGAAACCACCGGTGCCGGCTAACAATTTGTAGTGCTTGAATTTCTTTTTGGGTACCGTTGTTTTAAAAGCATTGAAAATAAATTTCACACCCAAAAACAAGGTGTAACATGCCATCATGGGGCGCAGGTATTGAGCATGGCTTTCGCCAAATTCTACCAACAACCAGGCACCAACCACTGCTCCAATAACACCTGGTATCACAATGGCTTTGAATAGTTTTTTATTGACGTTGCCAAAACGGTAATGGCTCAATCCGCTGGCGCCGCTGGCAAACATTTCTGCTGTGTGTATGCTGCCACTCATGGCAGCCGGTGGTACTCCTGCGGAAAGCATGATGGTAGCAGATGTGATGCCATAGCCCATACCCAATGAACCATCAATAATTTGGGCGAGAAAACCTGCCAGCAATATCCAGCCAAAGTTGTTATCGAGCTGTAAATACAAATCAATACTGCCATCGGCCAATGCCTGAAAAGGGATGTAGGAAAAAATGAAATGACCAATGAGCATGGAGGCAAACACAATCAACGACCAGCGGGCAATATTGAACCACCGGCTACGTTGGTCTTTCGATTCATCTACATGCAAAGAGGCGGTGATTTTATTTAGCTGTTTTACTTTCTTATCAAAATCGCCGCTGAGTTTGCTGCGTACCTGATGCAGGTTGTTGGCCAATGCATCTAACTCGTCGGGCAGGCTGTCATGCAATACTTCTTTCAAACGCTTGGCGAGTGTGGGCGATTTTCCGTTGGTAGAAATCGCAATTTTTACCTGTCCTTTTTTTACCACAGACGATAAGTAAAAATCACAGAGGTCGGGTGTGTCTGCCACGTTTACCCATTTGTGCTGTTGCTTGGCTTCATGGTAAATGTCTTCTGCAAGTGCTCGGTTATTTACCGCCACCATCACTACATCAGCAAGGGAAAGATGATCAGGAGAATAAGATGCCTGCAGCTGTTGAATATGCGGATGCTGCTGCAATAACTGCTGCATGCCCAGGCTGAATACTTCGGCCAGTACCGTAATGTTGGTACGGGGCGAATTGCTCAAAATGGCATGTAGTTTTTCTGTACCCACAGGACCGGCACCAATTACCAGCACCCGCATTTGTTCCAGTTTTACAAACACCGGAAACAATGGGTTGGATTCCTTGGCAGAGGCCACTTCATCTTCTATCAACAATTTCGCACTCATCTTACTTACTGCTGTTTTGAACAAAGCGATAACTGAAATCGCCAAAATTTTCGTTGGGTTGCTTTTGCTGCACATACGTTGCAAACAATGCGTCAAGCTCTTGTAAAATACTCGCTTCGTCTACATTTTCCTGGTATTTTACATTCAGGCGTTTGCCAATTCTATCGCCACCAATATGCAAATTGTACAAGCCATACGCCGTGCCGATAAATCCTATTTCAGCAGCTGGCGAACGACCGCAGCCATTGGGGCAGCCCGTCATGCGAACAATGATTTCTTCCTCTTGCAAGCCATGTTTCTCCAACAGCGGTTCTATTTTGGAAATGAGTGAAGGCAGATACCGTTGCGCTTCTGCCAATGCTAACGGACATGTATTGAAGGCAACACAAGCCATGCTGTTTTTGCGAACTGCACTGCTGTATTCTGTAAAGGCTTTCACAGAAAATTGTTCCAGCAATGCATCAATAGCGGCTTTGTCTTGCTCCTGCACATCAGCCACAATCACGTTTTGATTGCTGGTAAAACGAAAATTGCATTTGCCTGTTTTGGCTATTTCATACAAAGCAGTTTTGGTAGCTGCGTTGGCATCATCCGTTACACGGCCATGTTCTACAAACACAGTATAATACCACAATCCATTGGTGGCTTGCTGCCAGCCAAACAAATCTTGCCGGGCATCAAACTGTACCGGCTTAGCGGGTTCAATGGTGACGCCACTCCTGCGTTCTACTTCGGCTTTGTATTTATCGAGGCCAAGGTTGTCAACGGTATACTTTAAACGGGCCAGTTTTCTATCGCTGCGGTTGCCATAATCTCTTTGCACCGTCAGTATTTCATAAATCACTTTCAGGGTGTTTTCTTCGCCTGCCACAAAACCAATGGTGCTGGCCAATCGAGGGTAAGTGGCTGTATTGCCATGGGTTTGGCTAAGGCCGCCACCAATGGCAATGTTGAAACCAATCAACTCATTGTTTTCGATGATGGCAATCAATCCCAAATCATTCGTATACACATCCACATCATTGTTGGGTGGAATGGCAATGCCGATTTTAAATTTTCTCGGCAGATAACGGTCTTGGTACAGGGGATCTTCTTCCGAACGATCGGCTAGTTTTTCTTCATCCAGCCATATTTCATAGTAAGCCCTTGTTTTGGGCATGAGCAGGCTGCTGATTTTATCGGCATAGGCATGCACTTGTGCATGAATGGGAGAGAATGCAGGATGCGAACTGGCAGCAACGTTTCGGTTGATGTCGCCGCAGGTAGCAATGCTGTCTAATTGGGCGGCATTAAATGCCTGTATCGTTGGTTTGATGTCTGACTTCAACAAGCCATGTAATTGTATGGTTTGTCGAGTGGTGATTTTGATAACGCCTGTAGAATGTTCGCCGGCTATATGATGCGTTGCCAACCATTGGTCAGCAGTTAAAGTACCGCCAGGCAGGCGAAGGCGAATCATAAAAGAGTAGAGGCGTTCCAGTTTTTTGGCGGCCCGTTCTTCTCTTCTGTCGCGGTCGTCTTGCAGGTACATGCCATGAAATTTGATGACCTGCAAATCGGCTTCACTCACGGCGCCTGTCAAATCATTTTGCAGCGCTTCTGTGAGTGTGCCCCGCAGTCCCTGACTTTCTTTTTTTATTTTTTCAACCGGTGATGGTTTCATGTATGCTGCTTATGAAATGGATAGAATGAATTAATACAACTCTTTTGCGTAGCGGCCTTCTTTGGCCAGCTCTTTCAAATAGTTGGCAGCAGCTTCTTCACTGCTTTGTTGTTTGCGGGCAATGAGTTGCAACAAGGCTTCCTCTACTGGTTTACCGGCTACAGCTTTTTCTCCACTAATGAATACATACGCACCACTGTTCAGCCATTGCCACAGTTGCTCTTCATGCTCCAGTACCAATTGTGGCAATGATTTTTGTTGCTGTGTATTGGTAGAAAAACCTACATGCCATTGATGCAGGCTGCCGGTTTCGTGCAAGCTCTGCCATTCGCTTTGGTAATAGAAATCGGTTACCCGGTTTTCTTCTGCAAACAGCAACCAGTTTTTACCGCTGGCTCCCGTGGCATCTCTTTCTGCCACCATACTGCGAAACGGTGCTATGCCTGTGCCATAAGCCAGCATTATGAGGTGACGATCGGAGCGGGGAATCTGAAAATGTTTTTGCTGATGCAGGAACATGTCCACTTTGGTGCCCGGTTTGAGTTGCGTTACATAAGTAGAGCCAAAGCCATGTTTGCTGCCTTCTTCTGTATCAAATTCATGCAATGCTGCCGTTAAATGAATTTGCCCAGGGTGGGTGTTGGGTGATGAAGAAATGGTGTAGAGTCTTGGTGTAATAGGGTTGAGAATGTCAAACAGTTGTTGCGGGGCAAACTCTGAAGGCCAAGGATAAATGCGCAGCAAATCAAACAAATCGATGCGGGTGTCTGGAATGTCTGTTTGAATGAGTTGCGCATATTTTTTTACCACAGCGGTAGTAAGGTGAGAAATGCTAACGACCTGTGTGAGCAAGTGTTTGGCTGATGCTGATTGCTGTTTGAAACTAAAGATAGCATCGGGTTGTACCTGTAGCAGTTGAATGATTTGTGCTACAACGGAAGCGGAGTTATGCGGGGTAACGCCCACGGCGTTTCCCGGTAAATACACCAGCTCTTCGGGTAAATCAAATTCAAGATGGTGCACCTTTTTATTACTGCCGGTATCGTTCAGCAATTGATTGACACCGAGAGTAGCGGTGAACGTTTTTTTGCCACTGCTTTGTACCGAAACCACTGCTGCTGCAGGTTTTGCTACCGGTGCCTGCTGTTGCAATGCAGTGAGTACATTACTCATCCACGCATCGGCTACGGGTTCATAATCATCATCGCATAGCGCAATGGGAGCGATGGCTGTGGCCTGCAGTCTTTTGAGCTGTGCATCCACATCAATGCCGGCCTGACAAAATAAAGGGTATGATTTACTGCCTAAGGCAACCACCGCATATTGCAAGCCCTGCAATGGTGTTTGCAATTGATGCAAGTAATCATACAATACTTTTGCGTTGGTAGGCGGCTCGCCTTCACCTTGTGTGCTGATGGCAATGAGCAAGGTTTCTTCAGCACTCAGTTGTTGCAGTTTGTATTGTTCGGCAGCAACTAATTTTGTTTTTCTTCCGGCTTGTTTCAGTTTGCCGGCGAGGGTAGTGGCCACTTTTTTGGAGTTGCCGGTTTCTGTGCCATAGAGTACGGTTACGGTGCCATTTGCAGTGGCTTTATTACTTGCAGGCGGCAGTTGCGCAGCGTCGTTTCCTCTGGCCAATCCTGCGAGGTAGCCACTCATCCACAACCACTCTTCCGAAGTGCTTTGGTCAATGAGGGCATGTAATTGTTGCAATTTTGCGGGAGCCAACATGATGGAGTAATTGAGATGGATTAACGAACTATGGTAACGGTTTCAGCAGGCTTAGCTGCAGGTAATGTTGGTATCACGGTTACCGGATCAAAAAATTCTGTATTGGTTTGTGCGTTGCTGGTCCACATGAAACGCTTGTGCAGTTGTGCAGCTTCGCCAATGATGAGTAATGCCGGTGATAGAAAGCGATGCTGCTGCCATTCGTTACTACAATTGGCGAGTGTGCTCAACTGAAACTGTTGCAACGGCGTTGTGGCTTGCTCTGCCAGTAATATAGGTGTGTCTCCTTTTTTGCCATGTGCCATCAGTGTTTCCGCAAGGGTGAAACAGGTTTCGCCACTCATGTAAAACACCAATGTGTCGCTGGTGTTGGCAAGGTTTTGCCATTCGGCTTCATCTACGGCATCATGGTTATAGTAGGTTAGAAAACGAACACCTCTCGAAATATTTCTTGCTGTAAGTGGAACGCCAGCCACAGCGGCAGTGCCTAATGCTGCTGTTACTCCCGGCACCAGCTCGAAAGCAATCTGGTGGGCTTCGAGTGTTTCTAGTTCATCGAGGATGTTGCTGAAAATGCTGATATCACCGCCTTTTAAGCGAATCACATTGCGGTGCATGCGGGCATGGTGTACCAGCAATTCGTTGATGGTGAGTTGCGGCGTACTCTTGTCTTTACGGCATTGTTTACCAACAGGAATAATGATGGCTTGAGGTGCAAACTGCTGCGTAATGGCAGGATTGACCAGGCGATCAACCAGTACCACATCGGCTTGTGCCAAATGCCGGGCTGCTTTTAACGTCAGCAATTCCGGGTCGCTGGGGCCGGCACCAATAATGATGACTTTTCCTGTGGGCGGTGCTGTGAATGTTGTCAAGTTGATTTCACTAAAAAGGTGAACAATAATGATGCGGCTATATGCCAAAAATTCTTTTGGTCTTTGATTACTGAATCATGCAGGCACCTACAGTAATGTTGCTGGTATCATCGATGAGGATGGCGCCACCATTGGCTCTCAGGTCGGCGTAGCTGTCGTATGGCAGGGCTACTGCTGTACGAATGGTCGCTTTTACAACTTCATTGAGTTTCACACTGCCATCAAAGCGAATGTTTTCCAGCGTATTCACATCAATTTTGTACTCAATGTTTTTTACCACGGCACGTACCCGGCTGCTGTTGAGTTGCAGCTGATATTTGTTGCCACTCAGCAAGGGTTTGGTATCCATCCAGCAGAGCAGCACTTCCAGTTCATTGCTTTGCTTGGGTAAAAAAGAGGTGGGTACAATTACATCGCCACGGCTTACATCTACATCATCTTTAAGATGCAATACAATGCTTTGTGGCGCATGTGCTTCTGTCACGTCTTTGAAGTTATGTTCGATGCGGGATACCGTTGTTTGAATGCCTGCTGGCAATACCGTTACTGGTTCTCCCACTTTGTAAGTGCCGCTGATGATTTTGCCGGCATAACCACGGTAGTCGTGCAGTTCTTCTGTTTGAGGTCGTATTACGTACTGTACGGGAAAGCGACCTTGTGACAGGTTGATGTTTTCTGCTATTTCCACTGTTTCCAAAAACTCCAGCAAAGGCAGTCCTTTATACCAGGGCATACTGTCGGTTTTGTCAACGATGTTGTCGCCATTGAGTGCAGAAATGGGTACATAGGTTACATCTTTCAGGCCCAGTTTTGCTGCAATCTGTGTATAGTCAATCACGATGTTGTTGTACACGTCTTCCGAAAAATCAACAAGGTCCATTTTGTTGATGGCTACCACTACTTTGGGTATGCGCAGCAGCGAGGCAATAATGCTGTGGCGTCGAGTTTGTTCCACCACGCCTTGGCGGGCATCAATGAGTACAATAATAAGTTCGGAATTGCTGGCACCCGTCACCATGTTGCGGGTGTACTGAATGTGGCCCGGCGCATCCGCAATAATGAATTTGCGTTTGGGCGTAGAAAAGTATTTATAAGCCACATCAATGGTAATGCCTTGCTCACGTTCGGCACGAAGTCCATCCGTCAGCAATGCCAGATCAATTTCGCCATTGGCTTTGTTTTTGGTTTGCCTTTCTATGGCTTCCAGTTGGTCTACCAATATGCTCTTGCTGTCGTACAGCAAACGACCAATTAAAGTGCTCTTGCCATCATCAACACTGCCGGCGGTTATAAAGCGAAGTAAATCCATGTGTTCATTTTTTGATGTCTGATGTGTGATGTCTGATTTGGAAAACACATCAAACTATGATTTCAAATTATCTCTGTTTGCTTTTGCTGTTTTATCGGTTGCGGTGAATATCGCTGTCAGTTCATTAGCTTCTTGAATTAACCGATCTAATACATCGGATTGAGTTAGCTCAGATTCTTTTACAATTTCTAACCAATAATGACTTTCATCTGCTTCTTCAATTACTATCTGAATTTTATGTATAAAGTCTGCTGTTGACTTAGCTCTTTTGCTGGCTCTGTAATTGGCTCCAACACTTCCTGCCGATCTGATGAGTTGTCTTGCTGTTTCAAAGCCTGCTGCATTTTTTGGAAAATCATTACAGCGCTTAATTACATCTACATGAAATTTCTTTGTACGGTTTTCTAGTTCTTGTCTTGTCATGTTCCGGCGATTTTGGTCTATAAGTTAATCACCGAATCGCTGGTTACAAAATCAGCCATCGTACATCAGACATCATAGAATTTAGAAGTATCCATTCTTCTTCCTGTCTTCCATAGCCGCTTCGGTTACGCGGTCGTCGATGCGGGTTTCTCCACGTTCGCTGATGCGGGTGGCAATGATTTCATTCACCACTTCATCGAGAGTTGCTGCATGGCTTTCTACAGCAGCAGTACAAGTCATATCGCCAACAGTACGATAGCGAACTTTCTTCACGGCTACCACATCACCTGCTTCAATTTGAATAAAATCAGAAACAGCAATGAGTTGATCGTCATGCACCAGCACTTCACGGTCGTGAGCAAAGTAGATGGATGGCAGTTCTATGCCTTCGCGACGGATGTAATTCCATACATCCAACTCTGTCCAGTTGCTGATGGGGAAGGCTCGTACATTTTCGCCCTTCGAAATGCGACCATTGTAAGTGCTCCACAGTTCCGGGCGTTGTTGTTTGGGATCCCATTCACCAAATTCATTCCGCACACTAAACACTCTTTCTTTTGCCCTCGCTTTTTCTTCATCGCGACGGGCACCACCAATGCAGCAATCAAATTCAAACTCTTCAATGGTTTCGAGCAGTGTATAGGTTTGCAAAGCGTTGCGGCTGGCAAACTTGCCCTTCGGTTCAGTGAGTTGCTGGCGCTGAATGGTGTCAGCAACCTGACGTACAATCAAACGTTCGCCTATTTTTTCAGCCAGTGCATCGCGGTAGGCGAGTGCCTCCGGAAAGTTGTGACCGGTATCGATGTGTACCAACGGAAATGGAAACTTTCCGGGGCGAAATGCTTTCAATGCGAGATGCACCAGGCAAATAGAATCTTTACCACCACTAAACAGCAGGGCTGGACGTTCAAATTGTCCGGCTACTTCCCGCATAATGTGTATGGCTTCCGACTCGAGGTGGTCTAAATAATCAAATGAATAACTGCTCATGAATGCTGTAGTATTTATAGCACATTGTGAGTGCTGTTTTTTAAAATCAGGCGCTGTGTACATGCAGGCCGCATTCTTTTTTGCTGGCATCTTCCCACCACCAGCGGCCGGCTCTAAAGTCTTCGCCGGGCTGCACGGCTCTGGTACATGGGGCGCAGCCAATGCTTACAAAACCTTTTTGGTGTAAAGGGTTGGCAGGAATGTGATGTTGTTGAATAAAGTCTGTTACCTGCTCAGTAGACCAATGCAGCAGCGGATGATATTTTACTACCTGATGCGTGGCGTCCCATTCTAATTGATGCATGTCATTCCGGTTGGGCGAATGCGCAGCACGAATGCCGGTGATCCATACTTTTTTACCGGCCAGTGCCCGTTGCAGTGGTTCTACTTTACGTATGTGACAGCATTGCTGCCGCAGCGCAACGGATTCATAAAAGGCATTGGGACCATTGGCCGCTACGTAGGATTGTAAGCCATCGGCCTGAGGATAATAAGCGGTAATGGGCAGCTGGTATTTTTCCAGCGTGGCTGTCCAGGTAGAATAGGTTTCCGGAAACAAACGGCCAGTGTCCAACGTAAACAATCCGATAGGCAAATTGGCCTCCGCAATGAGGTGCGTAATGATTTGATCTTCCCAACTAAAACTGGTAGACAATACAACAGCACCCGGCCATGCATGTGCAGCAGCGGCCAGTGTAGCAGTGGGGTCATTCAATTGCAGCAAGGCCTCAAATTGGGCCAGTTGTGCTGCTCCTTGATGTTGGCTCATGTGTACTGATGATTCAGGTTTTTTTGTTGAATATGCTGCGGGTAAAACGGAGAACGGTACCGTTTACCAACAACAACTATTTAGGCTCACCCTTTTCATCAGAGAACAAAATTGATTTCGTATTAGCGAGGGTAAAATTAGAAGCGGGTGCTGAAATAGAAAAAATAATTTTCACCAAGTTAGTGAACATTAACAAATGGCATACCTCCTGATTTGTCTGAAGCCTTGTGCCACAAGGGTTTGCAAGCATGAAATCGATTGCGGATTTTTTTCTTTCCTGCTTTTTTGAACGCTGAATTTTGCAACAGTCTCAAAAAAAGTTTTGGAAATTCGGAAAGCAGCCTATTACATTTGCGGCAGTTCTTTCAAAACAACTTATCAAGAAAGGCAGAGGGAAATGGCCCTGTGAAGCCTTGGCAACCCTATCGGAGTACTCGTCTGATAGAAGGTGCCAACTCCATCCTGTACACTGGTTTCGGCCGGTGAACGGAGAGAGATAAGTCAGAGATCAAGTTTGATTACAAATCGTATTAGCATACTATCAAGCTCATCCTGACTTATCCGGATGAGCTTTTTTGTACCCTTTACCACCGGTTTCGGTGGCCAGAGAATCAATCGCCGGTACGTGTGGCACGGCCGGCACTAAGGTTCTTCCGGGTAAGTCTACCAAGCACTCCTCTGATAAGTTTTTGAAGCGGCCCTCACCCGGCTTTCTCCCACAGGTAACTATTTACCTGTGGGGGAATGGGTGGCAATTTCATTTATCAAAAAAAACACAAACATCATGAGCCAGTTAAGATTTGAAACACTGCAATTACACGCCGGTCAGCAAGTAGACCCCACTACCAAGAGCCGTACTGTACCCATTTATCAAACTACTTCTTACGTATTCGACAATGCCGAGCATGCCGCCAATTTGTTTGGCCTGAAAGCTTTCGGCAATATTTACACCCGCATTATGAACCCCACCACCGATGTGTTTGAGCAACGCATTGCTGCATTGGAAGGTGGCGTTGCTGCCCTGGCCGTGGCCAGCGGTCAGGCGGCACAATTCATTGCCCTCAACAATATTTTGCAAGCCGGCGACAACTTTGTAACGACCTCGTATTTATACGGCGGTACCTACAATCAATTCAAAGTGGGTTTCAAACGTCTCGGCATTGAAGCCCGCTTTGCCGACGGCGACAATGTAGACAGCTTTGAAGCACTCATCGACGACAGCACCAAAGCCATTTACCTCGAAACCATTGGTAACCCTCGTCTCAATATTCCTGATTTTGAAAAATTTGCTGCGCTGGCAAAAGCACACAATCTCCCACTGATTGTAGACAACACTTTTGCTGCAGGTGGTTTCTTGTTTCGCCCTCTCGAACATGGTGCCAACATTGTGGTAGAAAGTGCTACCAAGTGGATTGGCGGACACGGCACCAGCATTGGTGGTGTAATTGTAGATGGTGGCAATTATGACTGGGGCAATGGTAAGTTTCCACAGTTTAGCGAACCATCAGAAGGCTACCACGGCCTGGTGTTTAAAGATGTGTTTGGCGTAAATAATCCGTTGGGTTTGCCAAACATTCAATTCGCTATTCGTGCAAGGGTAGAAGGCTTGCGGGACTTTGGTCCGGCTATCAGTCCATTCAATTCATTCCAGTTTATTCAAGGACTGGAAACGCTTAGCCTTCGTGTAGAACGCCACGTACAAAATGCACTGGCACTGGCAAAGTGGCTGGAAAGTCATCCGCAGGTGGAGTATGTGTTGTATCCCGGTTTGGAAAGCAACCCCTACCATGCCATCGCTAAAAAATATTTGAAAAATGGTTTTGGCGGTGTGTTGCAAGTGGGTCTGAAAGGCGGTAAAGAAAAAGCCACGCAGTTTATTGATGCCTTGCAACTGGCCAGCAATCTGGCGAATGTGGGCGATGCCAAAACACTGGTGATTCATCCTGCTTCTACCACGCATGAGCAACTGAGTGAAACCGAACAGGCTGCAAGCGGTGTATTGCCGGCACAAGTGCGGGTAAGTGTGGGTATCGAACACATTGAAGACATCAAAGCTGATTTTCAACAAGCATTCGATAAAGTATTTGCATAATCAAAAAAGTCACCTGCATCAATTGGTGCAGGTGACTTTGTACCATATCTATTGCAGTAGCTACCATGAGTGAAGCACATAAACAAACCGGCACAACACAAAACCCCTGCGAAGTGAAAACTTTTCGGGTACCGCAGGATTTGTGTTCGCCGGCAGAGAAGCTGAAGTGGAAAGGATTTGAACTGGAAAGTGGCGAAAAGCTACCGCAATATCATTTGGCGTACACCACCTGTGGCCAACTCAATACAGAACGCAATAATGTGGTGTGGATTTTTCATGCACTCACTGCCAACAGTAATCCGCAGGAGTGGTGGGACGGATTGGTGGGGGCCGGCAAATACATTGATCCCGCCAAGTATTTTATTGTGTGTGTAAACACACCCGGTAGTTGCTACGGCAGCATTGGCCCGCTTGACACGAACGTGGCTACGGGCAAACCTTACTATCACGATTTTCCTTTTTTCAGCACCCGTGATTTGATTCGTAGCTATCAACCGCTACGCCGTTTTTTGGGTATCGAAAAAATACACATCGGTATTGGCGGCAGCATGGGCGGCCAACAGTTGCTGGAGTGGAGTATTGAAGAACCTGAACTGTTTGAGCACATTATTCCCATTGCTACCAATGCCATTCATAGTGCATGGGGTATTGCGTTCAATACTACGCAACGCATGATTATTGAAGCAGATGGCACTTGGTTGCAACAGCATCCGCAGGCGGGCATTGCCGGCATGAAAGCAGCCCGTGCGATGGCGTTGATTTCATACAGAAGTTACGAAGGCTATGCATTGAAGCAATCCACGAATAACAGTCAGTGGCAAGTTGATAATAGTGGAGAGTCGGTAGGTGGCGCTGCATCTTACCAACGCTATCAGGGCGAAAAACTGGCCAACCGCTACAATGCATTTAGCTATTATACACTGAGCAAAACTATGGATAGTCACAACCTTGGTCGTGGCCGTGGTACTGTGGCTGAAGCCTTGCAGCTCATACGTGCCAAGGCTTTGGTGATTGGCATCGACAGCGATGTGTTGTTTCCCTTGAGTGAACAACAATACCTGGCCGATCAAATTCCCGGTGCTCAGTTTTTAAGCATCAGCAGCCATTTTGGGCACGATGGTTTTTTGCTGGAGTTTGATACCATTGAAAAAGCCATTGATTCATTTTTGAATGATAACAAATAGTTTCATCAACACCGTAAACAATAAATCATATAAATATGTCACAACACATTGAGCATCCCGATTATCATCATAAACAGTTGACCATTGGTCTGTTTGGATTTGGTGTAGTAGGCGAAGGTTTGTATCAGGTTTTGAAGCAAACGCCATCCTTAAAAGCTTCTATCAAAAGAGTGTGTATCAAGAATCCGGAGAAGAAGCGCAATGCACCGGCGGAGCTGTTTACCACAGAGAGAGATGAGTTGCTGAATGATGAAGCAATCAATGTGATTGTAGAAGTGATTGATGATGCAGACGCTGCTTTTTACATTGTAAAAACGGCATTGTTGGGTGGCAAGCATGTGGTGAGTGCCAGCAAAAAAATGATAGCAGAACATTTGACAGAATTGCTGCAACTGCAACAGCAAACCGGACAATCGTTTTTGTACGAAGCTTCGGCTTGTGCGTCTATTCCGGTGATTCGTAATTTGGAAGAATACTACGACAATGATTTGCTGCACAGCATTCAGGCCATTGTGAATGGTAGTACCAACTACATTCTCACCAAGATGTTTGAAGAGAAACTGAGCTATCGCGATGCCTTGTTGCAGGCTCAGCAGTTGGGCTTTGCAGAAAGCAATCCCAAGCTGGATGTAGAAGGCTATGATGCTGTGAACAAATGGAACAACCTGTTGGTACATGCTTACGGCATTGTTACATCTCCCGAAAAAATTCTATTTACCGGTATTCAAAGTGTACAGGCATTTGACGCACAGGTAGCCGAAGAAAGACACTACGTTATTCGACTGGTGGCACAAGCTAAGAAGTTGGAGAGCGGCAAAGTAGCTGCTTTCGTATTGCCGCAGTTTGTACAAGCCAGCGATCACCTGTCGTTTGTACGCAACGAATACAACGGTGTGGTGATAGAAAGCGGCTTTGCCGACAAGCAATTCTTCTATGGCAAAGGAGCCGGTAGTTTCCCAACGGCTTCTGCTGTGTTGAGTGATATTTCAGCACTCCGTTACGACTATCGCTATGAATACAAAAAGTTGTACCACCACACACCGGGTGAGCTCACCAATGATTACTACCTGAAAGTGTACCTAAGTTTTGAAAATGTAGAAGAAGTACCAAAAGATAAATTTGAGTGGATTGAAGAATGGCATGCCCGTGAAGACCGCAAGTACCTGGTAGGGGTGCTGCATGTGCAACACCTTATTGATAGTGATTGGTGGAAAACCAATGGCACTTCGCTGGTGCTTTTGCCCAATGCTATCATTGAAAGTCTTGATTTACAAAAGCTCAAAAAGAAAAGCCTCGAACTCGCTGGCTTGCAATTGCACCACGGGTTTAAGCAGTGGTAGCCTTTTTAGTTTGCAGTTTGCAATTAGCAGTTTGCAGGGCAACCCCTTGCAAGCTGCTAATTTTTTATTACCCCTTCGTACCTCCTTTGTGTCTTTGTGGTTCAAATAATCAGCTTCCAGTTTGCAGTAGAAGAACCGATTCCTCGCAATCCCGATAGCTATCGGGAGCATACTGTCAACTGCAAACTCTTAGTGCTTCGTGGTTCAAAAACTTGGCCACCGTTTCCTTCCTTACCTTTGCGCCCATGAATCAGCAATACCAGCGTTATTTATCGGTAGTAGTACCGGTAATGAATGAGGAAGACAATGTACAACCCATGATAGAAGCCGTGCAGGCTTCCGTGGGCCAGTACGATTACGAACTCATTTTTGTTGACGATGGCAGCACCGACCAAACCCGCCAACGCATTGCGGCCCTGCTTACCGATCGCATTAAGCTGGTAGAGCTCCGCAAAAACTATGGTCAAAGCACGGCTATGGCAGCGGGTATCGATCATTGCAGTGGCCAGTTCATTACCATGCTCGATGGCGATTTGCAAAACGACCCCAGCGATATTCCCATGATGCTCGAAAAGCTCATTCAGGAAGATTGGGATGTGGTAGCCGGCAACCGGGCCAACCGCAAAGACGGTGCCCTGCTGCGCAAACTACCCAGCAAAATTGCCAACGCCATCATCCGCCGCTGGACGGGTGTTTACATCAAAGACTACGGCTGCACCCTCAAAGTATTTCGGGCCGAGATAGCTCAAGAAATGGGTTTGTACGGCGAGTTGCACCGCTTCATTCCCGTGCTGGCCGCCATGCAGGGCGCCAAAATCACACAGGTAGATGTAAAGCACCATGCCCGCCGCTTTGGCAAAAGCAAGTATGGCATTGGCCGTACCACCCGGGTTATGAGCGACCTCATTACCATGGTGTTTTTCCGCAAGTACATACAGCGCCCCATGCACCTGTTTGGTGGTCTTGGCTTTGGCAGTTTGGCATTGGGCATCCTCATCAATTTGTATCTGCTGGTGCTCAAACTCATGGGCCACGATATTGGTGGCCGCCCCTTGCTGGTAGCCGGCATGGTGTTTTTGCTGGGCGGCATACAACTCATCACCATTGGCATTGTAGCCGAAGTCAGCATCCGCAATTATTTCGAAGGCACTGGCCGCAAAACCTACAACGTACGCCGCATACACAGCAAGTAGTTTTTTTTTGGTGACCAGCTAATGGCTACTATGGAGCATCGGTTGTGTCACTCTCTTGTACTGCACTGCAAGCATCGGCTTTACATTTATGCATACGGGTTCATCTACATCCAGCAATCCTGCATCGGCAGCCGGCACCAAAGGGTTGCCCGGTTGGGCCAAGCTCTTGCTCAAGCTGCTTGTATCGGGTGGTTGCTTGTATTATGTGGGCCAAAAAATCAACTGGCAGGAAGCCGTGCAGCTATTGCAAAAAAGTAACGTGCTTTGGTTGCTGCTGGCTACTTTGTTGTTCACCGCCAGTAAGGTGTTGTCTTCCGTACGGTTGCGCATTTACTTTCACAACATTGCTGTGGCTTTGCCACAATTGGCCAACCTGCGGTTGTACTGGCTGGGCATGTTTTACAATTTGTTTTTGCCCGGTGGCATTGGTGGCGATGCGTACAAAGTCATCCTGCTCAACAAAGCCTATCCGCAAACGGGCGTCAAAAAGTTATCTGCTGCTGTACTGCTCGACAGAGTAAGTGGCGTAGCCGGATTGGGCATACTGGCAGCTGCCTGCTATGGCTGGGTATTTCAGCCGCAGTGGCATGCATGGCTGGCACTGGCGGGCATACCGGTTGGCTTGCTGGTTTTTTATGTCGGTGTCAAAAAGTTTTTTCCCTCTTTTGTGCCTGGCTTTTACCCTACGTTATGGATGGGCCTCGGCGTACAATTGCTGCAGGTATTCAGTGTGGTGGCCATCATGCAAAGCATTGGCATTACCCACCACATGCCGGAGTTTCAACTCATGTTTTTGGTGAGTTCTATCGTCGCTATTTTCCCATTTACCATCGGCGGCTTGGGCGCAAGAGAATTAGTGTTTTTATGGGGTGCCACACAGTTTGGGTTACAGCAAAGTGAGGCTGTATTTATCAGCCTATTATTTTATTGTATTACGGTTGTGGTGTCGCTGGTGGGCCTTGTTTGGGTGTTTCGTTCGCCTTTGCATCAGGCATCCTGAATCATTCAAATTCCAGTTCGCTTACAAAAGCATCCCAGGTGCTGCTTCTTGTTTTGCCCGTCCATTTGTCGGCCTTATCCGATACTGTTCTTTTACTGTGGCCTGCTGTATTAGCAATGGTCAATTTGCGTAGTCCGCTCAACGATTTTGTGTCCGGCACCTTTGTCTCAACAGACGATGTGGGTGGTTGTTCCTTTCTCATACCTACTATGGCAATAGCCTTGTTATTGCCATATAAAAGGTAAGCATTTGTATTACTAAAAAAGAATATTCCGGGGGTTCTTTTGTCAAATATTTGTAATGAATTAAGCCTGAATAATTTGCGCTATTGTTTGTACATATTGAAGCTGTTTGCTTGTGCGGTAGGGGTTACCACCAGGTCGTTGATGCACACATGCGGCGGCTGGCTGGCCACAAATAGCACAATATCTGCAATGTTTTCAGCGGTCATAGGCGTGTAGCCTTTGTAAATGGCGGCAGCTTTTTCTTCATCGCCTTTAAAGCGTACTAAAGAAAATTCGGTTTCGGCTGCACCTGGTGCTATTTGCGATACTTTGATGTTGTACGGCAACAAATCAATGCGCATCGCCTTGGTCAGTCCATCCACTGCAAACTTGGCGGCATTGTATCCATTACCAAATTCATAGGCTTCTTTACCTGCAATCGAACCCATGTTAATAATGTGGCCTTCTTTGCGTTCAATCATTTGAGGCACCACGGCTTTGCTGATGTACATCAATCCCTTTACGTTGGTATCGAGCATGGTTTCCCAGTCGTTGATGTCGGCATCGTTAAAACGGTCGCGGCCCCAGGCACCACCTGCATTGTTGATGAGTACATCAATACGGGCAAAGTCGGCTGGCAGACCGGCTATAGCGGCTTCGCAGGCAGCACGGTCTCGTATGTCGAAATGCAATGTGTAACAACGTACACCGTACTGTGCCATCAGATTGGTCTGCAGTTGTTGCAGCCTTTCCAGCCGGCGGCCGGTGATGATGATATCGTATCCTGCGGCAGCAAATTTTTTGGCCATGGCTTTGCCAAAACCAGCAGTAGCACCGGTTATCAACACTGTTTTCTTCATGGCTGCAAGTTGCTGAAATGCGGCCAGTTTACCAGTAATAAAATGGACTTCTTTTCCTTAGCGTACCAACACAAAAGAACCTTTTGCAGTTACCGTTTGCCCGGTGTAATCAATGGCCTGGCATTGGTACACGTAAGCATTGCTGGCTTGCAGGTTGCCGTTGATGCGGCCATCCCAACCGGCACCTATGCGGTTGGTTTCGTACACCAGTTGGCCGTATCGGTTGTATATGCGGAAGAAGTTCATGCGCTGCATGCCCGCCAGTGTGGGGCGTATCAAATCGTTGAGGCCATCACCATTGGGGGTAAAACCGTTAGGCACAAAAATGCTGGGGCCTGTTTTGAAAATGCGAACCACAATATCATCGCTGGCGGTACAACCCTCGGGCGTAGATGCTGTAAGTACGTAACGAATGGTTTCTTGCCCGGGTAACAATGTATCCAACGTGTACAAACCAACAGGGTTAAGCATACTCCGGTTGTTGAGGCCTCGACTGGGCGTCCAGCTAAACAGCGTGGCATTAGAAGTGGAAACAAACTGCAACGGTTGACCTATCACGGCAGATGTGTCGTTGCCGGCAAACACATTGATACGGGGTCGCACTGTTATCAGTACTGTGTCTGTAACGGGTTTAGGACATCCAAGCGTATCTGATACCGTGAGCACAAATGCGGTGGTTTGTGTAAGGCTGCGGGTACGGGTAATTAACGCTCTTGGATTAACGACGAGTGCCGAAGGTGTCCAGTTGTAAGCAGATGCCACTACATTTCCCTGCAATTGAAAATCTGATTGGTAGCAAATGGTTTGATTGGGGCCTGCATTGGCTTGCGGGTACGGCACCGTTTTTATCGTCAGCGAATCCCTATCCTGACATTTACCCAAATTGGCCACTATGTACACCGTAGTAATGGAATCGACTGGTGTAACGGTGGCACGTTTCAACGTGTTGTTATCAAACAATGCAGCAGGTTGCCAATTGAAGCTCAGGGCTTGTGTGGAGGGGTTTAGCACAATACCATCAGTTCTGCAAATGGTGGTATCTGGTCCGGCATTTACAGTTATAAAATCAAGCACATTTACCGTAATGGAATCACGGGCAATACAACCACGGTCATTGAGATTGACGTAATAAGTGGTGGTATCTTTCGGAAAAACCAAGGCATCTCTGTTGTTGCCATTGATAAGGCTGGGCGATGGATCCCACGTAAATACACCGGTGCCAATGGGGTTCATCCGCAGGGTGTCAATGCTGCAAATCAATGTATCTCTGGTGATGGACAATGCCGGCCTGTCAAATGCTGTAACGGGTATCACCACACTATCGGCACAGCCCAAATTACTGGTTGCCTCCAGCGAAACATTGTACGTGCCCGGAGTTGGAAATGTATAACTCGCATTGCGTAAACGACTGGTGTCGTTAGTGGCAGCAGGGTTACCAAAGTTCCAGCGCCAGCTGTTCACAAATCCGTAGCGGGTGGTGCTGGCATCTAAAAAATTGAATGGATTACTAAAGCAACTGCCATCGGTAGTAAACGAAGGGTTGAAGCCCGGATACACCCGAACTTCAGTAGTTGCACTATCGGAGCAAGTTTCTCTTTTGTTGATGATGAGTTTGGCAATGTAAATGCCGGTATCTGGAAAAGTAAAACTTGGCCTTGCCGCAATGCTGGTGTCGTTGGTTTGATTGGTAACACCAAAATCCCAGTAGTAAGAAAGAATAGCCGGCGATGTAGATAGATTTTCAAACTGAACCGTGTACCCATCACAGCTCATAATGCGGATGGGTAAGTCTGCTGCCGCAATAGAACAGGCTGCAACGTTTACATGCAATTCTTTTCGGGTGCTGGCAATCAACACGCCATTGCGGTATTCTGCTATGTCAACGGCCAGCACATACTCGCCGGTAACGCCGGGGCTTGTGCCAGTAATTACCCCGGTTCGGTTATTGATTTGCACATTGGTGCCAAATGGATTGGTAGGGCTGAAACCAGCACGGTAGGTCAGTGCCGAATATGGCGGCGCACTGGCACTAGCCGGTGCCGGATCATTTTGGCCGCCACCGTTGATGGCCGGAGTAAATGTGTATGCCAAAGAATCACCATCGGGGTCTGTGGCACTATAATCAAGTTCGATGGGCGCATTGTAACATACCAGCAATGTATCACGCATGCTGAATACGGGACTGTTGTTAATGACGTGTTGAGGATTTACCGCATTGCCCGGAATACTTAAGGTGTATGTGTTGCCCAGTATGTTGGATGGTGATTGAATATTGACGATGCCATCTATACGACAACAGCGCTGAAACGCCAAGGTATAGCCCTGCGTACTGGCTGGTAGTGTAACCGTACCCTGATATTCTAAAATGACGTAACAAACCTGCGGTTGTGGATTGATGCATGGGTCGTAGCTGCTTTTGCTAAGTGTATTGCTCGACACTAACGAAGCAGCAAAGTTGCCGACTGAGGTATTACTCCCATTTCGATACACCGTTACATTAATGCTGTTGTCGTTTTGATTGAGCTGTGGCGGTTCACAGTCGCGGTACACCCGCACCGTAACCCGGTAAATTTGGTTGCCACTGCCATCCACTCCCTGATGCGTATAAAACATCCAACCGCCTTTAATGTGACGGGCTTGTACCAGCAGTCCACTCAGTATCATTATACTGAGCAACAAAAAGCGATGGAAATATTTGGGCAATAACAAGGGGGCAGTTTTTATTGGTAAAAATGGTACAACAAGAAACTTAAAATTAAGGGTTGACTCATGTACATGGGCCAATACAACGTTAATTCAGCAAAGCCAGAAAAGAAGCGATGTGATGAGCTGTGGCAGCAGTGTCTTCCAGCATACCCATGTGGCCAATGCCTTGCATAATATGTACCATCGATTGTTCGGGCAGATACACTTGCTGCAACACATCCTGCATAGGCACAGCTTTGTCTTCATCGCCAATAATAAACAACACCGGTACTTGTGCATTGCGTAATACTTCGGTACGGTCGGGCCGGGCTATCATGGCTTCGTAATACGCTTCCAATGATGCGGCTTTAAAGTTGTTGCCTTTGAACACCAATGCATCTACAACGTTGGCGTTTGATGCAACAAATGCCGGTGCAAATAAGCCAGGTATGGCTGTTTTTAAAAATGCAGCCGCTCCATTTTCCTGTATAAATGCAATGGATTTGCGGCGGTTCGTTTTTTTCTCTTCGCTATCAGCAAATGCTGTGCTGTGTATTAATCCAACACCATTGATAGCATTAGGTTTTTGCTCCATCATAGCCAGGGCAATATAGCCGCCCATGCTGTGCCCCAATACGGTAAATGAAGACAATCCTTCAGCCTCCAGCAATGCTAGTATTGCCGCAGCCATGGCATCTATACTGTTGCTGATGGTTGGTTGTAAAGGGGATGCGCCGCTACCCGGCAGGTCGGGCAAAATGTATTGATAGCCCGTTGGCAAATGCGGCAACAGTGCATCAAACACATGGCTGTCTTCCCCAAAACCATGTAACAATACAACTGGCTTTCCATTGCCGCTGCTGCGGAAGAAAATTGGTTGCGCTTCGTAAAAAAATGAGCTGCTTGTCATGGTTAAATATTGTGCCGGTTTTTCCAACGTTTGTAGCATACCCACAAGAACAGTGCCACGGCCAGCGGCCAGGCAAGCCGGCTCATCCAATCGCCATAGCGGGCATAAAAAGAAAGCTCATTGTTGGGTATAATATTGCGTTTTATCACAGCCTGTTTATCCCAGGGTTGTGCATCTATTACTTCGCCCGAAGGGCTAATGAAACAGCTGATGCCGGTGTTGGCACTACGGGCCACCCACATGCGGTTTTCAATGGCCCGAAGGCGGCTCATGCTCATGTGCTGTTTGTAGCCGGGGGTATTGCCCCACCAGCCATCGTTGGTGATAACGGTGAGCACATTTGCACCAGCCCTTACATATTCGGTTACATAATTGCTGTAAATACTTTCGTAGCAAATAATGGGCGCTGCCACATAAGGATTGTTGCTGCCGCTAAACGCAATGGCGCTATCGCTTTTTCCCAACGAACCACTGATGCCACCAAAATCATCAAACAATTTGCCCATAAACCCCAGCCAGCTTGGCAAGCCTTCCACACCGGGAACGAGCTTGGATTTATGATACAGCTGTGGTTGTGTATTGCCATGTAAAGCCATGGCGGTATTAAAGGCTTCGTAGTAGCTACCGTCACTCATTTGGCGGGCACTGAATTTCTCAGGGTTGGTATTGCCGTAAAATGTATAGCTGTCAATACCGGTTACAATCAAAAGGTTGGGATGCTGACGGGCAAAGGCATACAGCGGTTGAAACAATGGTTCTTCTTGCAGCTTGTGCTCCCATGCCTGTGCGGGAATAGCCGTTTCGGGCCACACCAGCAGGCGGGTGTTGCTGTCTATATTCGCCTTGCTTAAATCAATCAGCTCTTGCAATAATTGCCCGGGTGGCGTGGTAAATTTTTCGGTGTAGGGTTCTACGTTGGGTTGCACCACTACTACATTGGGGGCGGTAGGTGTATTGTTTTCAAAATCCTCGTTGGGCATCATGAATGTTGAAGCAATCATGGGGCCGAAAATCACCAACAGCCGCAGATAAAAAACCGATTTTTGTTGGTAGTGCGGCAGTTTGAACAGCGGATACACCACTGCTATGTTGAGCAACAATATCCAGAGTGTGCCGCCCGTAGTGCCGGTGTATTCATACCACTGAATAAACGTGGTGGCATTGGCCAACGCATTGCCAAGGGTAAGCCATGGCCAGCTGAGCTCCCAGTTGTGGTGAATATATTCAAACGTAATCCAGTACAATATCAGCGAGAGATACCCGATGGCATCGCCGGCATGCCTGCGGGTAAACCGGAAAGCCATGAGTGGAAAACACATAAGCAGGCTGTTGGCAATAATGGCCCCCGCTGCTCCGGGTGGCGAGGCATTCCATATCCACCAGGTGGTGCTGATGTTCCAGATAAACATATTGAGCCATACGAGCCAGAAAAAACGACCGTCGTTGATAATGCGGCGTTCGAGCCAGAGCAGCGGCACAAAAGCAAATAGCAGCAAAAAAGTAAAGCTGCTGTTGGGCCAGGCGGCAAACAACAATATGCCCGTGAGCGGATAAAGCCAAGCCTGATTTGCCAACGATGATTTCATACCTACAAAAAAAAGGCACTTGCTGCAAATGCAAGTGCCTTTTTATACCGGTAACTTTTTCTTATCCCTGCTTCATCATTTCCGCAAAATGCTTGTGGAAATAGGGAATGGTTTCGATGCCTTTGTAGTAGTTGTCGATGTTGAATTTTTCGTTGGGGCTGTGCAGGTTGTCGCTGTCGAGGCCAAAACCCATGAACACAATTTTTACACCCAGCTCTTGCTCAAACAAGGCGCAAATGGGAATGCTGCCACCACCACGAACGGGGATGGGTTCTTTACCAAATGTTTCTACGATAGCTGCAGCTGCCGCTTTGTAGGGGATGCTGTCAATGGGCGTTACATAAGGTTCGCCGCCATGATGCGGCCTTACTTCTACCTGCACATAGTCAGGGGCAATTTTTTTGAAGTGCTCCATGAGCATGGCTTCAATTTTGTGGCTGCTTTGGTTGGGCACCAGGCGGCAACTTACTTTGGCAAAAGCTTTGGATGGCAATACGGTTTTGCTGCCTTCGCCAGTATAGCCACCCCAAATGCCATTCACTTCCAGTGTGGGGCGAATGCCGGTGCGTTCGTTGGTGCTATAGCCTTTTTCACCCCAAAGTGATTTTACGCCAAGATCGTTTTTATACTCTTCTTCATCAAAAGGCGCTTCGGCCATTTTGGCTCTTTCAGCTTCGGTGGCCACCAATACATCATCATAAAAACCGAGGATGGTGATGTGGTTGTTTTCGTCGTGCATGCTGGCAATGAGCTGACACAAAATAGTAGCGGGGTTAGCCACAGCGCCACCGTACACACCGCTGTGCAGGTCGCGGTTGGGGCCTGTTACTTCTACTTCTACATAGGTCAATCCACGTACCCCTACATCAATGCTCGGTGTATCGAGGCTAATCATGGCGGTGTCGCTGATGAGAATCACATCGCAAGCCAGCAGTTCTTTGTTGGCCTTCACAAATGTAGCCAGGTTAGGACTGCCTATTTCTTCTTCTCCTTCAATAATAAATTTCACGTTGGTGGGCAGGCCGCCATTGTGGTGCATGGTTTCCAGCGCTTTTACATGCATGTAAAACTGGCCCTTGTCGTCGCAGGCACCACGGGCATAAATTTTACCGTCTTTAATGGTAGGCTCAAACGGACCGCTGTGCCACAGCTCCAGCGGGTCGGCGGGCTGCACATCGTAGTGGCCATACACCAGTACGGTGGGCAATGAAGGATCGGTTATTTTTTCGCCATACACAATGGGATGGCCTTCGGTAGGATAGATGGTTACACTGTCGGCACCGGCTTCCAGCAGGCGGGCTTTTACCGCTTCGGCGCAGGCTTCCATATCGGTTTTGTGTTCGCTGCGGGCACTTACGCTGGGTATACGCAGCAGGTCGAGCAATTCGTTGAGGAAGCGATCTTTATGCGCTTCGGTATAGGCTTTCCAACTCATAACAATGGTTTGCTTTTTGAGGCTGTAAATGTCGGGTAAAAATGGCTCACCCCGCAGGAAATTAGCAGCAGTTTGGCCAATGTAAAGATGAGAGAACACCGCTGATACATATGGCGTCGTTTGCCAGCTTTGTCCACCTATATTTGACACCTTAACCCTTGGGAGAATATGAAGTTCTGTTTTCGTTTCATTTGCCTAATCAGCCTTTGTTGTTTGAGTATGGTACAGCTGACAGCACAGGCTGTAAGTGATACCAATGTTTTAAAACTGGATTATCAGGGACGCCGGATCATGAATGCTGATGATGCGTACAGCTATGTATTGAAAGTGTGGCAGGAGCCCCCACTCTGGGCTACCGATTTGTACAGCTATCCCGATCAGAAACGCCTCTACACCCGTCATTATGCCGATAGTACCCGGCGTATTTTGCAAGGTTTGTATACCAGCTATCATCCATCCGGCAAAATATCGGAGCAAGGCATGTATGAAAATGGCAAACGCCATGGCCGCTTTGATGGCTGGCACGAAAACGGTAAACGAAGCTCCTTGTTTCAGTACAATATGGGCGTAATGGTAGATACCAACCGCCGCTGGAACGATGCCGGCGAACTGGTGTATGAAAGTGTGCTCAATGCAGAAGGTACCGGTTATGTAAAAGGCATGAATCGTGGGGCTGGCTTCAAAGAATCGGGGCCCATGCTGAAAGGAGCCCGCCATGGCGAGTGGACCATCTTTCAAGAAGACCGGTTAATGATGAAAATGCAGTACATCAAAGATTCTATTGCTGTAAGTGAATGTTATGATTCGCTGGGTAATGTAGCCAACGGCCCTTGCATTTATGAAAGAGAGGCCATGTTTCCCGGAGGAGTGAACGGGTGGCGCAACTATTTGCAAAGCAACCTTCGCTACCCCGACGAAGCAAGACGTGGAGAGATTCAGGGAGTGGTGAAAATCAATTTTACTGTAGATAAAGACGGTGTGCTTTCTGAATACAGCATTGCATCATCGCCGCATGAATCGCTGAGCAGAGAAGTGATTCGCCTGTTGCAAAAAGGCCCCCAATGGATGCCGGCCATACAATACAACCGGCCCGTAAAAATGCGGCACAGTCAGAATGTGGTTTTCCGGTTGCAGTAAGCTATTGTTGTATGCAGCAGTCTGCTTCCGTTATTTTTTGCGAATGAGCATGAGCCCATCCCGTACGGTCAACAACACATTTTGGGTACGGTCGTCGGCCTGCACATGGGCATTGAATGCCGCAATGGCTTTGGCGTTTTTACCTTTCAGTTCGTCCTGCAATACTTCGCCATGAAACAGCACATTGTCGGCCAGTAAAAAACTACCACTGGCCATGCGGGGGATCAGCATTTCGTAATATTCGATGTATGAAACTTTGTCTGCATCAATGAAAACCAAATCCCAACTTTCTTGCAGTGTTGGAATGATTTGCTTTGCATCGCCCTGCAGCAAATGCAACTGATGTTTATAAACAGAACGATCGAAAAATGTTTGTGCCGTCGCAGCATCTTCTGCCCGCATTTCTATTGTGTACAGCAATCCGTCGGATGCTAAACCTGCTGTTAAACACAAGGCACTAAACCCGGTGAATGTGCCGATTTCCAAAATGCGTTTTGGCCGCAGCATCTGGCTCAACTGTTGCAGCAGCAAGCCTTGCACTGCCCCGCTAATCATGTGGGCCTTGGAATGATGTTGTTCGGTGTAGGCAAGAACTTCTTGCAGCAAGGGCTCCGGCTGGCTACTGTGTTGAACGGCGTATGTTTCTACATCTTGCGGCATGTGTAATAGTTGAAGTGGCACAAAGGTAGTGGATGAGTTGGGAGTCCGGAGTCGGTAGTCCGGAAGACGGGAAGTCAGGAGTTCACTGCAACACTCTAAGTCCCCTCTCACTTGGGGAGAGGTAAAATTGATGAAAGAAAGTCCCAAAGTAGGTAAGACGATAAGTCTGTTGTCCGTGGTCTGTAGTCGGTGGTCAGTAGTCTGTAGTTCGTATCTTTATCGCCTATGCATTTTCCCGATTTACAGGCCCAACATGAGCCATCTCTTAAGCCGTCACGCAAAAAACCGATGTATAAGGTTAACCCTGATTTAAGGGAGTTTTTGCAGCAGCATGGCCGGCAAAAAAAATACCTGGTTGACTACGCAGATTTACGTCGTTTTACTTACTCTACTGCACTAAAAGACAAGCATGGCAACGACACCATGTGGGAAACGGTTTCTTACGACAGCCGCGACTGGGATTACCTCCGCGAAGTGCTGGTAGAAACATACGCCGCGTTGCGTACAGAAGGCGATCTCACTTTTGTGCCACAACTCGATTTGGCAAGAATTGATTTTTGCCCTTTCGGCAATTCGCAACCGTTTCGTATTCGAATTGTCAATAAGTTCAACGATAACTACGACCACTACTATGTAAAGCAAGCCGATGCTTCACGCATTTATGGGTTGGAGCTGGAGCACATGCTATCACCAAATCGAATTACGTTTTTAACCAGCGGCAATACGTTGATTGAAGAGCATATACCCGGCATACCCGGCGATGTATTTATTAAGCAATACATGGATGATCCGAACTTCAATAAAATAAGGTTTGCCAAAGAGTTTGTGAAGTTTAACGAACGCTGCTTTGTGCGGTTGCTCGGCGATATGCGCAGCTACAATTTTGTAGTAAATATTACCCCCGATATCGAAGATTATCAGTACCGCATACGGGCTATCGACTTCGATCAGCAATCGTACGAAGGGCGCAAAAATTTGTACCTCTGCCAGTTTTTAAAAGAAAATTATCCGTTGGTAGAACTTACGCTCAACAATCTGAATAAGGATAGTATAGAACAATATCAGGCAGAAGAAAGAACACTGATGTCTTTTCGATTGGCTACATCTCGCTATCGTCTCAAGCATTTGTTGGATATCATGCATAAAGATGAAATAGCGCCGCCCGAAAAATTGACACAGCTTCGGCAAGAATTGGCCGAGTATTACCATGCACCTCATTTTTTAAAATGCGGCTCCATGGGCGATGTGGTAAAAATGCACATGAAACAAACGCTTCGCAAAAGCATGAAACTACTGCCAAGAGTGAGGGCACGATATGACGATTGATAAAAAAGGAGCACCATATTGATGCTCCTTTTTTTATTAGAAATTCGGCTCCAGTTTGTGTTTGGAATAAAAGTCGAGAATGTAGTCCACCACTTCTTTTGGCGTGTCTACCACGGTAAATAATTCTATGTCGCCGGGGCTGATATACTTCTCTTTCATCATCGTATTGGTTACCCAATCTACCAATCCTTTCCAGTAGTCGCGGCCAACCAGCACCATGGGTACCCGGTGCATTTTGTTGGTTTGTACCAGCGTCATTACTTCAAAAAATTCATCTTGTGTACCAAAGCCGCCGGGCATCATTACAAACGCCTGCGAGTATTTCATGAACAGCGTTTTGCGTACAAAGAAGTAATCAAAATGCAGGTTCTTATCGCGGTCGATATAGCTGTTGGGTTTTTGTTCGAAAGGCAATTCAATGTTGAGGCCAACGGATTTTCCACCTGCGAGAAAAGCCCCTTTGTTGGCCGCTTCCATGATGCCGGGGCCACCACCAGAAATGATACCAAAGCCTTCCTGCGATAATTCACGGGCTATTTCTACCGCCAGTTCATAGTGCGGATGGCCAGGCTGAGTGCGGGCACTACCAAAAATGCTGATGCAGGGCCCGATGCGGCTCAGTGCTTCAAAGCCATCTACAAACTCCGCCATGATTTTAAATATTTGCCAGCTGCTGTGTGCTTTGCTTTCTGCCCACCGGCGGGGCTGTGCTGTTTTCACTACTTCATTCATATGCGTAGGTCATTTATTATTCGTGTATTACAAAAGTTGTGGGGTCAAAGTTGATGGCTATTGCCGAACCCGTAGATCATTTAACAATCATGCTACAGCAGGCTGTGCATTGGTTTTGTGCGATACCAGCCACAAACCAATAAACGTGAGCAGCCCGTTGATGATGAGCAGTTCGAGCCCAATTTCAAAATTGCCAAACAGGCTTTTCTGAAAATAATCGATGAAGAAACAAATGATGGGAGCGGTGATGCACACAATGGGCACCAGCTTGTCTTTTACCTGCCGTTTGGTAATGATGCCGAAGGTAAACAAGCCCAACAGCGGTCCGTAGGTGTAGCCTGCTACTTTGAGTATTACCCCAATCATACTCGGGCTGTCTATCCATTTAAAGAGCATCACAAATACAAGGAAGATACCTGCGAAAACGAGGTGTACCCGCTGGCGTAGTTTTTTCTGTGCGGCTTCATCCAAATCGCTGCGGCGTTTGAGGCCAATAATGTCGATGCAGAAAGAAGAAGTAAGGGCTGTAATGGCACCATCAGCACTGGGGAACAAGGCACTGATAAGTGCGATGATGAAGATGATGCTGAAAACATGCGGCATGTATTGCAATGCCAGCGTGGGAAACAGTTTATCGTTCGTTACATTTTTGCCATCGAGCATCAGTTTGCCTGCTTCCCACACGGCACCTTTTTCAAACGCATACAGGTGCATAATGCCACCGAGGAACAAGAAGAGCAGAATGACCAGCAGCATAATGCCGCCCAACACCAACACGTTTTTCTGAGAATCTTTCAGGGTACGTACGCTAATGTTTTTTTGCATCATTTCCTGGTCCATACCGGTCATGGTAATGGTGATGAATGCACCCGCCAGAATTTGTTTTACAAAAAAGAGTTTGTTGCCCGGCTCACCAAAAAATACTTTGGAGTAAGGTGCTCCTTCGGGGTTGATGGTATTGCCCAGTGCTGTTACGGCTTCACCCACACCCATATTGAGCTGCGATAAAATGAAGTACACACAAAGCACCAAGCCTGCCAGCATACAAGTGGTTTGCAGCATATCGGTATACACAATGGTTTTTACACCGCCTTCGTAGGTGTATACCAATATCATGAGCAGTAGAATGAGTGTGGTAGCCCAAAACGGAATATTGAAACTGCTGAGGATGGCATCCTGCAAGATATTGACCACCAGATACAAGCGGGCCGTGGCGCCCAATGTACGGCTGAGTATAAAAAAGCCGGCGCCGGTTTTGTACGATTTAAAACCAAGCCTGGAGCTGAGGTAATTGTAAATAGACGTGAGGTTGAGCCGGTAATACAAGGGCAGCAACACATACGCTATTACGATGTAGCCGATAAGATAACCGAGGGTGATTTGAAAGTAGGCAAATGATTCTTTGGCTACACCGCCGGGTACACTTACAAACGTAACGCCACTCAGACTTGTGCCAATCATACCAAAGGCTACCAGCATCCAGTTGCTGTTTCTGTTGCCTATGAAAAAAGAATCATTGTTGGCATTGCGGCTGGTGTACCAGGCCACCCCCAGCAATACCAAAAAATAAACAAACACAATCGATAACAACAGCACTGCACTCATAGTGTAAAGTATAAATGATTGATGGTACAAAATAGGCATTTACCACATACCGAAGCTGCTTATGATTGGCTGCACGGTGTGGCAACTGCAACACTAAAGCGAAACATTCTTAAGAAAAAATATTTAAGGCAGTATAGTGCTCTCTGCTTACTGTAGTAAATTGCGTTTCCATGATACAAGCAATACAATCCATAGCCGTTTTTTGCGGCTCTAAAAATGGCAACAACGATTTGTTTGCCATACATGCCCGCCAGTTGGGCAGGCTGTTGGCCGAAGGGGGCTACCGGCTGGTGTACGGTGGTGGTGGCAAAGGGTTAATGGGTGCTGTGGCAGATGCTTCATTAGCTGCCGGTGGCACCGTAATTGGGGTGATACCGCAGCACCTGCGGAGTTGGGAGCATCAGCACGACGGGCTTACCGAACTGCATGTAGTACCCGATATGCATGTACGCAAAAAAATGATGTATGAGTTGTGCGATGCAGCCATCATATTGCCCGGTGGTTTTGGCACCATGGACGAGCTGTTTGAAATGCTCACCTGGAACCAACTGGCCATACACGATAAACCCATTTACGTACTCAACAGTGGCGGCTATTACTCCGATTTGTTTCAGATGATGCAACGCATGCAGCAGCAAGGTTTTTTATACGATCCCGTAAGTGAACGGGTGGGTATTTATGATTTGCCACAAACGCTCATGCTGCAGATAGACAAATTTGGAAAAGCCTAAAGTGCAAACCCGATATTGAAAAATGCCCTTTGCCCGTAAGGCGAACGGCTGTTTTGCAACACATCGTATTGCATACTCAGCAGTGTTTGTCCGCGGTTGCCCATGGGTATAGCCAAACCACCACCAAGAAGCAAGGAAGGGATAAACGCACCATTGATTTTTACATCGGCTGCCGGTGGATTTTTATATTTGATTTTGCCCCAGTTGTAGTTGAGTTCCGGCTGTGCCGATAAAAATAAAAAGTTGACCGGGTACACTCTGGTAAAGACATTCAAACCTGCGTATCCATAATTGTACCGCTGGCTTTCATCGCCATTGAAGAAGCGGATTTTTTGGCTGGAATACGAAAAGTTGACACCGGCCCCGGCTACTATATTTCTGGTAAAAGCATAGCCCACTTGCGGCGAAAACTGGATGAAAGTAAAATCGCCAAAGGTGGCGCCAATATTGCCACCCATCACCAACTTCGATTTGTCAAACTTGCGGGGTGCTTCTTCGGTTGCGGGTGTTTCTTGTGCCCATGCTTGTGTAGCTAAGATGGCCATTGCTGCCAATGTCAATATTTTTTTCATCCGGATATTTTTTTGTGTGTTGCCCTGCAAAATAGAACAAATTGGCATGGGCCGCAGCCTGCCACATTGATAAAGAAATCTCAAAGCTGTATCAGCGCTAATAGTTTGTTAAGAGGGATGAAGGAATTTTGTACGAAATGAATCGTACTATATTTACGAATCATTTCGTAAATCATATAAAAAAACATCTATGCAACAAACCATGTACCGCCGTCGCTGGCTATTGCCGGCCATTGTAGTGGTAACCGCCATTGTATTGTTACAACCTCCGTTTCGGGGTACTGCGCAGCCAAAAGCCGCCCCGCCGGCTGCAGCAAATGCGGATACTAGTCGTAAAAAATCTGTTAGCATGGCGGAGGCCGAAGCCCGGTTGGCCGAAGCCATGGCCGCTTTGCAACAAGCCATGGCCAACCTGCCCAAAGATGCGCTGCTGCAGGCCCGTGCCGGCATGCAAACTGCCCTGCAGCAACTGGATATGCAGGCCGTGGAAGCATCGCTGCAAGCAGCCAAAGCGCAACTTGATGCGATACGATTAAACAAAGACATCAGCAAACACCTGAGCCACGAAGCCTTGGCCGCCATGGAAACGGAGCTGGCCCATGCCCGGCAGGTGCAGGCCACCGAAATGGCCAGTGCCATGAAAGAAATGCAGGCGGCCCTTGCGGGTAAGGAAAAAGAAATACAACAAGCGATGGCCGAAGCACAGGTGCAGCTAAAAGCCGCAGCGGCACAATTGAAGAAAACACAGGAAGGGCTGAAGGAATTGAAAAAAGATGGATTGCTGAAAGATGAGGAGCAAGTGCAACTGGAATGGAAAGAAGGTATTCTGTACATCAACGGAGCGGCACAATCGAAAGCCGTATCGGATAAATACAAAGCCTATTTTGGTGAAGAGCGGAAGCAGTATCAGTAACAATTCAGTGATAAAACATTTTACCGAAAGGCAATCCAAACAGGATTGCTTTTTTTTCTGCATGGAAATAAGGTTGCATAACCCCACAACGGCTAAACATGATAGGTGTGTTTTTACCGTTTTGATTATCAATGGATATGCAGATAATAAGCCGGGTTGTTTAATTTTTGGGTATTTGATGCGAACGAAAATGTGGATAAGTGCCACTCCCCATGCATTATCTAGGGCGTATGTAGGGAGTAACTATGGGGAAGGTTTGTAGTTGGTGGTTTGTAGTTGGTGGTTGGTGGACTCGACCTAATAAAACTATACCAGTTATTCAATTAAGCCAGATTGGGTTAGATAGTATCACGGCGGGCTGGCATTATACCCGGTATTACAAAAACGCTGCCTGTGTAAGTAGATGGTTCGTGAACTACGAACCATGGCTTTTGGATCACGAACCAAGGCGGAGGAGATTATTTATCAAAAGCTAAAAATGACCGAAGGGGAAACATATTGTTTCCCCTTCGGATTGGTCAAGTACGCAGCCTGACCAGATTGTAACAATTCAATAAAATGCTACGGCTGTAAAATTATAAGAATTAGGTGATAATTGATTGTTTGAAGAGGTTTGATTCGTGAGATACGAAAAATGGCGGATAACTATCTACTGGATGATGGCATCAAAAAACAGGCGGCCTTCTTTGTCGGTTACTTCTGTAAAGCGTTGGATGCGGTCAGAGAGTTCTGCCAGCCGGTCTATATTGGCCACCACATAGCCATTTTCGGCAAAGTGGCCATCAATGTTTACTATTTCATCATCCAGTGCCTTTACCACATCATCCAGCTGCAAATCTTGCGGCAGCCTGTTGCGGTTGATGATGATTCTCGATTCCTGTACAGCCAGCTCCATGTTTTCAGCAGTATTAAAACCTTCGTGGATGAGCTGGTACACCCTGTCGTTATCGCTATGGTCTACTAACCTTATATAAAAGTCGTCGGCGTTTTGTATTTCCTTTCGTCCGTGGTGCGGGGCTGCTTGGGCATAGCTTACCCGTGTCAGGCGGTCTTTGCTGCTTCTTAAGGTGCGGTAATTCGGGCTTTCTATAGTGGTAAGATAACTGGCGGTTTCCGGCAATGGCTCGTTGGTTATTTCTTTGAGCACATACACGGCTATGGCTACATGCTCCCAGGCTTGCGCCTTGGGTTCAATATGGGTTATTTCTGCCAGCAGCTCTACCACCTGCGCATCCATGAGCCTGCTCAATATTTCGTTTTCTTCTCTTGGGATGTAGCCTATCATGTGCGGCCCACAGTACAGCGCAATGGCGCAGGCATCGTGCTCGTTTTGTGGCTCCCGCTGTAGCTCCAGCAACTGGCCCACCGTCATTTGCTCCAACAGCTTGGGCCCTTGGTGAAACCGAAAGCCCCGCACAAAGCACTGCAACAAATACACTTTTTGATACTGCTTTACCAATGCCTTGGGCAATGCGCCTACGCCGAATAAACCAATGAGGTTTTTTATAAAGGTTGTACGGTTCATATTGGTAGATGATGGATGGCAGTTGACAGATTACAGGATTACTGCCTGCCAACTTCTGCCATGCTATTTTTTATTGCATACAAACCTTTACTTTTGAAGTGCAGAGGCTTGCGGGCCACTGCACCCTATGCAGCCTTCGGGCTGCATATTTTTTTGTTCAGATATCAAATACAGGATTCAGTATCACCTCAAAAGTCTATCAAGTTTGCCTTTTCATCGTTTAGGCATTTAAAATTAGCGTGTTTCTCTTTTTTTAAGTCATCGAATTTCATGGTAGCGTAGAAAACAGCTTTAAAAATATTTTGTTGATATACGGGAAGTAAGGATATTTAAGGTAGAGCAATTCTCAGTTACGGGTGTAACAACACTGCCTGGGAGCGTGATGACATAACGACTGCGTGTGATGCAGGCGCTTGGTATACCTGTACCTGTCGGAAACGCTCCTCGTTTAAAAGCAGTATACATGTGCCTAAACTCCTTATCCCGTTTTGTTCATCCCTTTTTTCGTGTAATGATTTTTCATTTTGATCAAACTTGGGGATGTTTTTGCATTTGGCATTTTATCATTAGTATACTCAAATGGTAAGATTTTTTAGCAACATCATCTGAAACTATCAAATTAATCTCCTGCCTGGCATATTTCTCTAAATATTTGCACAAATACAAACTCGTATGTCAACTGAAAACACACATGAATTATTTGAAATAGTACCTGTGTATCAAGTAGCCATGAATGCTGCGATGTTACATAATCATGTGCCACCCATTCGGGAGATTTCTATTACAGCACATGCTGGTGCAGATGAGTCATCCTCTTATCGGTTGTTATTGGAAAATGATTTGGGTGCTTGGTCCAGCTGGTCTGTAACGATTGACAAACTGGTTGCTGATGTACCCTTCGTGTTAGATAATATCCCGGTGCGGATGGATTGGGATTTGCTATCCGGGCTTACTGAACGGCAGGATGGATTCTTTATCGTGAAGTTGTTTCGACAATCCGATAGTTCATTATGTATAGAACAAAGCTTGCCTTTGAGTTTAATGCCATTAGACATGTGGTTAGGGGTACAGGTATTACCAGAGTTGCTGGCATCATTTGTTACGCCTAATATTCCTGCCATTCAACAGCTTTTGCAAGCCTCTACTATTGAATTGCAACGACTGAGTGGTAATCCTTCATTAGATGATTATCAAAGTCAGGATATCAGTCGTGTTCGACTTATGATGGCGGCTATCTACCATACAATTAAGCAAACTCAGATTGTATATGCTACAGTACCTGCCAGTTTTGAACAGCAAGGTCAGCGAGTACGGATGCCGGATGCCGTTGTGAATCAGCGGATGGGTAATTGTTTGGATATGAGTTTGCTTTTTGCTTCTTGTTTGGAAGCGGCTGGTCTGAATCCGCTTGTGGTCATCATCAAAGGGCATGCATTCGTAGGCGCATGGCTTGTTCAGGATACACTTGCTGATCCGGTAACTGATGACCCGAGCATTCTTAGCAAACGAATGGCAGAAGGCATTTATGAGATTGCATTAATTGAGGCTACCGCCATGAATGCAGGTAAAGAGTTCGGATTTGAACAGGCAGAGCAATTAGCCGCATCGCATATGACTAATGTCGACGATTTTATCATGTGTATTGATATAAAGCGGGCCCGCTATGGAGGTGTATTGCCTTTACCGATAAGGGTGCAAGATGAAAATGAGTGGAAATGGGCACCAACAGCAATGCCATCAAAAATGGATAGCAAAGAAGATGTTATCAGTGAAATCAGACAAGGTGACCGGCTTGTTCATACCAGCAAGATTACAGTTGGCCGACAGCAAATTTGGGAACGGAAGCTGCTGGATCTTTCATTGCGCAATGCTTTGTTGAATATGCGTATCAGTCAGCAAACACTTCAGCTGATAACACCGCCTTTGTCTGAATTAGAGGATATGCTTTCTTCCGGTAAGGAAATGACATTGCTTCCCAGACCTGCAGATTGGGACGGTCATTTACGTCATTCGGGGTTGTATGAAGCATTACATGCTAACGATCCTATCCTACAATTGGTTGCTCATGAGCTGCAGCATCAAAGAATCAGGTGCTATCAGGCAGAGACGCACTTTCAGGAGGTGCTAACCGGGATGTATCGTAAAGCCAAGACTGCCATAGAAGAAAATGGCGCCAACACGTTGTTTCTGGCTATTGGTGTTCTTCGGTGGTATGAGACGCCGCAGAGTCAAAGACCAAGATTTGCTCCTTTGATTTTAACTCCAGTGGAAATCATCCGAAGAGGCGCTCAAAAAGGGTTTGTGCTCAGAAGCAGGGACGAAGAGTCTCAAATCAACATTACGTTGTTGGAAATGCTTCGCCAGGACTTTGGTATTACTGTTTCAGGACTTGATCCGTTGCCCAGAGATGAAAATGGCGTTGATGTAAAGCGAATACTACATATTTTTCGACAACTTATCATGAGTCAGCCCCGTTGGGATGTAGAAACACAGGCGCTGATTGGTCATTTTTCTTTCAGCAAGTTTGTGATGTGGCGAGACCTACATGCGCATTCCCATTTGCTTGCCCGCAACCCTGTAGTAGACAGTTTGATTAAAAATCAGTTAAGCTGGGCGGCAGACCTGGATAACACAGGTGATGCCCAACCCGATAAACAATGGAAACTTACTGATGTGCTATTGCCTATTGGTGCCGACAGTAGCCAATTAAAGGCAATAGCATCAGCTCTTTCTGATAAAAGTTTTGTATTGCACGGACCTCCCGGTACAGGTAAGTCACAAACAATTACCAACATCATTGCCAATGCTTTGTACAGGGGCAAACGTGTGTTATTTGTAGCAGAAAAAATGGCTGCGCTGGAGGTTGTTGAAAAAAGGCTTGCGTCAATTGGTCTTGGGCCCTATTGTCTTGAACTACACAGTAACAAATCGAGAAAGACCGCTGTATTGGAGCAACTCAAGCAAGTGATTGAAACAGGCAGGGTTGATGATTCGGGCGTTTTTGAACAGGAGGCGAATAGACTTGAATCCTTAAGGGCGGATCTTAATTTATACATAGAGGAGTTGCATAAGCCGGGGCTAATGGGGCTGTCTTTATACGATGCTATACA
This sequence comes from Phnomibacter sp., assembly GCF_036803085.1. Taxonomy (NCBI): domain Bacteria; kingdom Pseudomonadati; phylum Bacteroidota; class Chitinophagia; order Chitinophagales; family Chitinophagaceae; genus Phnomibacter; species Phnomibacter sp. The sequence continues at coordinate 182,367 of NZ_DAIRUZ010000007.1, read as the reverse complement.
TGGTTTTTCTGGTATGCCTGTTTCGCTTGAGGAAGCACCCATTGAGAAAGCTGTTATTCAATACCCTGATGCCATCCGCCTACAGTTAATCGAAGACCAAGCGCAGGCTGTTGAAGCTGCTGCTCATTCATTGCGTGAAGTTCACAAGCATCCACTGCAGTCAGTATTTCTCCAACACTATTCGACGCAGGACCAGACTGAGGCGAATCAGCTATTAGTAAATCTTATTGAGACAGGAGACTGGATTGAGTTTCATACAAGCCGGTTGATTCAGACTATTGGATTGGAAGAGGCGTTTATACCGGGAAGAGAACAATGGATTTATATTCAGCGGTTATTAGAGATTTGGATTCAAGTGCCGGACTTTCCAGTTTCTTTTTTGACAGTGAGTGAGCCAATCCAAACATGGGAGCGTATACGTTCGGTTGCCACTATGGGCTTAAAATATCAAGAAAGTGTAAGTAGGATTTCAGAAAGATTCTTAGATTCTATTCTGCAGGTGCAACCAGAGGCTTTGCAAATGGAATGGCAGCGGGCCAGCCAGGGGTGGTGGCCTGTGCGGTGGTGGCAACAACGAAAGGTTAGACAGCAACTTCAGATTCATGCGAAGAGCAGGAAACTAAGTAATGAAGAGGTTCCAGCATTACTTGAGCAACTCAGGGTAGTTCATGGTGAGGAAAAAGCGCTTATGAGTGAGTCGAATTGGTTGTTGCCATTGCTTGGACCATTGTGGAAAGGTGTGTCTACAGATTGGTCAAAAATTTTGACCGGCATTGAAGTATTAGATTCCAGTTATAACCATGTATTGCTTACTGTATCTGAGGGGGCTCAATTGACTTTGTGGCGAGAAAAGTTTGGTGGCATGTTAACTGAAGGAGTAAGTGGTTATGCTGTTTTAAAGCAATCTTTTTGGCGGAATTTTCACAGATGCTCACCACATTTTTTAAGGAAGAAGAAAGGCTAAAAGCGTTGTTGTTATGGACATTTGATTCGGATGATCCTGAGACAAAGCGACTGAGTAACATAGTGAGTTTGTACAAAAACGCACATGAACATTTACAGGATTTGCGTGACTGGTGTATTTACAGGCAGCAGAGTGGTCAGTTAGCATCGATTGGTCTAGCAGCAGCTGTTGTGGCCCTGAATAAAGGAAAACTAACTGTTTCGGGATTTGCCGATTCAGTTAAAAAGGGTGTGTATAAAGCCATTGCAGATTTTCAAATTGAGACCTCGGGTGTGTTGAGTAAGTTTAGTTCTGATATTTATAACGACAGTATCAAAAGATATGCTAAGCTTATGCAACAATTTGAGGATTTGTCGCGTAAAACGATTGCTGCAGTTGTCACTAGCAGATTGCCCAATATGCTGCACGAGGCTGCCAGAAGTAGTGAGGTGTCGATATTAAAAAGAGCTATTGGTAATAATGGCAGAGGTATTAGTATACGACAGTTATTTCAGCAGCTACCTCACTTGTTGCCAAGGATTACGCCATGTATGCTGATGAGCCCGATGTCTGTGGCACAATACCTAAGTCTGGATTTGGAGCCGTTTGATTTAATCATTTTTGATGAGGCATCTCAGATGCCCACTGCAGAAGCTATCGGAGCCCTTGCGAGGGGTAAAAATGTGGTGGTAGTTGGAGATCCGAAGCAAATGCCCCCGACCAGTTTTTTTGCTGCGCAGCAATTTGACGGGGACAATGCAGATAAGGAGGATATGGAGAGTATTTTGGATGACTGTTTGGCTTTGCCCATGCCGAGCAAACATCTATTATGGCATTATAGAAGCCGTCATGAGAGTTTGATTGCTTTTAGTAATGCTAAGTACTACGACCACCAATTGCTGACTTTTCCGAGTGCAGATGATATTGAGACGAAGGTTGGTTTTGTGTCGGTGCAGGGGTATTATGACAGAAGTAAAGCCCGGAACAACAAGGCGGAAGCGGAGGCTGTGGTAGCAGAAATTGTACAACGGCTTAAAGATCCGTCACTAAGGATGCGAAGTATAGGTGTAGTGACATTTAGCAGTGTACAACAGCAACTGATTCAGGATTTGGCAGATGCAGTATTTGCACAGGAACCTATATTGGAGAAATGGGCATATGAAAGGGAAGAGCCGCTTTTCATTAAGAATCTCGAAAACGTGCAAGGAGATGAAAGGGATGTGATTCTTTTTTCTGTGGGATATGGCCCGGACAAAGAGGGAAAGTTGTACATGAATTTCGGGCCTATTAATCGTGATGGGGGATGGCGACGATTGAATGTGGCAGTGAGTAGGGCCCGCTATGAAATGAAAGTGTTTAGTACCCTTCGTGGCTCTCAGATTGATCTGACCCGAACTTCGAGTGAGGGGGTGGCAGGGTTGAAAGCATTCTTAGAATATGCTGAGAAGGGAAAAACAGCTTTGCCAGGGGCAATGCATCGAGCATTGAGTCATTCAGGTAATGTAGAAATGGCTATAGCCGATACTATCAGGGAAATGGGCTATGAAGTACATACCGGAGTAGGCACTTCTGGATTTAAGGTAGATATAGCTGTTGTGCACCCACAGCACAAAGGAAAATACCTCTTGGGAGTGCTGTGTGACGGTAAGCAATTTGCCGGGGTACCTGCCGCAAGGGACCGATATATTGGTAAAGTTGACGTGTTGCAGCATTTGGGCTGGCGGATACATCGTATTTGGGTAGCAGACTGGTGGATGCGTAGTAGCAGGGAAATTCAAAAGTTGAGGGATGCAATCGGTAGCGCTATTGAAAATGCTCCAGTTGATGTAAGTGAAACTATAGTGGAGGTGCTACCTGCAACGGAGCTTGAAAAAGCGGAAGTTGCATCTGAACAGGCGTTAGCAGCCCCATTAATGTTGAATAAAAATGTAGCGGCAAAGACTCAGACCCAATTCCGACAATTTTATAGAGAAGCCAATTTGCCAAAGGTGCAGCTGAGTTACATAGATTTCTTAGCCTATTCTCAAGAGGCGTTTATTGCCCAACAGTTAGGCGCTGTAATACAAGCTGAGGCACCTATTACCAGACGGTTGCTGTATCATCGAGTGCTACAAGCGTGGGGAATAGCCAGATTGGGCGTTAGAATTGAAGAACAACTGACTAGTGCTATTGAACAAGTGTCATGTGAATACTTATCCATATCAAACCAAGAGATTGTAGTGCCAAAAGGATTTGTGGTGAAAGATTATGTGCAATATCGTGTTCCTGAAGTGTCATCAACTTCTGTCAAGAGGAATATAGAGGATATTCCTTTTATTGAGATTGTGAATGGCATGCATGATATCTTAACGCATCAGATAAGTTTGCCATCAGAAGAGTTGCTTCGGGAAACAGCAAAATTGTTTGGTTTTGCCCGTATGGGACAGAACGTGCAGCAATGTATGGAGGAAGGGCTTAACTACGGTCTTGAAATTGGGAAATTGCTGAATAGAAATGGCAGGATAATCGCTGTTACGATTTAGAAGCCGATACAATTTACCAGCTGCAAATAATATAGGATATGGGAAACGAAAATTTGCATTACCATAATAATGGTGGCTATAATCAATTGGAAAATATGGAGCCAGAAATGGCCATAGAGAAACTGCAATTGTATCTGCAGGAATTGTTTGCACAAAAAAATGATGCAGTGAAAAGGGGCTACTATGAGAAAGCTACCACAATCAGAGATGAGGAAAAAAGAATAGAAGCATTGATAGCCAGCAAAGCTGGCAAAACTGAAAACTGCCAAGTATGCCAACCATTAAACCTAAAAACAGCTATCATCCTGCAATTGACACATTGCAAAAGGAAATAGAACAATATTTTAAAAGCTTAGCTGAAAAGAATGAAACTATACGGTATCAGTTTTTGTTCAGTCCTTTCTATGAAAATGCTGATGTGCTGATTTTGGGATTTAACCCAGGAATGGGTGATAAATATTGTGCTGATGTGATGGAAAGAACAGGATTGACTTATACGAAATATGATACATACTCTACAGGAAGAGACACATTTTATGTGTTTAGAAAAGCTGGATTAGAGAACGTATTAGAAGGAAGAATAGTGAAATCGAATGTATTTCATTTAGCCACGAGGACAGCCTCACAACTATACACTACAGCCAAAAAGATTGATGAAACGCCGAAATGGTTATTTTATAAAAAGCACTATGAATGGACTCGTGAATTGATACAGAAAGTAGCCCCTAAATTAATCATCATTGAAGGCATCAGGGCGTATCGTGAAATCAAAAAAGCTATTGAGGAAAACAGGTTTGGACAAGGAATTGACTTCATTGACAAGACTGAAATATTCCAAGGGAAATTTGAAATTGGTAATAGAACTTTTGTCTTTATTGGCTATCATAGAGCCAGACATGGCATGATAAATAAAGATGGTTTTGCAGAGTTGTTGCGAGAACAGTATCTGCAGTTAAATATGCTTGAAGAAGCTACTAAGTAGGCTAAACTAAATGCCCGGTACAAATGGACTTTTGAGAATTCTTCCAATTTTGATGTGGTACTTGCCATTGCGAATGGAAAAGCCTTTGTACTCAGTTATCATTCTTTTGGAATCGGGATTATAGCCGTTGATAAACTCTATAAAATTGTACTCCTTCCGGCTGCCGTCTTTGTTGAACAAACGGGCATGCCAAAAGGGCTTTTCATCACGGTATTCTGTTTTTTTGGTGCCTGCAGCAATTTCATTGAACCAAGGCTGCTTGATGACAATGCGTAGTGAGGTTGGGAGCGATGGATAAGTTAACTTTTCAGAAGCATGCATATCATAGGGTTTCAATGTTAAACTGTTTTTCAGATACAGCGGATGTACCGGTACACCACTCAGGTTCATGCCATTTTTCCAACTAAATAAATCGTTGAGGTTGCGGAATGTCAACGCTTGCAGCCCGATGTTATCGGCATACCAATGCATGTTGGGAAACTCCTATTGTTGCTTCCAAAAAGCCACAAATGTGTCTGCGTTAGCCATGCTTTGGCGCTCCAGAACCGTGAAGAGCTTGGGGGCGTTGGTTTTTGGTGACTTTGACATGTGCAGCACGATTAAAGCGTGTCTTTTTGTAAAACAAGCAGCCGGGTATCAAAGTCGTATGAATCCTTTGCAGCACCTTCATTGAATAATTGTATTGGCCACTTGATGGTGAGGCTATCCTTCGATGAACTAAAAAAGCCATACAGCTTTGTAATGTCTTTTGAAATAAAACCAGCATTGCGGGAAAGCAGTAAGCTGTCGCCTTTGATGGATTGTTTCATATACAAATCTTGCCCTTCACCAATCATCACCAAGCCAAGGCCGTTCTTTTTGAGTTTAATGTCAAAGATGAATAAGTCGGAGCCATCACCGTTTGGATGATTGTAGGACCATGTGCCGATGTTTAATGTGTCATCCATATCTACATCCGGGTTGTTTGAACTCCAGTACAGATAGTGAACGCCAGCACTTGACACCAACTGCTGAGTTGCTTTATCAAACTTCAGTTGTGCAACACCGGTATCAGTATTGACATTGAATTGTTGTTTGGCACTATCAAAAAATCCTGAAAATTGATTTCCGATCTCGTCGTACAGTAATTCATTATCAACAGCAATCATGAAAGAATCTGAACCGTTATGCGTAATGGTAAGGTATTCCCCACAATCGGATTCCCGTACCCATATTCCTTCAATAATAGGGATAGCACTGGTCTTGGATTCATCAGCAGAAGGATTTTTAGTTGAAGAGTCAGAAAAACAGGCAGTAAGAAAGCCCAAAAGAAACAACGCAGAGATAGATTTCGATAACATGAATTTGTATTTTAATTTCTGATTCAGGTTAAAATAAGGTCTTTTTAATTCCTCTAATTCCAAAGGGCAACAGGGTTATTGAATTGCCACAAGCCGCGTTTAGCAGCTTTGGCGGTTCGTTTCAGCTCTGTCCATTTGTGGGTTTGATCAGGTGGTTTATCGTGCCAGGTGAGACCGTCAATTGAATGAACGTGTAGACTCCAATATTCCGACTACTTTACCGGTATGCTGGTACCAAGTACTGGTGGCAGCCTATAGAATCATGCTGGTTGTGAGTGTACATAATAGTGGCATGGATTGAGTATTTGTTGGTATGCAATTTAATAAAATTGGGGACGGTATAATTAACTAAGGTTAATGCAGCCAGTTAGTATAATGGTTATAGGCTGCTTTTATAGTATGTACTTTTTGCCTTGATGCGAAAAGTACCAAAAATTCCGATTGCTATCGGGACAAGGCCAACCCGAACCCTCCGGGCTCCCGATAGCTATCGGGATGGCCGTGCCTGCGCCTCCCTCTGTGTGGCGGGTTGACTGAACGTGGTGGTTTTTTTGAGGTTGGTAGGTTGGTAGGTTGGTAAGTGTGAGGGCTGGCCTGGTATTATACCCGGTATGACCAACACGCTGCGAGGGCGAAGATGGATGGTTTGATGGTACGAGCCAAGGCGTTGCATGGGTTAGCATGTACTTTTTGCCTTGATGCAAAAAGTACCAAAAAAATCAAGGCAAACCCGATGGCTCCGCCCGTTTTGCCGTGCCAGCACCTCCCTTTGTGTAGCGGGTTGACTTTTGTGGTAGTTGGTGATTTTTTGGGTTGATAAGTTTGGAGATTGGTAAGTTGGTAGGTGAATGGGCTGGCGTGGCATTATACCTGGTATGACCAAAACGTAGCCTGGGCAAAGCTGGAGCTGGCTGCTCATACTGCCCAGATTGGCCTGTGGGCAGAGAAACAACCAGTTGCACCGTGGGAGTGGCGGTAAATGCAGTAATGTAATGGTTATGGGATATTGTTGCTGTATTTGGCGCCTGTTTCGTGAGCCACGAACCAAGGCGGAGCTTATGCTGAGAATTGATTTTTACTAAGGAGTTTCCCAGCTTTTCAGCCGGTTTTCTATTTCCTCTTTCAGCCGGGGATTGTTTTGGAAAGTGTTGTTGATACAACAGAGGCGTTGAAGTGCAGCAATAGCTGCCTTTTTTGTGATTAGCTGATGCAATAGCATTTGGTCGAACAGCCATAGCATGCCATGGTATTCGATAGCTTGCCTGCCTGCATGATAGCGCACCTTTGCATCGCTGGTGAGTACCATGCCGCCGGTTTTTGAGGCCAGATAGAGCACCGTTTTGTCATTAAATGTTAGTCCATCTGGCAAAGGCAAGGCCTGAATGGATGACATGTCTTCTAAGGTTAATGCATGAATGAACAATCGTTGGCTGGATACAAATGTCCTTAAGATTTCTTGTTGCTCCGCATACAGCTCTGCAAATACGGCATCGCTGGTATGAATATCAATAGGTAGTTGGAATAACTGATGTGTGAGTGAGAGGTCGTGCAGGTCTATAAAAATACATGCATCGGTGAGTGCTATATTCATTCTACCATTTGTAACTGTTTTCTGAATGCGAGTAAAGACTGGTTATTCAATACGGCTGCTTTGTCTATTGAAATTATTTCTTCAGCCAACGCCCGCATCAATAACTGATTGAAGCGGGTAGCCTTTTCTTCACCGGTGTAAGGTGCCGGTTCAGTTTGGCGCCAGCCATGCTGATAAAACATAAATATAAACTGTTTCAGGTAACTGTCGGTAATGATGCCCAAATCGTTGGCACGGAAGGCGAGGGCCTGCATGGATATGCCGTACTGCTTTTTCAGATCGGCCAGTTCTTGCAGGTGCAGGCGATTGCGTTTGGCTCCGAATTCCATTTTGGCAGTAGACTCAGGCAATAACATAGCTGCTGCAAAGCGGTTGCACATCCGTTCTCTTTCTTTTTCGGGCAAATGGTTGATGGGCAGTAAGAGGTGGCCTAATTCGTGTAAGGCGGTAAAACGAAGCCGGTCGGGGCTATTGAGGCGCACACTATTCAGGGCAATGACTGCAATTTGCTGGTCATTCACCCAGGCTTTCATACCATCGAAGCTGTCCTCGGATTGGAGGAGTATCATTTTTACATGCTGGTCTTCCAATAGTTCGAGCACATTGTATAATGGGCCGGTACCCCAATTCCATTGGGTTCTAACGTGGTTGGCTGCAACTTCCACCTCTGCCAGCTCGTTGATTTCCGGAAAGTTGGCTAAGGGATTGATGAAAGGAGTATTCAGGCCTAATAAGGACTCCAGTTCGAGATAGCGGGACACCGCAAACCGGGTAATGGCAGTGATGCGTTCCTGCTCTTTTACCGGCAGCTTGCTGAGCTTCCTGTACTCCGGAGTGCTGAGCTCTACGGTGTGGCGTTGGAAAAAGAAATCGAGGCGTACACCCAGCACCCTACTGAGCTGCAGCAGCATTTGGGTATCGGGTATGGCTTCGCCTTTTTCGTATTTGTGGAGTGCCTGCTTTGAGATGCTGATTTGTTCGGCTTGGAGTTTATTGGCCAGATCTTGTAAAGAAAACCCATTGAGCATACGGGCTTCTTTGAAGCGCTGTGAAAATGGGGCTGACATAATGCGAGAATTGTTGTGCAAAGGTAAGGGTAAGTTGACAAATTTCGATTCACGTTTATTCCACTTCAGTATTTATGTCAGTTTTTACTAGGGTATGGATGGGAGTAGGTTGACAAAAGTTGTATATTTGACTGTCTGTCAGAATTATGGTTGTCTACTTACGGGTTGCTAATGAAATGTTAAGCCAATGTGGCAGGTTACAGTTATTGGCCCGTGATTTGGAGGGTGATTCTGAAAAAAAGAAGAAGCCCCCACTGGTTGGTCGAGAACCGGCGAGGGCGAAGGGAAGATTTATAGCATGCTAGAAACTTCCCGGAATCGGTATGAACACCGGTGCCAAAAATAAGGGAAACCCCTAAACCCCTTACGATTTGTATCCGGGGCCATTGCGGCCCATCGATTTCCTTCACAGCATGTATGACGGCTAGAATGCCCGCTACTCCGCAAAATATTGTGGGCAATTATTGTATTCACCCATTTAAATGAAAAACAATGGGATAGTATCAACTCTAACACCAAATACCCCGGCGCTGTACGGATGGTTAAAAGGGGGACTAAGAAAGTCACCAAAGTAAACGAAACGCAAAAGGGGCTAATGATATAGCCACTGTGTTTACAATACTTCGCAAATCAAAAGTTGTAATTCAGTATAGAGGTGGTGAGATATCATATCAAGGCTCTAACAGAAATGAACTAGTAACACATAAATAAAAATAAAATAATGGCAAAAGAGCATGTCAGTCACTCAGATATTGCAGAGTATGCAAAAGAAAAGGTGAATTTACCGAAGGACAAAGCCGATGAATATAGAGCCCAAGTGCAACGGTTAAGAGAGAAACTTGAGGGTTACATATCGGAGTATCCTGATTTTACTTTAAAGAAAATGATTTTATCGGGGAGCCTTGCAAAGGGAACTGCTTTAAAATCATTAAATGATATTGATGTTGCTTGTTACGTAAGCGGAGCCGAGGCACCAAAGGATGTTAAGGCTCTTATTGAGTACTTGGCAGAACGTTTACGCAAGGCATTTCCTAATTTTAAACCGGAACAGGTAAAACCTAAAACATATAGTGTAACAGTTTCATTTATTGGCAGTGGCCTCGATGTTGATGTTGTGCCTATTTTATACAGCGGGGATCCAAATTGGTACGGTGATTTAGTTAGCCAGGATGATGGTTCGTTTTTGAAAACTTGTATCCCGAGACATATTGAGTTTATCGGCAAAAGAAAGAAAAAACAAGAAGTCCACTTTTCACAGGTTATACGTTTAGCCAAACAGTGGGTATATTTTCTCAAAAGCGAGAATGAAAATTTTCGATTTAAGTCATTCATGGTTGAATTAATTATGTCGAAATTATTGGATAGCGGTAAAGATTTTTCAGATTATCCTGAAGCACTTCAGGAGTTTTTTACCTACTTAGCTAAAAGTGATTTGAAAGAACTAATTGCTTTTAATGATTATTACCCGTTATCAAGTATTGGTTCTCATTCCAGTCCTGTAAAAATTATAGATCCGGTTAACGCTGAGAACAATGCTGCTAAACAATATAATATTCAGCAAGCAAAAGCTATTGTTGAAGCAGCAATTGATGCAGGAGATGCAATTGACGCAGCTATGGCTGCTCCTACAAAAAAAGAAACAGTTTATTATTGGCAAAAAGTTTTTGGCCCTTCATTTCAAATTTAATTATCATGAGTTATAGTTATACTGTTTCACAATCATTTACCGAAACGCATGCAAAGCACATTGCATCAAAAGTTGCTACTGATTTAAAAAGAGTGCAAAGATTTTATGGTCAGCCCAGTGACTATGATATCAGTTCATATGAAAGCGAGTTAATTGAATTACTGAAGAAAGGATACCTGGGAACTGTTACTTACGGATACAAGAAGAACGACAATTGGATTACCCCTACTCTGCGATATACAGCTAAAGAATTATATGGAATGAGTTCTTCAGATGATGATCCAGGAAGAATACCTGCAAACGCAAATATTGAAGGGGCTTCATTCCATTCTTTTTTAACATACAGCTTGGCTTGGGATGGTTTATCCCAAGCTGAAAAAGATGCTTTTAAAAGAACTCTTCCTTTTCAACGAGTGTATGCTTCTGAACCTGGTATATCCGGGTATATGAGTGTAGACAAATCTTATTCTGCTGGCGGCAAATCATTAGATCGTTCAATTTTAAAAAGTTACTAAATGGAAAATTTGAAACCCAGTGCTGAGGAATTATTTGAGCAAGCGTATACTTATCCTGATACAGATATGAAAGAGAGATATTCTATGCTTATCGGTCTTGATGAGCAAAAGAATAAGTTGAAAAAAATATTAGGTCTCCTTGTCAATCCGACAGGAATTGAAGAGTGGGCCAAAAAACACCATCCTTCTGCAAAGAAAATCATCCATACTGTACTTAGGAGACCACCCCTAATTGTATTAGCGGGTGACGTAGGTGCTGGTAAAACTGAATTAGCATTAACCATAGGTGATGAAGTCGCAAGACAGGAAAAAATAAATATTACACTTTTACCAATAAGCCTGTCAGCCCGAGGTAATGGCCGTGTTGGACAAATGACGCAGTTAATAAGTACGGCATTTGAATATACAATTGAAAAAGCTAAAAAAATAAAAGGCCAATCTGGGGCTGCAAGAGGAGCCGTTATTTTATTGGTTGACGAGGCTGATGCGCTTGCACAATCCAGAGAAAATACACAAATGCATCATGAGGACAAAGCAGGAGTAAATGCTTTCATCCGGGGTATTGATAATCTTGGAAATGGTAAACTGCCAGCTGCAGTCCTAATGTGTACTAATAGAATAGGCTCTCTTGATCCTGCAATCAAAAGAAGGTCTGCAGAAGTTCTTTACTTTAACAGACCAAGTAAAGACCAAAGGCTAAATGTATTAAACGGACCATTACAAGAGTTGGGGTTTAATCTAAAAGACGTTGAAGAGATTGTGGAAATGACTGGAGAAAGCAAAGAGTTTGAATACGGTTTTACCTTTTCTGATTTAACACAAAGACTTATACCTTCTATCATTCTGGATGCATATCCTGATAAAAATGTGACCCCAACAAGGGCAAAGGAAATTGCAAAAGGCATTATACCTACTTCACCATTTAAAGAGTATTAATTATGGCAGATTGGTCATTAAAAACATTGCTTGAGGGCCTTCATGACGTTATCCATCAAAAATTGGAGACAGCTCGTAAAACAATTGTACACCCTGGATCGAAAGGCGATGCCAGTGAAAAAATATGGCTTGAAATGCTCCAGACTTATTTACCTAAAAGGTATCAAGCAGAAAAAGCCTTTGTTGTAGATAGTAATGGTGTTTTTAGCCAACAGATGGATGTAGTTGTTTTTGACAGGCAATACTCACCTTTTATTTTTGATTATGAAGGGCAGAAGATTGTACCTGCTGAGAGTGTATATGCTGTATTTGAAGCAAAACAGGCAATTAATGCAGACTATGTAAAGTATGCACAAGAGAAAGTGCAGAGTGTGAGGAATTTGCATCGCACTAGCTTGCCAATACCACATGCAGGTGGTGTTTATCCTGCCAAGCCGCCAGTGAAAATTGTAGGAGGAATTTTGACACTTGAAAGTGATTGGACACCAGCGTTCGGAAAATCTTTAGAAGATGTTTTGAAATTTGATTTAGGATGTTTGGATATTGGTTGTGTCGCTGCACACGGATACTTTTTATTTGATCTTCCTTTAAAACAATATCAGTTTTTTAATGGAGGCAAACCTGCAACAGCATTCCTGTTTCAACTTATATCTCAGCTACAATATAGTGGAACAGTTCCGATGATTGATGTGCTTTCATATTTCAAATGGTTGAATAAATAACATAATGGATAAAGCAAGTAGATATGCAGTAAAGGTGGCTTGTATTGCGGGAATCGGAAATGCATTACTAAATTTAATTCACCAATTAAATGAAATGGATAAAACTCAAGAACAGAAGTTTGATTGGGAAAGATTATTTTATGAAGGGTGTAAAGGTGCATTTGTCGGAGCAATTGCTGGATATATATATGGGTCAATCGTTGATTATGAAAATTCACTGGAGAAACCGATAAATACAGACGCATATTTGCAAGCACTTGCATCAAAAGTTAAGTTGAAAAAATCAGATAAAAAGCATCTACTTTTAAGTGAAAAAGCAAATATTCTCGTATCGGTTCTAAAAAATAACTTTGCAGATAAATTGAATGGGGAGCCAGTTCGTATAGGTTCAACCGAAAAAGGAACCGCAATAAAGGATAAATTTGATATAGATGTTTGCTTTGCATTCAAGTCTAAAAGCTTCAGTTCAACAAGAGAAATGTTTGAAAACGTTTTAGGATTTTTAGTAAGTCTAAAAGGGCAATACTCTATTGCCGATGTTAGAGATCAAAAAAAATCTATAGGTGTATATATTAAAGTTGGAATTAATGAATGCAGAGTTGACATTGTTCCATATAAACTTACTGATTCAAAAAAAAATAGCAGTTCCGGTTATTTATTTGTTAATGATAATTCTTTTTTCTCTGATAACTCTAGCTATACTAAGACAGATATTGGTCTGCTGAAGAAGAGCCTATTAACTGAGACGCAAAAGCAGATAGTTATAGTTCTTAAGCAATGGAAGAAAAGAAATGGTCTGCCTTTAAGTTCCTATTTGTTGGAGAATTTAGTTTTGGATGCATATCGATGCAACTACAATCGAATTTCCCAGACGTTTACACAGCAAGTAATTATGGTAATAAATCATATTGCTAGTTACCTTGACGTTATTGTTATAAGAAGTGTAGAAAATTCCAATAATATTCTAACTAACATTTCTGAGAAAAGCAAAAGTGAAATTATATATGCCTGCAAAGAAGTGATAAAAAAATATGAATATCAGCCAAATTCAGTTTTAAAAGAATTTTACTAAATTTAGTGTCAATTGTGGCTGTTTGGTGCGTTAATCAAGAAAGTATATTTGGGATTACACAGAAATATTGCTCTAAACGTGGGGTCGATTGCCCTGATTTGCAGTAATGCCCTTTTTGGCCCGCTAGCCGGTAAACTGGTAGGTTGTTAGGTTGATAAGTTGGCAGGTTGGTAGGGTTTGGCAAATTGCCGTTATGATAACCGGTATTATCAATATGCTGCTTGTGGAAGGCCGATGTCTTTTCGTAAACGAAATGAGGGACTTGATGCACATTTATTTTTCTGACCCTGTAGAAAAAGGAAGTACGGATACGGCTGCATGGGATTGATTGCCCGGAGAAGGGGCAGCCGTTTGGGCAGGTGGCGAAGCAATTTGCCAATAAAGCCATTTATGGTAAGACCGTGAAGGTGGATAGTACTGATACCGACCGGTACGGCCGGACGATTGGCATTGTGTGGTACGATGAGCCGACGCAAAACCTGAATGAAGCTTTCTGTTTCGCCGTGGGAGTGGCGGTATATGCAGTAATGGTTCTGGGTTTTTTTGCAGCTGTATGAGGGTCACGTTTCGTGAGCCATGAACCAAGGCTGAGTATAATTTGGAAAAAAAATTAAGAAAGTAACTTTTTTCAGACAAAATCACCGATTTTCAGCAAAGTTTCTCCTGGAACAACCTCGAACCGGGAGCGTGATGATTACAAATTGGACCCATTTTGGGACCCCTGTTCGGTATTGTTCGAAAGAGATGCCTCTTTTTCATAATAAATCAAACCGAACACAATGGAAAGGTATTTAAACAGAGGTGGGAACTCCGGCGTCGCCGGTTACAGTATCACAGCCGACAGTATCACAGTTTACTTCAATGATGGCGGGCAGTATTTGTACAACTACACCTATACAGGCCAACGTGATGTTGAGCACATGAAAGCACTAGCAGTTTCTGGAAGGGGATTAAACAGCTATATCAGTTCTGTGGTAAAAAAAAGGTATGCACGGAAAATCAGATAAAACTATGCTACCAAAAAAACTAACCTTCACAGCTATCGATTTTGAAACTGCCAACTGGCAAAAGACTAGCGCATGCCAGCTTGGACTTACTATTGTAGAAGAAGGGATCATCAAAGAAACGCTCAGTTACCTTATTAAACCCGAACCATTCTTTTTTGCCCCCAGGCATATTGCCATCCATGGTATAACCCAAGATCAGGTTCTGAACCAAAAGACTTTCGTTGAGCTTTGGCCGGAAATACAGCTACATATCGATCATAAAATACTGGTGGCACATAACATGCCATTCGATAAGTCGGTGCTACTGAGCTTATTTGAGAATTACCAAATAGAAAACAAAGTGGTCGATTATTTTTGCACCCTATATATGAGTAGACTTTACCTGCATCACCTGCCGGATCATCGTCTTCCTACGATTGTCGAACACTTGTTTAACGAAGAAATCCAACACCATAATGCTTTCGACGATGCACTTGCATCTGCTAGAATAGCTATTGAGTTAAGCAGCAGAGAGGGGGTACCCGATTTTAATGCTATGACTGCTGCATTCTACGAGCTGCCAAGGTCTGAACGCAGGGTATATAAGAAAGAACCTCCCATCACCAGTTTTGTACAGGAAGAGGCATACAATGGATGCAATCAGCTTTCAGGAGAGGAGTTTTGCTTCACAGGCGATATCACTGGATTTACTAGAGCCGATGCCTGGCAATATGTAGTCAATCACGGAGGTAGAATAAATAATAGCATGAGCAACAGAACCACAGTGCTGGTCGTAGGAGGATACAATGGTGATTTTATAGATGGTCAGATAAGTTCTAAGCATAAAAAAGCTAATGAAATGCTGCAGCTCGGGAAAAAAATACGCATCATAAGTGATGAAGATTTTTTAGAAATGACCAGAAATATTGTATAAAAAAAGGATAATGCTTATACCTTTTAATTCGATTTTAATCGACGATTTCCATGGCACGCCAACGCAAACCATATAACTCAAACACAGCCTTCGGCCGCAAAAAAATTAGGGAAGAATTTGAAGTGCGCCGATTAGAAATGACACCTGCAGAAAGAAGCAGTAATGATTTTTGGAGTACAGTTATGGTACTGGTACTCATCGTCATGATAGCTGGTTGCGCATACTGCGCCGGCGGCTCCAAAGGAATGCTCAAAGCACTATCACATTAAAACAATTCAATGCCACTCATTACAGCAGAGCAGAAAGATGTTTTCATTAAAGTAATCGCTGATAATTCTGCGCTTTACCATTTATCCAGCGTGGATTTAGTCACATTGAAAAAATACACTGGATTCAATGAAGATGCTTCTCGAGCTATGCTGGAGTATATGCAGGAAAGGGGATTGATATCTGACTACAACGATTACCGGGTGGAGCTCGCTTATGTTGTAAAAATCGACTTACATGACTTTATACAGTCCGGTGGTTTTACTATGCGTGAAGTACTGTACGATGTACAGTTGAAAAGAATGCAGCTTGAGATAGATAAATTACTTCTGGACCTAAAGCCCGATCACCTGGACACAGCAAACAAAATCGCCGGGGTCGTATCCGGAACCATGTCAGTTTTTCAAGCCTACCTTGCTGGTAGATAACTTTGCTCCACCAATCAATTAAGCGAGCTAAAACTATCCGTCATCCCGATTCCGAGCATCGGGAGAGGGATACTATCATTCAACGACCAAAATCTTTACCTCACTAGTATAAAAAGGGGCTGCCAGGACAGAGGCTTCATCATTCTGTGACTGTTCACTGCTGACAGGAAACATTACATTTACTTTCATGCTCCGCTGCTGGCGAAAGTGTTCCGCCTCTGCGGGTCGCTTTCGCCTTTGTTGGTATTCCTTTCGGAGTCGCCGTTGCGGTTCCCGATAGCTATCGGGATGGCCGTGCCTGCTCTTCCCTCTGTGTTGCGGGTTGACTTGTTGTGGTAGTTTTTTTGGGGTTGGTAGGTTGGTAGGTGTGTGGGAGTGGCCTGGCATTATACCCGGTATGACCAACACGCTGCATGGGCGAAGATGGATGGTTTGATGGTACGAGCCAAGGTGTTGCATGGGTTAGCATGTACTTTTTGCCTTGATGCAAAAAGTACCAAAAATCCCGATAGCTATCGGGACAAGGCCAACCCGATCCCTCCAGGCTCCCGATTGCTATCGGGATGGCCGTGCCTGCGCCTCCCTCTGTGTGGCGGGCTGACTTGTTGTAGTAGTTTTTTTGAGTTGGTAGGTTGGTAAGTTGGTAAGTGTGAGGGCTGGCGTGGCATTATACCCGGTATGACCAAAACGTAGCCTGGGCGAAGCTGGAGCTGGCTGCCCGTACTGCCCAGATTGGCCTGTGGGCAGATAAACAACCTGTTGCGCCGTGGGAGTGGAGGTATATGCAGTAAATGGTATGGGATGATGCCGCTGTATGAGGTGCTTGTTTCGTGAGCCACGAACCAAGGCACAGCTAAGCTACCAATTATGATGATATTGGAATTGGGACCGCTATCAGCATTTCGACAGGAGTATAAATGTCTACTTCCTTTACAGGAGTTTCAATTGAGATAATCAAACTATACCGAACTGATGTATTGTAGCGGTTCAATCTTTTGCGTGTACGGTACCAACCTGCCTTGGGAAAGATGGCTAAATAATGCCGGTCTGCCAATTCAGCACCGCTTACCGTGAGCATGTCTTTTTTGATAGATCCTTTGTTCCGGACCCTTTCTTTAATGAACCAGTCTTCACCTTTCTTATTGGCTGGCATGATTTCTTCTAGTTCATCCTCCTCTTCTAGCACGGATGCTGCCGATACTCTTCTTTGAAAATGATCAAGCGATTCTCCTGGTTTTATGAGCTTAAAGTCGAGACTGTGTGAGTGATAGGAGAAAGACCTCGCATATTGCCGGTTGCCCGGGTTGGGTTCAATAAAATAGGAGAGCGTAATGGTAATGGTTGCATTCTTTTCTGCCACTTCATGCAGCAGCACTGCTCTTGGCCAAGGTAGCTCATACAGGTGATATTCATTGTAGCGTACATTGCTTTTTCCCAGTTTGTATGGAATGATGTGTTCCTGAGCGATAAGCGTCAGAGAATTGTTAGCACTGCTAACGGCTTTCGAAATATTTGGCACACCATATCCTACCGATCGAATCAATGATCTTCGTTCATTTTCTGACAAGGTATGAATGGCCTTCCCGGCCAACATGGCTGGTGTCCATTCGGCACTATGAATGAGCAGACCTCTTATGGTCTCTGGCCATAAGTCAGGATACTGGTGCTGTAGCATAGACGCCATGTTTGCCACCATGGCAGAGGCTCCACTGGTGCCACCAAATGGAATGAAAATATTTCGGTTGAAATTCTTATCTATTGAAAGTGGGTTTAGTTGATCGTTGTGTAGTAAGTCGTTGCCATCTATTTCCTGGTTTCCCCCTTCCATTACAATGTCCGGCTTGTTGGGCCACTGGCCTTCCCATGCAGCTGAAGTGCTGTTAAATGGCGACATGCCGCCATAGGGTGCAATGGCAGCGTTAGCGCTGTTGCTCATTTTGTCCTTTTGGGTAAATGCGCCAACGGTGATAGCGTTGTAAGCCTGGCCGGGGTCTTTTACTGAAGAAATGAAATTATTGTTGGGGTATTGTTGGGGATGATTGAGCCAAACATTTCCACCGCTCACGATAAATAGCTTTTTCGGATCGCCTTCATAACTGCCACCAAAACACAATTTGTCAATAGCTGCGGCGCTGGATGTGGGTCGGCCTCCATTGTCCAAATCTTCATTAGTTATTGCCAGGCAATAGACTCTTTGATTATTTGGCCTTTCGGATAGCACTGTATTGCACCCGTCCCGATAAATGATACCATACAACTTGGCGTCATTGGCTGTGCCAGGCCGCACAATTTTAAATGACTCCACACCATGCACGATGCTGATGCGTGCCGGACTTGCCAAAGCCTCGGTCAGGTCGCCATAAAAGGCAAGGCCTGCCATACCCGTACCATGTCCACCTCTTTCCCATGAATCAGCCACACCCCAATCAGGATTCCAGGTATGTAAGTGATCTCCGGGTATCAATGGCTGTAGCAAGGGGTGCATATGATTGACGCCTGAATCCAATAGGCAGACCAGCACTTTGTCAGGGTCTCCATTTACATCAGTCCGTCTTATTAAGTCATCCAGCCATTCCTGCTTTTCGGTAAAGGTTACAGACCTGTCGGTGATGAAATCATTCAGCTGCTGTGGTTTGCGCAGTTCTGATAAGGAGTCCAGCAGGAACAAGGATCCGCTAAGCTGCCTCGCACTGGCTTTTACCAACTGCACTATATGCTCGGGAAACTCAAGTGCGCCTACTCCTAAGTCTGCTCCAGCTAACTGCAGTTGTGTTCGTAGCGTGTCTGCGTTATATGCCTGTTTGTGGAACCATACTTCCCACCAAACTACTTCGTCTTCGGTTGGAAAGGGTGCTTTTTTTGAACTTTCAGCCCAGAAAGCCGCCAGGGTGGCTAACTGAATGTCTTCAATATTGGCGATTAAGTCATTGGATGCCGGCTTGCCAGTATCCTCTCCTCTATAGCGTCCGTTTCGCTCCAAATACCTTGTTACCTGCGTAATGAAATGGGAGATGCCACCTTTCTTAAGCATTAGCAACGACCGATAGCGAAAGTTTGTTTTTGGATCATCGTTGCCATTCTGGGCCTCCCTTTTTGTGGACAGTAGCAGATAATGTGGGTCCTCCACAGTATGGATAAGGCGCTCAAAGTTTAGTTCATACCCCCAAGGAGAAACAAACTCCACATAAACTACCTCATCCCAACGGATACCATTATCCACCAGCTCATTTCGGGTGGCTTCGTCTTGTTCAAAACGATTGAGTACCTGTTGCATTTGCTGCAGCAATCGTTGGCCATGCTGCTGCCGATTGCGTACCATTACCTTAAAAGTAGAACCTGTAGGTCGAGGGTACTTGTATTCCTGAGACTGCTGAAAACGTTGGGGGAGAATGAGGTGTGGTTTCTGAAAAGAGTGGGCCATAGTTTATTGTCTTTTCTGTAATGCCTGTGTGAGGTGCGCCGTTGATATGGCGGGCAGTTCTTCAATTATCATTTCTTTGATGCCTTCTTCGCAAGCCTGTACAATTTGTGCGTGGTTAAGGCCTGTGGCCAGCCTGGCTATATCATGCAGGTCAAACCTGGCTTCTTTGGCGAAACCCTGCAGGGAGCGGCTGATCAGATTTTCAATTTCTTCGGTATCTGGTAGAGGATAAGCAATCACTTCATCAAAGCGGCGGAATAAAGCTTTATCCAGCATGTCGGGCAGGTTTGTAGCTGCAATGATGATGCTGTTGCTTTGGTCCTTCTCAATGTGGATAAGGAAGCTGTTGAGGATGCGTTTGATTTCGCCGACATCCTGCCCTTTATCGCGGTGGCTACCAATGGAGTCGAACTCATCGAAGAGGTAAACGCCACGATTATCTACCATGGCTTCAAAAATGAGGCGCAGCTTGGCAATGGATTCGCCCATGAATTTGGAAACGATACCATCGAGGCGCACAATGAATACTGGAATGCCCAGTTCACCCGCCAATGCCTGTGCTGTCATGGTTTTGCCTGTGCCGGGCGGGCCCACCAGTAGCAGCTTGCGCTTGGGCTGTAAATTGAATTGCTGCAGTTTCTCCCAATGCTTTTGCTCCTTCACCAGCTTTTGCAGCGATTGCGCAACAGGCTTGCTCAACACCATTTCTTTGAGGCGCACCTGAGGGTAGAACACATCTATTAAATCTTTCAGTTCCCGTTTGGGCTGCAGAATTGGTATGGTCTTGGCCCTGTCGGCATAAGCAACCGACCTGTAGGCTTTCGCCTTTTCAATCAGCAATTTCAGCTCATGTGCCAGGTTTGTATGCCCTTTGCGGGCTTCCATGGCAGCAATTTGCAAGGCCGATGAAAAGAAACGTTCTTCATCGCCTTCGCCAAAATAGCGGATCATGCTCTTGATTTGGTCAGATGCTGCCATACTGCGAATCTAAAAACTTGTAGGGTATAAATAATTATCAAGAATTGCCCAGATGTTAATTTCAATCATTTTCATTTATTGAAAGAGGGTAATTACGAATGATTGAGGCAGAAGATGGAAGTACGGATACGGCTGCATGGGATTGATTGCCCGGAGGGTAATATGTACTTTTTGCCTTGATGCAAAAAGTACCAAAAAAATCAAGGCAAACCCGATGGCTCCGCCCGTTTTGCCTTGCCTGCTCCTCCCTCTGTGTGGCGGGTTGACTTTTGTGATTGAGGCTGCTTTTTTGAGGTTGATAAGTTTGGAGATTGGTAAGTTGGTAGGTGTGTGGGAATGGCCTGGCATTATACCCGTTATGACCAAAACGTAGCCTGGGCGAAACTGGAGCTGGCTGCCCGTACTGCCTGGGTTGGCCTGTGGGCAGATAAACAACCTGTTGCGCCTTGGGAGTGGCGGTATATGCAGAAAGGGGATGGGATGATGCAGCTGTATTAGGGCCTTGTTTCGTGAGCCACGAAACAAGGCGATGGGATTAAAGTTAGCTTAATACTAAGTGAGTTGTCACGTTGTTAAGTAGTTAAGCAATCGTTTTTGATATAGATTCACCATAAAGTTAGCTTTTCTGCATATTTTTTTGCTAAAAAGTATAATGCACTGATTATCAATTTGAAAAAAACATGTAACCAATCTGCATTATTATATTTAATAGGACTAATGAGATATCAATCAATAATTCAATTAATTGAGATAAAAGACCCAAAAGGCTTAGAAGAATTATATCAAGCCTATGGAAGTAGATTTTATGCCTATGCGGTTCAACGGTGGCATTTAACAGAAGATGAAGCTTGGGACGTAGTTTATAAAACATTAGAAACGCTGGTATTAAAGCTTTCCAATTATCAATTTCAATCCCAGGCTCTTTTTGAAGGTTTTTTATTCAAGGTGTTAGTCAATTTTTTAAGGCAACATTTTAGGAGTAAGAGGAATAGTCATCAGGGTGAAATAGATTTTGTGGATTTGAATAATGAAAGAGAAATGCCTTACCAGATAAGTAAACAAATCAGCAAATCTGCTTTTTCTGATTATTATAAAACCGAAACAGTAGAGAATCCGGCACTCGTAATGTTAAATGAGGCATTAAGCAAATTGGAACCACATGAAAAAGATATTTTATTGTTGAGAGCACAGAATTACACTTACGATGAAATAGCCGACTTATTAGGTATTGATAACAACCAATTAAAAGTAAAGCATCATAGAGCAAAACAAAAATTACTTAATCTGATTAACGAATCACAAAACAAATAAAATGGACGCTCCCAAAAAAATAGATACTCTTGATGAAGCACTAAGAGTGATTTTCTTAGAGAGTGCCAAAGACACAGATGCAGCTGGCGTTGGAGTGCAAATATTACTATCTTCTCCGGTATCTGTAAATATGAGTGATGAAAAAAAAGCACTCATCATTCAACAATTGAATGCTGTTATTACCTCTTTATCATTTGGACAGCTATTGCAGCTGGCAATGCAAAATCTGAATACAACAGATGAAGTGGTTGCTGAAAAATCTAAGCTTCCCATTACTGTAATAGCAGATTTGAAAAACGATAGCATCTATACAAACAATGTTCCAATAGTTCTTTTCAAAGGCTTGCTTACAAATTTGAATCTTTCTTTTAAGCCCGTTGAAGAAGCTATCCGTAAAACATTTGAGATGTTGCAAAGCCAAGTTGGAATAAAGAGCAATAATTTTTCCGGCTTCAGTCCTGCTTTTCGAAAGGGATATTATACATCAAGAGAATTACTTTCAAAAAATGCTCCGAATACAGATGGTAAAGAGTTATTTGAGAATAAAGAAGCCCTTGATAAATACCTGGCAAGATTAAATGAACTGATGAATAACTAAAATGATGACAGAAAAAGTAAGTTGGTCATATTCTACAGTAAATACGCTACGGCAATGTAATAGAAAATATTACTTCGGGAGCGTACTGGCAAACTTTGGGCGTAAAGACCTTTTAAGAAGGAAAGCATATGAATTGAAGAAAATGCAAAACCTGGTAATGTGGAAAGGAACAGTAGTAGATAAGTTTATGGAAACAACAGTAATTCCTGCAATCATTGAAAAAAAAGAACTTGATTTCAACAGGTTAGGTGACGAAGCTGTGGCCTTGGCGAAAAATCAATTTGATTTTTCAAAATTTCAGATTTATACCGACCCTACTGTTACTAAAACAGAAGCAGCTAATGAGTTTTGTATCTTGGATATTCATGAGATAGGGAAAATTTATACTGAAGAAGAATTGGCACAAACATATTCGCTGATAAGAGATGCTGTATTGAATATACCAACCATCAAAATGCCTGATGGCAAATTGCTGATAGATTTTTTGAAAGAGTGTAATCTATTGTTGCCTAACGTAAGTAACTGGCAGGTTGAAGTTGAGAAGGCGAGAGTAAAACCCCAGATGGACTTAATTGCTTACCATAACTGGAAACCAGTAGTGATTGATTGGAAGCTTTCCGAAAGTTATGCCGCAGATTATTCACGTCAATTAATTATTTGTGGTATTACTGTTTATTTGAAAAGACTGGAAAAAACTGATAAGAAGCCTTATGAGTATGCAGATATAAAACTTTTTGAAGTAAATCTTCTCAAAGGAGTGGTTAAGGAGCATGTCTTTTCCGAAGAAAAGATTAACGATATGATTGATTACATCAATCTTACGAGTAAAGATATTGCATTGCTTACAGACACTCCCGATGGGGCGCCTGTAGACATTGAAGATTTTGAATTGACAGATAATGAAGGTTCTTGTAAATTTTGCAACTACCGTTCTCTATGTTCATTTTTATTGCTAAACGAAAATCAATACGATGAGAAATCATACTTTGAATTTGTACAAAATAACCAACTTGTCTGATTTGGATTTTTCTTACAAGTTGGTTGAGTTTGACCTGCCTTCTGTGGATGGCAAAGAAGATTTATACAATAAACAGTTGCAAAAAATAGCTCAAAAAGTATCTTCAGTTACCGGAGGTCCTGCTGCTATCTTGAAAAGAGACGGCAAAATGTACATTGCTATTCCTGGGGATAGAAATTTGCGGGAAATGAAGGTTGATGTAACACCTTTCAATATATCGGTAAAGATGCTGGCAGATGTTTATCATATCCAGTCATCGAGTATTACTGCAGACAATATAGATGTAGTGCAGAAATTTCTTGAATTTGAGATACGAAGACAACTGACTAATAATAACCAGCTTTGGAAGCTTAACACAAGCCAGTTCTTTTTGAAGAAACCCGTTTACAGCAGTGAAGAATCAACGATTGAAATTTTCGGAGGGTTTACCTTCAAGCTTGTGAGGCTTTCGGATGGCAATTTCTACATCTGTTTAGATTTAACTTCAAAATATATTGACAAACATTATTTGTCTCATTATGTAAACGAAACGAATGCAAATACAGTTGGAGCAAGGTTTAGGGGCAGGCGTTTCTTATATCTTAATGGGGATGATTGGTACACTACAGAAGTGGTTGGATTTGGAAAGAATATTAAAGAGCATGAGTTTAGCTTCGATGGGAAAACTCATAATGTATTCGACTACATAAGCAATAAAACAAACAACCATCAGTTCAGTGCTGTTTCCTTAGTGAAGCCAACAGATATAACAATGTTGTACAAATATCCTGGCAGGTCTATGGAACCTCATAACGGAGCTTCTTCGTTGGCTAAAATGCTATATAGCACCAATGACAATGAAGTTAAGGCTTTGCACAGGTATTCAATCAAAGACCCTTCAAGAAGATTTGATGCTATAGGGAAGAACATCAACAGGTATTTCCAGAATATCACTTTCAACAGAAAGCCATTGAATATTACTGCCAGTCCAGTTGTTGAACAGGTTAGAAACTTTCCAATGCCTGAACTAAAATACAACAATGATAGAATATTAAAAGTTGGTCATTACTCAACTGGTGCAAGTGCTCCACTAAGAGAATTTGGTTTTGAAAGAAAACAAAATATCATTGAAAACGGGGTATTAAACAAATCGACTTTCGATGAACAATTTTTGATAGTTCCTGATTATCTCAATAAAGAATTGGTAGAGGCTTTTAAGAAAAATGCAGAATGGCAAATCAAAAAATTAGCTCCTGCCTTTGTGAGTTTCAAAGTTATCAGGTATAAAGTAAGAGAAAATCAGGCGGCTACTTATCAGATCCAGGAGATAGAAAAAGTATTGCATCAACAAAATGCTTTAAGTGGATTTGCATTATTCCTACTTCCTGATATCTCTTTCGATTCAAGAAGGCATATAAAAAACTTTCACGACTGCCTGAAAAGTAAATTTTATCCGGGGCTGAAAGTGCAATGTGCTTCTGCATCGAAAATAAAATCATTTTTTATGCCCTTTACTTCTAATAGTAGTAGGGTAATGGAGTACAAAGTGCCGGAAGACAAAAAGCCACGATTCAGGTCTTACCTGTTTAACTTGGTAATGGAGCATTTGATTGTTAACCGGAAATGGGCTTTTGCTTTATCCAAAAACCTTCACTACGATATTTATATTGGAGTGGATGTGCACGAAAGATATGCCGGCTTTACGTTTTTCTTTAAAAATGGAGAACACATCTTTTTCTTTCCTGAACAGGTAGCTAAAAAGAACAAGTCGCAAAGGACGGAAAAACTAAAAGCAGGGCTACTATATAAAATGATTTATGAGAAACTGAAACTATTTATCCCTAAGTATGCAGCCAATCCTAATGGTATAGTTATAGTAAGGGATGGCAGAAGTTTCGGTGAGGAAGAAAAAGCATTAAGTAGTGTTATAGAATCATTGGCAAGTGATGGCATTGTTAGTAAGGCTACTTTGAAATCCGGAGTGATCGATTTGCATAAGCAAAGTGCAGTCCCCCTACGTGTTGCTTCTCAAACAAACAGTTACAATAATTTGGAAAACCCGATAGCCGGAGCATACAAATTGTTTGAAACTACAGAGGGCTTTATTTATAATACAGGTTTTCCATTTCAGATACCTGGCACTGCTAAGCCTTTACACCTGTCATTAAAAGCAGGAGATGTAGAATTTTTAAAAGTCATGGAAGATGTTTTCTGCCAGAGTATGATGGCATTTTCTGCACCCGACAGAAGCAACTCATTGCCTGTTACAATTAAACTGATAGATACCTTACTAGAACCGCTGGCTGCTACCGTTGAAGTCATTGAGGAAGAAGAGGAATTTGAAGAAACAACAATTGATAACTAATTAAAATAAATTTTATGAGCGACATAAGTGTTCTATCCAATCAGTATGAGCAATTAGTTGCCACATCTGATAAGGTCAATAATTCTGTAATAGCTTTTAAAAAGAAAAGTTTACTGGACGATGCTGCAACTAAAGCTAAATATCCCAAATTGAGCATATCAACAGAGGAACTTGCAACAGCAAAGCAAATCCTTTTACTGTTTTTGGAAAATATCATAAAGCTAATAGAAAATGATTCCTTAGAATCAGATTTTATTCCTGCGATAATTTTAGATGATTATAAAACTCGGTTGTCATTCAAACCATATCTGAAGGATGATTTGAAAAAACTTATCAGTGAGTTAAAACAGAATCAGCAGGTTACCGAAGATGATATTGAAGTATTGGATAGCATTTTGTCAATTTTGGATAATGAAAGAAGCATTCTATTTAGAAAATTAAGAACAGCAAGAGGATGATTTCATTTGTAAAAGGAATTTTTTATGACCAATCTAACCGGGTAACAAAAATGTTATCCGACCTTGCTTCTCCCCAAATAAATGGGGAGATAGATAGGGCTTTTCTGGACAAGACAATCCAAATGCTTGAGGATTTAAATGCAGAAATTCAAATCCTCGCCAATTCCGGTGACCTTGATATAGATGCATTGGCTCCGTACAATATTATCCGTTATAACACTTTTCATGAGAGGTTATTGACTATTGAATTGTTTCGCTATCTGGTGATAATTAATTATGGAAGCCCTGAAGAATATTTTAAAAAGAAAATCAGCCGCATTTATACAGAAGTAAACTGTATGCAGAAGCAACCGATTGTTACCACAATCAGCAATTCCCAAGATTATTATTGGGCGCTTCCATCGTATGATGTAATTGCCGTGCCTAAAGGCGAACAAAGAAATTTGCTAAATCTGCCGGACTTGTACCATGAAATGGGACATTTGGTTTACAATCAGCATGAAGTTTATTTAAAAGGAGGAATAGAACCCGTAATCAATCAGTATTATAATGATGAAATGCAACGGGTGCTTACCGAGCAGAGAGATCCAAAGTTGATTCCATTTTTTCGGGAGAAAAATCAAAGATGGATTAGTGGATGGATAATGGAATTTACATGCGATTTTATAGCAACCTATTTGGTTGGTCCGGCTTATGCCTGGACAAATATGAAACTGACTACACTAAGCAGCAGCAACGACAGAGTTTATAAAGACATACCAAGCCATCCATCAGATGAGGCAAGGATGAGAGGCATATTTTATATACTTGAACAAATGGGGCATAATGCAGAAGTAACACAGCTAAAAAGTAGTTGGCAGGATTTTTTAACGGCTACAAATAACCCCATCCCCGCAAATTATAATTATATCTTCCCTCAACGCATTATTGAGCACTTGGCAAATAATGTTTTATCAGGATGTCAGGCAATAGGTCTTATAGCATATAATGAGCAGATTAGAAAATTCGGAAAGCCCATTTCCAAAATACTAAATGATGCTTGGTATGAATTATTTAGAAATCCTGCTGGCTTTAAAGGATGGGAAGAAGAAAGAATTTCTGAAATTAATGGGTTGATCGAAAGAAGGTAAGTGATAGTTTAAGTAACCTTATTATAGTGAGTATTAGATAGAGTATAGAAGATATATTTTTATATTAATTTCTATTCTTAATGAATTATGATACTGAAGTGATTCATGTAGTTCTTTGGTGTTGTGTTTTTTCAGTTGAACCAATTAAATATTTGATTTATAAACTATATAAAATTAGGAAAAACATTTAAATCAAAGGATAAAAACGAAATACTGTACTTAAGCACAAGCATAACGTTTAAATTTACATTTAAGCTATTTACTGTGACTTATATTTATTTGTCAAAGTCGCAATTTGAATAATATAAAAAATAAAAGTTGTGGCCTTTCGTTGTTAAAAGCGAAGACCACAACTTTTTTGAAGTAGGATGCATTAAGTCACTTAGGAACTGTCTAATTCAATTATTTTTTCCCTTATTTTTTGCTTGTGTAAGGGCAGAAGCTGCTACACTTTTGACAGTTTTTGATGTACTAGGATTACTTAACAACTTTGCGGCTTTCGATGCAACAGATTTCGATGTTGACTCATTTTTTTGTTTGCTCATGGGATTTAGGATTTGTGAGAAATAATGATAACACTAAAATACTATTAAAGTTAGTTTTTAAAAGAACTAGGTGAATAGATTTTTTTGGCATTCTGCCATAAAGTTTTAAAATGAATTGCATCAACTTTCTTCTATTTGTCTCTTTAAAAGACGAATCTTTTCAAGACTTTCTAAGTAGAGTTTATAATAATAATCTCTTTGTTCTACTGCTTCATCAATGCTAGATGGCTTAGCAAGACCATTGTGAATTTCAACCTTTTGTTGTGATACTCCACTTATAGAATAAATATCTGCTGATTTTAAAACTTTCGCATAACGCAACAGTACCTTTTCTGATAATATTTCTTTTTTGAAATGGTCATAGATAGTTGAACGGGACTTATAGTGTAACAATTTTGCAATTTCATCTATTGTCTTCCCTGAGTTGGCTATTTCCTTTTGTATGATTTTACCTTGGTGCATGGTTTATTGAACTTTGTTCAAGCACTGTAAAGAAATATCCGAATGTGTTCAATAAAATGTACGAAAAAATGTATAAAATGGAATTTTTGTGTATTATAATGTTCAGAAGTGTATGATTAAGTTTGACGTATTATATTTGATAAGCTATTAGCTACTTTCGCTTTTACAAAAAGTATTGAAGCTATTCGCTTTAAGTCTCGTTCTGAAACCTAGGAAATTTCAACGCACCGAGGCGATAAGTGAAGAGCTCACGTTACGGCGTGGGCTCCCTTATCCGGTGCAAGGCTTTCCTAGGGCCTCAGAGCGGTAAGTGGAGTTCCACGCCTACTTTTTTGGGTGTTGTCTCCATGGGTTATTTACTCACACAACCAACTGTTGTTATGGAGAAACGGTACCAACACCTGGCCCTGCATTTATTGCAAACGCTTTTTGCGAAGAAGCCGAAGAATCCGATTTAGTTGATTGTTGATGGTTTGTGGTCCCGATAGCTATTGGGATCGGCTTTGCAAACTGTGGTTCGACGAGCTCACCACAGCAGAGCTTACCACTGCAGAGGGTGGTTCGAGTCTGTGGTTCGACAAGCTCACCACAGCAGTAATCACCACAGCAGTAATGTAGCAGACAGCTACTGGATTATCATCCATGCTTCGACTAGCTCAGCATGGCATTACGTATAGCAGGCCTATCGTGGGGGCCTGGGGGCTGTCTGTTGTCGGTTATCCTTTCATTTTTTATCCGGAGCCCCACGGTTCCGACAAAACATTTTATGATGATGCGCATACGTGTGTATGGCTTGGTGGCCATGCTATGGCTGTGGGGGAGTGCCATGGGGCAGCCTCTTATGAAATCCTTAAAGGGTCAAATTGTTCATGCGGTTACCCAAAGCCCGGTGGCTGGTGCCAGTGTATTGGTGTTGCCAACGGGTGCTATGGTGGTGAGTGATGAGCAAGGTGTGTTTGGTTTTCTTCAGGTCCCTCAAGATGCCGTGTTGCAGGTGAGTGCCGTTGGTTTTCGAACAGCAACCGTGGCGGTGAATGGCAGGGATTCGATACAAGTACTGCTGGAGCCTGTAGTGGCTGCCTTGGATGAAGCCATTGTGATTGGCTATGGCAAAACCAGCCGCCGTTTGAGCACAGGAAGTGTGGGGAAGGTAGACGCGGCGACGATTGAACGGCAACCGGTGACCAATGTATTGGCGGCACTACAAGGCAGGGTTGCTGGGCTTTGGGTGGAGCAAAGCAATGGGTTGCCCGGTTCGAACTTCAATGTAGAAATCAGGGGGCGCAATTCTATCGGTGGAGGTACCAGGCCATTGTTTGTTGTAGATGGTGTGCCATGGATGCAGAATGTAAACCCGGGTTCATTGGCTACGGGTTTGGCGCCGAATCCGCTGAACAGTTTGAACCCTGCTGATATAGAGCGGGTGGAGATATTGAAGGATGCAGATGCCACAGCGATTTATGGTGCTGCAGCAGCCAATGGTGTGGTGTTGATTACGACGAAGAAAGGGGGGCAGGGAGCCAGTAGCTTTAGTGTCAATTTTTTCAGCGGTGCGGGTGTAGTGACAAGGGGGACACCCCAATTGGCCACAGCCTCTTATCTGGCGATGCGTCGTATTGCATTTGCCTTGGATGGTGTAAACCCGAGTGTATCTACCGCGCCGGATTTGTTGTTGTGGGACAGTACCCGCTATACAGATTGGGCAGGGGAGCTCACCGGCGGTGCGGCATCGCTGGTGAACCTGCAGGGCAGTTTGCGGACAGGTAGTAAAACGTTGCAGGTATTGTTGAGCGGGCAGTATCAATCTCAAACAACGGTGTTTCCACAGACGCAGCCGACCACGAGGGGCTCTGGCATGCTGAGTGTGGTATACCGGGGATTGAAAGACCGGTTGGGGGCTACGTTGCAGCTGAATTATGGGATATTCAATATCCGGACGCCGGTGTTTGATTTGGCCAATTTCATGTATTTGCCGCCGAACGCACCGGCTGCCTATGACAGTACGGGGAAACTGACCTGGACCAACTGGACAGGAGCGGACAACCCGATGGCCCAGTTGGAGCGGCGGTTTGAGCACCGCAATGCCACGCTGAACAGCAATCTGGTATTGGATTACCGGTTGCTGCCGGGTTTGGTACTCAAAGCCACCGTAGGGTATAACGATGCATTGACGGAGGAGTACCGGTCTTTTCCTATCAGCAGTAAGCGGCCTGCAGCGGGCCTAACGGCAGAGGCCAGTTATTTTGATTACAGCCAGCGTAACTGGATAGCGGAGCCTTATTTGGTGTACAATGTAAAAAAGGGTCGTTGGAAGGCCGAATGGACGCTGGGAGCCAGTTGGCAGGAGCGGCTTTATCAATCGACCAGCATCAATGGAACACAGTATACAACGGATGCGTTGCTGCGGAATGCGGCCGCTGCAGGGCAGTTGTCGGTAGTGAGTGGTTATAGTCAGTACCGGTATCAATCTTATTTTGGCCGATTGAGCACCCATTGGGCAAACCGGTACCTGCTGAATCTGAGTGTTCGGCAGGATTACTCCTCCCGATTTGGACCGGCGAACCGGCGGGCCTTGTTTGCAGCTGTTGGGGCTGGTTGGGTATTATCGGAGGAGCAATGGTGGAAGCGACGTGTACCGTGGGCGTCATTTATGAAGTTGCGGGGCAGTTATGGTAGTACGGGCAATGATCAGATTGGTGATTATGCTTTTTTGGATGCCTGGGGCGTTCCTTTTGCTGGCCGCTATCAAAACAATCTGAGTTTGGTGCCGCAGTCGTTGTTCAATCCGTATTTGCAGTGGGAGCGTAACCGGAAGTTGGAATTGGCGATGGAAGGTGGGTGGTGTCAAAACCGGCTGATGCTGACTGTGGCCTGGTATCGCAACAGGTGTGATAATCAACTGACGGGTTATGCGTTGCCCACACAAACCGGGTTTTCGAGTATTGCAGACAATCTGGATGCTGCCATTGAAAACAGTGGCTGGGAAATTGACTTGCAGGGCACTGCTGTTATGCAGAAGGATTGGAAATGGCAAATGGGTTTGAACCTTACGTTGCCCCAGAGCCAGTTGCTGTCTTATCCGGACATAGAGCAAACGCTCAACAGATTTGTGTATCAGGTGGGGGCACCGTTGGATATACGGTTTGGCTATCAGTATGAGGGCGTGGACCCGCAGACAGGGCTGTATCGATTTACGGATCAGAACGGTGACGGGCGATTGTCGAGCACGAATGATTATGTGCCGGTAGGCCGCATTGGGCGTCGGGCATTTGGTGGTATCAACCAACAGTTGCAATGGAAGGGCTGGCAACTGGACTTGTTTTTTCAGTTTGTACAGCAAACGGCGAGAGCTTGGTTTGCCAGTATGCCAGTGGCAACAGGTTCGTTGGGCAACCAGCCTGCTTGGGTGAAAACTGGCGCTTGGTCGGGTGCCGGTGATAACAGTGCCTTGCAGCGGTATACGACAAGGGCGGGGGCTGCCACAACCGCCTACCGCAATTTGCAGAATTCATCAGCAGCCATTGTGGATGCCAATTACATACGCCTGAAGAATGTATCGGTATCGTGGACGATACCGGAAGCATGGAGAGCCCGGCTGCGGTTGAAAGAAGCCCGGTTGTATGTGCAGGCGCAAAACATGATTACCTGGACTGACTATGAAGGTGGGGACCCCGAAACGGCCAATTTGCGCAGCCTTGCGCCGTTGCGGATGATAACCGGCGGCATTTTCATTACACTTTAAAAGAATCAGCATGACAAATAACAATAGGATTTCAATAAAGGGCATCAGTATATGCTTGTTGCTGTTGATGTCGGCATTGGGGTGCCAGCGTTTTATAGAAGTGAAAGAACCTGCCCAGCAGGTAACAGCTGGCGCTGTATTTAGTGATGACATGAATGCTACAGCTGCTATCAATGGGATTTACAGCCAGATGATTGGCGGTTCATCCAGTTTCAGTAGCTGGATGACGACTGTTTTGGCAGGGGCGGCGGCAGATGAATTATTGCGTTTTAATGCCAGTGTAGAAGAGCAGGAGCTTGTGACCAA
Source organism: Phnomibacter sp. (assembly GCF_036803085.1). Taxonomy (NCBI): domain Bacteria; kingdom Pseudomonadati; phylum Bacteroidota; class Chitinophagia; order Chitinophagales; family Chitinophagaceae; genus Phnomibacter; species Phnomibacter sp. The sequence continues at coordinate 150,062 of NZ_DAIRUZ010000007.1, read as the reverse complement.
TGCCATAACGCCGGACAACAATCTGGTCAGTATTCTTTGGACGTCGGCTTACAGAACAATTTATCAATGCAATGCTGCCATCGAAGGGTTGGGGCGACCCAGTGCGGTGAGTATGCCGGTCAGGAATCAGTTGTTGGGAGAGGCGCATTTTGTCAGAGCCTTTTGCTATAGTTATCTGGTGCAATCATTTGGTGATGTGCCTTTGGTGTTGACGACGGACTGGGCCAGTAATCAGGGACTGAGCAGAAATGCAGTAGCAGAAGTGTATGAACGCATTTTATCGGATTTGCAAAAAGCGGGTTCGTTGATGTCTGTGAGTTATCCATCGGCCATGAAAGGACGGCCTAATAAGTGGTCAGCCGTTGCTTTCAGCGCAAGGATTTTGCTGCTATTGGGGCGTTGGGAAGAGGCCGCTCTGGCTGCTACTGAAGTGCTTGACAAGGGCGGGTATCTGCCGCTGCCCAGCTTGCCACAGGTGTATTTGGCGAATAGCCGGGAAGCTATCTGGCAACTGGTGCCAGATGCGGTGAATTATGGGTATGTACCAGAGTTGCGGATGCCTCCATTTTATACAGCGAATGTGCCGGGATATTATTTGCGGCCAGACCTCATGATGGCATTTGAGCCGGGTGACAGGCGGAGGAGTGCCTGGGTAGACAGTGTGCAGTATCTGGGTACCAGATACTACTATCCGGGGAAGTACAAGAGCCTGAGTGGCAATACAGAATACTATGTGGTATTGAGAGCTGCAGAGTTATTGTTGATACGTGCAGATGCGAGGGCAAATATGGGCTATATAGCTGAAGGGATGCAGGATGTAAATGCGGTCCGCCTCCGGGCACAATTGCCTATACTGTCCGGAGCAATGAGTAAGGATGAGTTGTTGGCGGCAGTGTATCGGGAGCGTAGAGTGGAGTTGTTTGCAGAATGGGGACATCGTTGGTACGATCTGAAAAGAACGGGCAGGGCAACGCAGGTATTAGGGAGGTTAAAGCCTGATAGCTGGCAGCCACATGATACCCTTTGGCCGATTCACTCGGGGCAGCTGGTGTTGAACCCTGCGCTCCGGCAAAACGAAGGGTATTGATACGAATATTCAGCAGGCAGGAAATGCCTGTGGCAGATTTTTTCAGGGGTTTGTACAGGAGGGTGGGTAGGTGGGGTATTTAAAACTTAAAATCATGAAAAAAAGTTTTATAAGCACAATCGGATTGTGGTTGTATATGACATCAGTAGCACAGCCAGTGTTGACGATAGGTGACCAATGGAAACCAGTATCGCTGGGGCCTTTGGCCAGTGTAGCTGTAACGCAATTGACACCTGCTATGTATGCCGATAAGTTGTTGATTGTAGATTTTTGGGCGACCTGGTGTGGCACCTGTGTTGCCAGTATGCCGAAAGTAGCGGCTTTACAGCAGCGTTTTGGTGATAGTGTACAGTTTGTGTATGTGACTGTTCAGGACAGGAAGGTTGTGGATGCCTTTTTAGATAAGCGGCCATCCTTGCGTTCGTTAGGATTGCCAATTGTGACAGGAGATACAATGTTGATAAGGCAATTTCCATGTGTGAGTGTGCCGCATGTGGTTTGGATTGGCGCAGACAAACATGTAAAGGCAATAACCGGAGGGGAGTATCTGACCGAGGCTACAATTGCTGCTATGCTACAAAGAAAAGTGGTGCAATTACCGTTGAAAGAAGATGTGTTGGTTTTTGATTACGAACAACCCTGGAGTTTGGATAGTACTATACAAAGCCAGCTGATACAAAAGGGGCTATTGTTGAAAGAAGAACGGTCGCTGAAAAGCCGATCGGGTTTTAATGCTGTTCAGCCCGGCATGAAGCGTTATTATTCAACCAATAACTGGTTGGTGAGTTTGTATGCAGATGCGTATTCGTTGCGGACCGGTTTATCTGCGCATGAACTGTATAGCAGGTTGAATGGAGAGGAAGAATTGAAAGAACGGATACTTGAGACGAGGTTGCCAGAGGATGAAAGGGGGACCTATAGTTATGAGGGCATGATACGGGCCGGAAAGGATGAGCTTTCAGACAGGGCGGAGTTACTTCAATTGTTGCAAGGAGATTTGGACAAGTATTTGGGTATACGCACATGGGTGAAAGTAGACTCAGTACTGTGTTGGGTCATCCGGCCAGTTCATGCAAGATTGGAGCCAACGAAGGAAATGAAGGGCATTGTGTATGGGCTTGCTGAGAAGCAACTTAACAATCAGTCGGGGAAAGCGGTTGCCAATGCAGTTTATATGAGTAGTGACAAAAAGACTCCTGTTTTGTACGATGGGGCTGCCGGAGATGTACATCGATTGACTTTACCCTTGCACTATACAGATTTGGAAGAGGCTGCCCGGCATTTGGAAGCACAAGGTTATAGTATGCGACAGGAATGGCGGTTGTTGCAAACAATTGCAGTCGACAAAAGATAACAGGCAACCCTGTTGGGGTTGCCTGTAGGAAATCAGGGTTTTTGCAGCGTTGCATCGTAGTATGCAGGACTACTGATGTCTACGCCAGCTTTGATGGTGTAGGTTCCATCATTGTTATCGATGACTTCACTGGCAGAGGGATTGGCGGCATCAAAAGTGAGGGCTCTTGAGCAGAGGTTTGAGCCTGTGTTGGGGCAGCCAAAGGGGTTTGAGCCCGCCTGACCATTGGATTCATCGATTGGGTTACCATCTTCATCTACCTGAAACCAAACGAGAACAGGCGTAAGCGATGCTTTCTGATCAATGGTTGGTTTGCTGAAAGCGAAAATGGCGATGGCCATGAGGAGCAATGCCGGGATGGCCAAGAAAAGGGATTTGTTTTTCATGATGTGTTGGTTTGGGGGTGGCTATGCTTTTGCTGGTAGGGCTTAAGAATGGTCCACCCCATTTTTTGAACATTGCCTACTGTTTTCTACAGGTGTTCGGCTATGCCTGGGTTCGGTCACCCACGGGGCTTTATGTGACCGGGTGTGCGGAGATGGGCCTACTTTTTTCTACAGGTGTTCGGCGGAGCCTGGTATGCGCATACTTATTGAATGGTCATGGTGCAGGGGGTGCAGGAGCAGCGGATGGAAGGTTCGCCGAGTTCGGATAATTCGATGATGATTTGGCAGGCGCAGAAGTTGCTGTCGCAGCGATAGCTGGTATAGACGAGTTGGCCTTCCGTGTTGTAATAGCTTTCGATGACCAGGGTAGCTGTGGCTTGCTGCTCATTGGTATAGGTGATGTGCGTGTAGGTGTGGTTGTTGTACTGGTAGGACTGCAGTTGTTGAATGTTTTGTGGCAGGAGTTTTTGCTGTGGTGCTTTTGCCGCGAGGATGTGGATGACTTCTTCTTGGGTGATGATTGGCGCTGCTGTGGGGTGTAAAGGCATTTTGGAACAGGCCACACTACAGATAACGAATAGCAACAGGGGTAGTAGATACTTGTGCATAAGGATTTGTGTTTTTAGTGAAGGAATAAGCGTACAAAGTTTTGCCTGTTGGATGGGTTGTGCAACCGGCTGTCGGCCGATTTGCAGGAATTGCCGGCAGATGGTACATATGAACCTGTATTTGGTCTATATGAACCGGGATTTGGTTTGTTTTGGGTTTGTTGTTTTTGGTTTGGGGTTTGGGGTTGGTTATGAGGAATTAGGTTTTAGTAGTTAGGGATTAGGGAGGAGAGGGGGATTGGTAATTAGGGAATGGTAATTAGGTGTTAGTAGTTAGTGATTGGGAGTGGGTTGAAGGGGGTAGTTGATGGTGCCTGTTGATTTGAGCCGGTATTTGGTATATATGAGCCGGAATTCGGTATTGCATAGCTGATAGGGGCTTTCTACTTTAGTGACATCGTATTGTTCACCAGAGAAAGCACTGCTCTATGCGTATTGTACTGTTGTTGTTGCTTCCATTATTGGGCTGTTCAGAAGTACGGTCGGCGGATACGACTGTGCTGGTGGATAGGGTGATGCTGGTGATGCCGGGCATACGGGAGGCGCAGTTGGTACCACAGGAGCGGCGGTTGCAGCTATATGAGGGTCTATTGCAGGTATTGGTGAGTGGGAGTCCGCTACAGGTGTTTGGCAGTGTGCAACTGTGGGGGGATGTCAGGAAAGGCTACTGGCTGCGGCCAGTGGAGTTGGGGATTGGAGACAGCCTGCAGGCGCCACAGCAATGGCGGAGGGTGCCTGTAGGGCAATTGGCATTGGATACATTGTTGCCATTGGGGGCTTCTCTATCCATTTGGATCCGATTGCCAGCGGATGGCAGGGCCTGGCCGCTGCTGAGGGTGATGCGGCCGGATATTGCACCCCGGGTGGGCGGATATCAGGTGAAGCTGGAAGCAGATACGCTAGGGTTGGCGATGCGGGCCATGCAGGTGATGCAGGGCAACGGGCACCGGCTGGCGTGGCGGGAGGGAAAACCCATGCTGATGGATGGTCAGGTGGCGGAGTTGTATGTGCTGCCAGCGAAAGGTATTGAGGACAGCAGTTTGGTATACAGGTTGCTGGATAACACTGATGATATTGGTACCAGCGGACATATTGTACAGGACTGGCAGGCAACAGGGCATTTACTACGGTTGCCAGCATTGCCAGCGGGCAAGGAGTATGTGCTGCAGGTACGCTATAAAAGTATGCAAGCAATGAGCAGTTTACAGATAACAGTGTCGAGGTACTGGTATCAGCAACCCCTTTGGGTGGGGATGGTGGTACTGGTGCTTTGTGCATTGGTGGTGTACGGGATGAATGTGCGGTACCGAAAGCGGCTGCGACAGGTAGAAGAGCACAAGGCAGCGATGCAGGAACAGTTGCGTCGGTTGCAATTGCAGCTCAATCCGCATTTTTTATACAATGCCCTTAGTTCGATAGCCGGGCTGGTGGGGAGCCAGCAATACAGTGCTGCGAACACCTATCTCTCTCAGTTTGGGGAATTGCTGCGGCAAACCATTGAAAGCAGTAAGGGAGACCGGCCGTTTACGCTGGCGCAGGAGTTGGGAATGATGGAGAAGTATTGCCGGCTGGAGCAGTTGCGGTTTGGTTTCCGGTATTCGATTGAGGTAGATGATTGTTTGGACAGCGAGTCATTGCAGTTGCCTGCCATGCTGATACAGCCCTTAGTGGAGAATGCCATCCGGCATGGTGTACAGGGGTTGAGGGAAGCAGGGTTTATCAGGATTGTGTATGCCCGGGAGGGGCAGGATTTGGTGCTTTCTGTATCGGATAACGGACCGGGCTTGGCGTACAAGGCCACGGAAGGAGGCACGGGCACGGGGCTGGCGTTGACCCGGTTGCGGATTCAGTATTTACAGGATTTGACAGGCGGGCCACCCATCGTGTTTACGCTTGAACGGCTGGGCAGTGAGACCGTAGCGAAGATTCGGTTTACCGATTGGATTGAGCTATAACGACATCCTATTGATGTTGTATGTATAACCCATTGAACCATGAAGACGATTGTTGTTGAAGATGAGCAGCATGCCCGTGAGCATCTCTGCCAGTTGTTGCGGCATCATTTTCCATGGCTGGAGTTGTGTGGTGCTGCTGGCAATGTGACAGATGCAAAGGCATTGATTGTGCAGCATCAGCCAGCATTGTTGTTGCTGGATATCCGTTTGGGCAATGCGACGGCTTTTGATTTGCTGGATGCATTGGGTCAGTTTTCTTGTCAGGTTATTTTTATTACCGCCTATAATGAATATGCCATCCGGGCATTCCGGATAGCGGCGGTGGATTATTTGCTGAAGCCCTTGCAGACAGCCGAGCTGACGGAAGCCCTATACCGTGCAAAGGAACGGTATGAAGGAGCGTTGGGTAAACCCATGCTGCAGGAGTTGTCGGCCATTGTGCGGGAGCTGCAGCAACAGCAGCGGATGATTACGCTTGCTGACCGGCAGGAGTATGTACGGGTGTCGGTGTCTGAGATTGAGTATTGTTTTTCTTCGAATGGCTGTGTACAGGTACATTTTGTGCAGCAGGAAAAGCTGGTGGTGGCCAAGGAGCTCCGGGAGTTGGAAATGCTGCTGGAGCCATCCGGTTTTATCCGTTGCCATCAATCGTATCTGGTGAATGAGCGACGGGTACGCAGTATCAAGCGGGAAGAAGGGCGTACGTATCTGATTTTAGTGGACGGCATCCGGATTCCGGTGTCGCGTTCCAGCACTTCCTGGGTAAGGATGCGGCTGGGTTTGTAGTGTTCTACTGGCTGACTGTGGTTGCGGTCGGCGATTGTTTCGATACTGGCGGCATCGTTGATGCTGCACATTTATGCCAAAGCGATCTGGCTGGGTAGCTGTTGGCGATTGAACAAATCCCTTTACCCTTTTATGGCTGGTTGGTGCTGCTGCCGGGGCTGCTGCTGCTGGTGTATGCCGGTGTGTACAGTGGTTGTGGTGGTGTGTGCTGTATTGTTTCACCAAAACAAATGCTATGCAAAAGCAAGGACATCGTATGCCCTTACGGGTGGTGATTTATGCCAAGGACATTCAGTTGATAACGGGGAAGAAGGAGCGGAGTGCCCGGCGGCTGCTGGAGGCGGTGCGGCGGCATTATGGGAAGCGGCGAAATGCGTTGGTGACGGTGCGGGAGTTTTGTATGTATACGGGATTGGCGGAGGAGGAGGTGAGGGACGTGTTGGTGGGGTAAAGTGTTGTTGTTGGGAGGTTGGCAGGTTTTTAGTTTTTGGTTTTTAGATTGGGGTTGGAGGGGAGGTGGTTGGTGGGTTGTGGTTGATGGTTGGAAGGTTTGTTGTTTTGGGTTTTTGGTTTTGGGTTGGAATGTTTTTAGTTTTTAGTTTTTGGTTTGGGGTTGGGGGGGGGGAGGTGGTTGGTGGTTGATAGTTTATGGTTGGTAGGTGGTTAGGTGGTAGTTGTTTTGTGGGACAAGAAACAAGGTAGGGCAAAGAAAAAACCCGGCCGGAGCCGGGTTTGGGGGTTGATGCGGGCATGTGGTTTATGCAGGGGGTGTTTTGTTTTGCCGGATCCATTGTTCGATGCGCCGGGTGAGCCATTTCAACAAACAGGAGGCCAGGAAGCTGGTGCAGGCGCCTACTGCGGCCATGGCGGCAGTATAGGCAAGGTCTTTGGCGGGGATGTTGATGAGGATGGCGACGAGGGTACCTACGATGGTGCCCGACAGGTTTTGTGCATCGTGCACATGCGGTTTGGCATCATTCCACATCTTCAATGGTGTTTGAAGGTTGTGGCTGGCTTTCTTCGCGGGTAGTGAGCTGGCTGACGGCTGAGGCAATGCTGCCGGCGACAGTGAGGTAACCGGCGATGCTGGTGACTGCAGCGGGCAGGGCAATGGGAGCGGTGGCGATGGCACCGGCGATGCCTGCTACTACGAGCCCGATGTTGCGGAGCTTTTTGAAGAAAGGCGGGGTGGGTTTGCGCATTCTGCGCATGACTTGTTTCATGGTGTGTGGTTTTTGGTGTGTGTGAGAAGGAGTGAGATAAAAACAAGTGTGGTTGACGGCGGTTTATTCGCCGCTGATGTCAATAACGCTGAGGCAGTTGAAGGCCCCGTTTTTGAGGCTGTACTGAGCGTCGTTGACCATTTGGTAGAACTCCAGTCCGAAGAGCAGCAGCAGTGGTTTGGTGCTGGCTGCGGTGATGGTACAGTTGAGGGTGATTTCGGCGGTATCGGCGCCGCTCAGGGGCAGGTGGGTGGTACCTGTGTTGGCGGCGTCGTAGGTGTTGCCTTCGAAATCGATGGCGGCGCCACCGGCGATGAGCCGGAAGTGGGTGGCACCCGCCGGGGCTGCAATCATGTTGGCTGCGGAGAATGGCGGAATGGTGATTTCGAGTTGGCCACTGCTGCGGTTGATTTCGGCTGAGTAGGGAGCGAAGAGGGTGGTGGCGAGTTTGCCGTTTACGTTGAAGTCGAAGCCTTTGAGAAAGATGAGATTGGGGCCGTTGACTTTGCGTAGCCCTCGTTCGCTGACGGTGTCGGCTTTAATGACCTGCATGAGCACCTGTGTGAGGCGGCTGACCATTTTGCTGTCGGACACGTTGAGGAGCATTTCGCGGAAGGCGGTGCGGATGAGTTTGCCGCTGGTGCCGGCCCGGCCGAATTCGGCGCCGTTTTCACGGGTGCGCTGAAAGGCGGGGTCGGTGCTGATGCGGGATTTGGAAACGCCGCCTTTTTCGCGGATGAGGTAGCCTTCTTTGCTACGGTAGAAGGTAATGTTGCCGAGGGTACCTTCGATGGGGATGATGCCTTTTTGTTTGGCCATGGTAGTGTGTGTTTGTGTTGCAGTGTATGTGCTGCAACGGGTGATAAAAAGTGTGTGTGGAGTGTGACTCCTATGGAGCTGATGATCATCCGGTGTTGTGTTGTCAGCAGCTGGTGTATTGCTGTTAACAACACAAGGTTAGTGCAGGGAAAAATTATTTGCAAAGGTGCTGGCCGGAAGTGGCCGAAGTGGCAGGATTGGATGGTAGTTGGCAGGTGCTGGTGGGGTTATTTGTGGCGGTAATGGCTTTCCAAGAGCGTTCAGGGGGGTGGGGTAAGTGTTATTTAAAAGTGAATCCGGTTATTTATTTGTCTGCGTTCAATAATCTTGCTGGCAAATTCGTTTTACCGCACGTCCACACCACACCCAAGCGTACACACATTTACCAACGACCGGAAATCTGGCATCTGCCGGTTTCCGGTTTTTTCATGTTGCCCTACTGTGGTAGCCGGAGGGTAGGAAATTTTTCAGGGGTAACGGCAACAGTTGTAGATTAGCACCAATATATGGTGGTGATAATATGAACAGTGGCGGCAAACTGAGGTTTGGAAAATGTGCAAGTACCTGGCATTTAGCTGACTATTTCAAAAGCAGCACTTTCTCACCGTGTTCTGTAATTTCTATTTTCAAAGTTGCCTTTTCTCATCACGCCCTTTTTTTATTACCTAACCTAATTGAATGCTAAGGTTCTTTTTTCTATTCCTGATTAGTGTTGAATTTATTTCGGCCCAAGCTCAATTGCCATTACTGCAATGGGCTGGATCATTTGTAGAAAAAAATACCTATAACAGAAGAGCATACAGTAACGGACGCTCTATTGGCACCGACTTCTACGGCAATGTATTCAGTGCAGGATATTTTGAAGGAACTATAGACTTTGATCCTGGGCCCGGAGTCTTTTTGATGACAGGGGGTAGTCCTTCACAATATGGTATCTATATCACCAAGCAAAATAAGAATGGTGAACTGGTATGGGCAAAGCAGATTGCCACTTATGTAGAATGGGGGCAAATTGAACTTAAAGTAGATCGAAAGGGCAATGTGGTTGTTGCCTCCCAAATTCGTAATGAGCTCGATATTGATCCAGGGCCGGGAGTGGTAACGTTGAAGCCAACCGGTTATATGAATGCGTTAGTTGTAAAATTTGATACAGATGGAAACCTGGTTTGGGCCAAAGATTTTGGTGGGCCGGGTGATACTGGGGCAGAAGCAACCTGTATAGCCATTAATCAACAAAACGAAATAGTAGTTTGCGGCAATTTCAATAATACTGTTGATTTTAATCCTGGGCAAGGCGTTTACAATATTACTTCATCCGGACATAGCAAAAGTTTTGTTGTAAAGCTTGATGAGCAGGGAGATTTTTTGTTGGCTGTGGAATTTGGCAATGCAACAGAAATTTATCATGGTATTTCCGTTACAGATGCAGAATTTGACAAGCAGAATAATCTTGTTTTGACTGGCGGTTTTTTTGGCACATGTGACTTCGACCCCGGACGCAGCACCTATACTTTGCAAAGTTCGACTGGAAGTTTTCGGGATGGGTTTATATGTAAATTCAGTAACGACTTGACCGGGCTGCTGTGGGCGAAGGCATTTTCACAAAGCGGAGGTTACAATCAATACCTGACGCCAATGGGAATTGCCATTGATGCAAACAATCATGTGATAGCAGGCGGTTTTTTCAATGGCAATTTTGATTTCAATCCCGGAACCGAAAACTTTTCATTTGTAAGTAAAGGCGAAGATTGGTTTGTTTTAAAACTAGATGATAAAGGAGATTTTCTTTGGGCCAAGCAATTGGGTGGATCGGATTTGGATGGTTGCAGTGATGTTGCGGTTGATCCCGATAATCAGATTTACCTCAGTGGTTCCTTCGGTAAATCGGGTGACGCAGATCCAGGCCCAGGCACTTTCATTGTGAATGCACTTAGTTATGGCTCTTCTCTACTCATCAAACTCACAGAGCAGGGGAATTTCACCTACGCCATTCCTTACAATGAAAGAGATGCAACACTCAGTATACGAAGATTGGTTGTAGATGAAGCGTACCAAATTTATGCAGTAGGTACAGTGGCAGGCTCTATAGATGTAGACCACGGCCCGGGGATGTATCAAATTAGTGGTTTCAACGACTCTGCTCCATTTGTTTTCAAATTGGGCAGATGCCAAAACCCCACCAGCGCCAACATTATAGCCAATACATGCGACAGATATACAATTGAACAATACCAATTCGATTCTTCTGGCATTTATAAAATCACCATACCAAATTCAGCAGGTTGCGATTCTATCATCACATTAAACCTCACCATTAGTAAAACCAGAAACTCGCAAACAAAAACTATTTGTCAGGGCGATTCCATACTGTTACAAGGTCAGTTTGTATCGAAGGCTGGTGTGTATATAGATTCTCTCAAAACAGTATTTGGCTGTGATTCCATTGTTGTAACCCAACTGGTGATGAATCCCTTGCCTCAACCCATGCTGAGTGCCGATACAAGTATATGTAGCGGTAGCAGCATCCTACTTTCACCCGGACAGTTTGAACAATACCATTGGCAAGATGGAAGTACAGCCGCAGCTATATCTGCTGATGCTCCAGGGCTCTATTGGGTAAGGGTAGTCAATACTTACAATTGCACTGCTGCCGACAGCATGCGGCTACTGAAAGTGCATGCTCTGCCTTCCAATTTTTTGAAGCCAACTGACAGTCTTTGCAGCTATGATAAAATTACATTGTCAGCATCTGGTACGTTTCAACAGTATCGATGGAGCACTGGCGAATCAACAGCCCAAATATCTGTTGAACGTGCAGGCAGATACCAACTGACAGTAACTGACGGCAATGGTTGCACAGGTAAGGATTCAATGGACGTGATAGCAAAAAGCTGCATCGAGGGTGTTTATATCCCTACAGCATTTACACCCAATGCCGACGGGAAAAATGACAAATTCAGAGCCAGTGTATATGCTCGTCTTTCCTCATTTAAGCTATCGGTATTCAACAGATTTGGACAAACCGTTTTTGAAACAAATGACCCAGGAGGCGCATGGGATGGAAGATTTGCAGGACAAGCACTGAGTACCGGCACCTATGTCTGGATTTGCCAATACACAGAAGTTGGCAAAAGCCCAAAGTCCGAGAAAGGAACTGTTGTATTAATACGGTAAGTGGAATCGTCACAAGTGGCCCGCAAAGCGGAACATTTACGCAAGAGCAGCTTTAAAGGAACAATTAAAAATGAGTAAAAAAAGTTGGATAATCATAATTAGATTAGCTCAAATAGGCTGTTCGATTGCTATTGTTTTTTTGATATTTTTTTCGCTAATGGCCTTTGCAGGTGGGCATAAAGTACCCTCCTTAACCTACATACAGGCTGCAACTTTCGCATTGTTCTTGATTGTCTTTATAGTATTGCTGCAATATTTGGCAGGCAGAATTAGAACGAGAGAATAAAATATTTTCGCCTTTGCGAGTGTCTAATCGGAGCCGCCGTTGCAGGGTCCCGATTGCTATCGGAATTGCCCGCAAATACGAGAGTGCACAAATTGATGTAGGTGATGGCAGCAACAGTGATGTAAAAGATGAAACATGAAGAATAACCAATTATCAAAGACTACAAAAAGGATTTATTGGCTATCAGGCATTGTATTTACTATTTGTATCATGCTGTTATGGCAAAGAAATGAGAGAAAGCAGGTACGGTTAATTGAAAAGGGTGATGTTGTAAATGGAGCTACCATTATGTCAATCCATAGATATGGAAATAGATATCGTATTTACAATGTTCAGTATGATTATCAGTTTAGGGGTAAGGCATATACTGAAAAGATGTACTTAACCTTAGTTCCCGATGAGGATCTGGCTGCAACTTATTTTATTGGGAAAAAGGTGCCTGTTATTTTAGATAGTACTGATCCGTCAAACTCCCTGCTTTTATTGGGTTCAGCAGCTTTTGAGGAGTACGGACTTCCATGCCCCGACTCACTTTATTGGTATGATTCTATTGTGAATGCGAACAAGAGATTTTTTGATTTTTAACTATGCTGTTATCAGTGGTTTCACGCCAATATGGAAATGATCAAACACAACTTTTATTTTGGGAGCAATAGCTGTTGGTGATGATTTAAGTCGTGTCATTTCAAACTCACAAGCCCCCGGTTTCCACTTTTTTTGCGCCACATCCGTTTCTAGCAACATCTTTGCGGCATGCATCCCAAGCACATTTCCATCGCCGATTATACCTACCATTTACCGGAAGACCGCATAGCCCGCTACCCGTTGCCCAACCGCGACGATAGCCAGCTGTTTGTGTACCAACAGGGCCTGCTAATCCGGGAAAAATTTCCGGCCATTGTGCAGCATTTGCCTGCGCATGCCATGCTGGTGTTCAACAACAGCCGGGTGGTAGAAGCAAGGTTGTTGTTTCAGAAAGCCTCGGGCGGTATCATCGAGTTGTTTGCACTGGAGCCGCATGAGCAATACGCCGATATTACCACGGCCATGAACTGCACGGGTAACATCGAGTACAAATGTTTGGTGGGTGGTGCCAGCAAGTGGAAGGCCGGTATGCTGCTACAAAAAGAAGTGCAGCACGAAGGCGAAACGGTGCTCATTACTGCCGCCATGCAGGAGCGGCGCAGCGATTGTTTCATCATTCATTTTTCTTGGACGCCGGCTTCGCTGGCTTTTGCGCAAATACTGCACCTGATGGGTGAAATGCCCATTCCGCCGTATTTACAACGCAAGGCGGAAGCTTCCGATCTGGAACGCTATCAAACCGTGTATGCATCGCAGGATGGCAGTGTAGCGGCACCTACAGCCGGCCTGCATTTTACACCTGCCATTCAGGAGGCCCTGGTAAAAGCCGGTCATCCGTTGCAGTATGTAACGCTGCATGTGGGGGCGGGTACGTTTAAACCGGTAAAAGCCGACAGCATGCAAGACCATGAAATGCATGCCGAGTTTATAGATGTAGATACGGATACCATTGAGGCATTGCTCCAACAAGACAGCATCATTCCTGTAGGTACCACCAGCATGCGTACGCTGGAAAGTGTGTACTGGATGGGGGTGAAAACCTATCATCAACCCGAGATTAGTTTGCAGGCACTGGAAATGCAACAATGGGAAGTGTACGATACGTGGCTGCAGCAAAATCCGGGCAAGGAAGCGGCACTGAACAGTTTGCTGGCGTGGATGCGGCGGCAGGGCTTGCAGCGGCTGATTTTGCGGACGCAAATCATTATTGCGCCGGGCTATGCGTTTCAGTTGTGTAGAGGATTGGTCACCAATTTTCATCAGCCCAACAGTACGTTGCTGTTGCTGGTGGCGGCATTGATAGGCGAAGACTGGAAGCGGCTGTATGAATTTGCCCTCGGCCATGAGGGGCGTTTTTTGAGCTATGGCGATAGCAGTTTGCTGCTGCCTTAGTCTACCATGGTTTCGAAGCGGCCTTCGTGCAGTACGGCATCGTTGCACACAATGCGCAGCAAAAAACGCTGGCCTTTGGGCAGTAATCTTGTTGAAATGTAAATGTTGCTGCCTTTAAACCAGCCTTGGCGGAGTACCTGCCCCAATTGAGAGAGTATTTGGTACTGCAGCATTTCGTTGCAGTGGCAAGATGGTATGCTGATGGGCAAGCTGCTTTCAGCCAGTACCGGATGCATGTAGCCTGTGTTCATATACGCACTTGATTAAATCAATCGGTGATTGCGATCAATGTTGTCTAAGGCTTTGGGCCAATGCTGATGGTTGGCTGGTGTGCGAAAGGAGCGGGATATAAATGTGGGTTAGTAAGTAAGTAGGATGAATATAGACATCCATTTCCGCAAATCAATGTGTGTACATTAATATTATGCTGAATAGCTACATTTTTTGATATAAGTCAAGTTGGTATGCCGGATTATCAGGCTTTTGCCAGCGGAATTTCTACTAAAAATGAACTGCCTTTACCAAGGGTGCTTTCTACTTTGATGCGGCCTTTGTGGGCATCCACAATCGATTTTACATAGCTCATGCCCAACCCGAAACCCTTCACGTTGTGAATGTTGCCGGTATGTGCCCGGTAAAATTTTTCGAAAATGCGTTTGACGGATTCTTTGGTCATACCAATGCCTTTGTCATCAATCTTCATACAAAAGTATTTGCCGGTACTGTGGGTGGTAATCATTATTTCCGGCGCATCTTTTGAGTATTTGATGGCGTTGTCCATCAGGTTGTTTACCAGGTTGGTAAAGTGTTGTTCATCCACAAAAATCTGATCGTTGCGGGCATTGAGTTGCAGGGTGGCACTGCCTTGTTTTTCGGCCAGTACCAGTTTGTAGTTGTCGAGCACATGCTCAATAATATGGTGGCCGCTGCATTTTTGTTTGTTCAGTGTCAGCTCTTGCCGTTCAAGGGTTGCAGCCTGCAAAATGGTTTCCACGTGTTTGTTCATCCGCTTGTTTTCATCTTTGATAATGCCACGGAAATATTGCAGTTTGCTTTCGTCTTTCAGCACTTTTTCGTTGCTCAGCGCATCTACCGCCAGTGAGATGGTGGCCAGTGGGGTTTTAAATTCATGCGTCATGTTGTTGATGAAATCACTTTTGATTTCGCTCAGCTTTTTCTGGTTGAGCATGGTGCTCAGGGTGAGGTAAAAAGCAAACATGATAAAGAGGGTAAAAATGATGGCGCCGATGAAATCGAAGTACGATTCTTTTACCGCCAGCTTTTTGTAATCAGGAATAACGACGACGATGTTTTCATAAGGGGCCAGGCCCTCGGCCCATGTGCCTACGGGCGGTTCTATGGGTAGGTTCCAGATGTAATTGTTGATGGTATCTTCTACTACGTGGTTGAAGCCCGGCGACTTCATTTCGTAGTTCATCAGGTTGATATTGTTGATGATGGCAAACTCGAAATGATTAGCCGGAATTTGATTGGCTTTGAAGGCTGCATCCAGTTTTTCCCGTACTTCAAATTGGGTAAAACGTTCGGATATAAGCGCCGGTTGCATCAGTTCTACAGGCACCAGCTCGTTGCTGAGGCTGAGCGAACTTTTGCGGCGCTGCCGTAGCGAAGGCGTACGGGTATTGGTTTCGCTAAGGTCTTTGCCTACTGTTACAATCGACTTTACTACCTTTTCGTAGAGTTGCTCCTGCTTTACCAGCAACAGGTTTTGAATACGGTTGTACTGCAAGTAGATGATGCCAATCAACGAAACGGTGATGAGCAAAATGATTACGGGGAGCAGCTTTTTTAGCGACATAGAAGAAGTAGAATAGCGGACAAATGTAACGGTACAAATCACTGCTCCGGAAAATCCTGATTTTTTTTAACGTCCGTTGAAACACCTGCCACTACCAATGGGGTAAAAAAACTTTCAACAGCTGAATGAGAATTCAATCATTACACAATACTTTGAAGTATGATTGAACCTGCACCTGGAGTGATATTGATTTCGGAGCCTTTTTTGAAGGATCCCAATTTCATGCGAACGGCTGTGTACCTGTGCGAACACAGTGAGGACAGCAGCTTTGGCCTGGTGATGAACCGTCCTTTTGAACAGCAGCTCGACGATTTTATACCGGCACTCGATGGCATGGCCATTCCGCTGTTTTATGGCGGGCCGGTGCAAACAGATACTTTACACATTTTGCATACCCTGCCCGATGCCATTCCCAATGCCACACAGGTATCCAACGGCGTGTACTGGGGCGGCGATTTTCCCAGTATTATCGATTTGATTGTGGCGCAGCAACTCGATCTGGACCGTATCCGGTTTTACCTTGGGTACAGCGGATGGGGTACAGGGCAGCTGGAAGGTGAGATAGCTGAAAAAAGCTGGCTCACGGTAGCGGGTGGCCCATCTCTGGTATTTCATCCGGAGCCCGAAGACATTTGGAAAATGGCGGTGCAGCAGTTAGACAAATCGTTTCACCCCATTATTCATTATCCAATCGATCCTCAATTGAATTAAAATAAAAAACGCTTCGATGATGTATCGAAGCGTTTTTCTATTGCTGAATGAGTGCTTACAGTTCAGTAGCGCCTTCTACCAGTACAGTGGCCTTGTTATTGATGACCTCAATAAAACCACCGGTGATGTCGAAGCTTACGGTACTGTTTTTGTCTTTCAGCACTTTTACTTTTCCCTTGCCCAAAGCACTTACCATGGGGGCGTGTTTTTCCAGTATTTCGAACAAGCCGCTTACACCGGGAAGCTGTACGCCGTACACGTCGTCGCTAAAAAGCTTTTTTTCGGGAGTCAGTATTTCTAAGTTCATGTGTTACAGATTTGGCGTTGAAAAATGGGCACAAAAGCAAGTGGGAATTAACCCTGAGCCTGAGCCAGCATTTTCTTACCTTTTTCAATAGCGTCTTCCAGAGTACCTACTAGGTTGAAGGCAGCTTCAGGATACTCATCCACTTCACCGTCCATAATGGCGTTGAAGGCACGAATGGTATCGTCGATGCTTACGAATACACCTTTGAGACCGGTGAATTGCTCGGCCACGTGGAAAGGCTGGCTGAGGAAACGCTGCACCTTACGGGCACGGGCTACGGTCATTTTGTCTTCGTCGCTCAGTTCGTCGATACCGAGGATGGCGATGATATCCTGCAGTTCCTTGTAGCGCTGGAGAATCAGCTTCACCCGGTTGGCAGTGTTGTAGTGAGCATCACCCACGATAGCTGGTGTAAGGATACGGCTGGTAGAATCCAGTGGATCCACCGCAGGGTAAATACCCAAGTCGGCAATCTTACGGCTCAATACAGTAGTAGCATCCAGGTGGGCGAAGGTGGTAGCAGGAGCTGGGTCGGTCAAGTCATCCGCAGGTACGTATACGGCCTGTACAGAAGTGATTGAACCGTTTTTAGTTGAAGTGATACGCTCTTGCATCAGACCCATTTCGGTAGCCAGTGTAGGCTGGTAACCTACCGCTGAAGGCATACGACCCAAGAGGGCAGATACTTCAGAACCGGCCTGAGTGAAACGGAAGATATTATCTACGAAGAAGAGGATGTCTTTTCCTTTACCCTGACCGTCGCCATCGCGGAAGTATTCTGCGATAGTCAAACCAGAGAGGGCTACACGGGCACGGGCACCAGGAGGTTCGTTCATCTGGCCAAACACGAAGGTTGCCTTAGATTCTTTCAGGCCTTCCATGTCTACTTTTTCCAGATCCCAGCCACCTTCTTCCATGCTGTGCTTGAAGTTGTCGCCATATTTCATAATGCCGGCTTCGATCATTTCACGCAGCAGGTCATTACCCTCACGGGTACGTTCGCCTACACCGGCAAACACAGACAGACCACCATAACCTTTGGCGATGTTGTTGATCAGTTCCTGAATCAATACGGTTTTGCCTACACCGGCACCACCGAACAAACCGATTTTACCACCTTTTGCGTAAGGTTCAATCAGGTCGATTACTTTGATACCTGTGTACAGTACTTCAGTAGCTGTGCTCAGGTTTTCGAATGCTGGTGGCTTGGCGTGGATGGGGCGACCGTTGGTTTTGTCCACTGCAGGCAATCCATCGATAGGATCACCGGTTACGTTGAACAAGCGACCATTGATGGCTTCGCCGGTAGGCATGGCAATGGCTTTGCCGGTGTCTACCACGGCCATACCGCGAACCAGACCTTCGGTTCCGTCCATGGCAATGCAGCGAACGCTGTCTTCACCCAGGTGTTGCTGGGCTTCGAGTACCAGGGTATCGCCATTTTCACGCTTTACTTCCAGGGCGTTGTAAATTTCAGGAAGCTTTGACTTGCCGTCGAATTGAACGTCAATTACGGCACCAATGATCTGTTTGATCTTACCAACGTTGGCCATAGTATTTATTGTTTGTCGAAATAATGGTCAAATTGAAAAGGCGCAGGCAATACCGGTAGGGTTGGAAAACTAGTATACCTGTTTTCAAATTGGCTGCAAAAGTAAGGGAGGCAATTGTATTATAGTGATGCGGGGCCACAAAAAAACCAAATAATCATGGCGGCGAGGTTAATAAGCGCAGCAGAAAGAGGGCCAAGGATTATTTTGGAAAATCTGGCCTTGTTTTTTTGGGTAATATTTGGATTCCTGCAAATATTCCTGCAACCTTTGTTGGTATTTTTCACCTACCTGTGTCCGGTAAGTAATTTGGAGCACGGGTGATTTTTGAAATTTTTTTTATGAATTTGTACATTGGTAACCTCAGCTGGGGTACATCGGAAGCAGACCTCCAGCAGCTCTTTGAAGCGTACGGCGAAGTATCTTCTTGCAAGATTGTAACCGACAAGATGACGAACCGTAGCAAAGGCTTCGGCTTTGTAGAAATGCCGAACAATGATGAAGCGAACGCTGCTATCAATGCCCTCAACGGCAAAGATGTTGGTGGTCGTAACATCAGCGTAAACGAGGCACGTCCTCGTGAAGAGCGTCCTTCTGGCGGCGGCGGTGGTTTCCGTGGCGGCAACCGTGGCGGTGGTGGTAACTACGGCGGCGGTGGCGGCTATGGCGGCGGTCGTGGCAGGTACTAAGCTTTGCATCATTTAGGTTCTCCATATATCGGTCCCGTTATTTGGCTCCCCGTAAATGAAAACGCATTTCAACCCCGGTTTCACCAACCGGGGTTTTTTGTGCCCCTGTATTATCAGCATTGTATGCGAAACAGCCATTGGCTCCCCTGGTTTGATGTTTTCCCATTTGCCAATCCTACGCTAAACCTTCCGGCAAGGCCAAATTGCGGTGCAATAATTGTTTTACCCGTAGCGTCTTTGTAGCCTGCTTGGCCATGGTCGAAAAACAACAGCGGTGTAGCCATTTTTGCATTAGGCTAAATGCAAGAGCAGCAAACTCAATAGCAAAAGGGTGATGATGAAATGAATCCTGTTGTATCAATAGCGGTTGTAATCTGGCTGATTCATGCGCTAATTTATTGATTTACTGCACCAGAACATGGTCGGCAGTGGCAGGGACACTATTTTTACAGTCGCAAACAAATATTTGAAAAACAGCAGAACCCTTTTGGCAAAAGCACTTCGCATATTCAAAAACATTGTCCTTACCATTCTTGCAATTATTGCATTGCTGTGGCTATTGTTGCAAACGCCTGCTTTTCAAAACTGGTTGGCACATACGGCCGCCAAACGCCTGAGTGCACAATTAGGCACTACTGTAAAAGTGGAAAGTGCATACATCGGCTGGCTCAACAGGGTAAGTTTGAAAGGCGTGTACATAGCCGACCAGCAAAAGGACACATTGCTGTCTATTGGTTTGGCGCAAGTCAATACCACCGATTGGCTGATTTGGAAAGACAGCATCACCCTTCACTACCTGAAATTGGAAGACGTGCTCATCCGGCTGCAACGAACAGACAGTACCTGGAACCACAGCTTTTTGAAAAATGCTTTTGGCGGAAAGGGAAGTACTGACAGCACCGCTGCAGCCACGGCAAAAGACAGCACTACGCCTGTGGTACTGCAGCTCGATATTGTTTCTATCAGCAACCTGCGGTTTGAACAACTGGATAAATGGCGTGGTAAAACCCTGATTGGCGGGGTAGAAAAATTGTACCTAAAAGCCAACAAGTTTGATATAAACAATCTTGATTTTGAGATAGCCAAACTCGATTTAGTAAAACCTGAGTACCGCGAATTTAAACGCCAGGGCCTGTGGTCTTCGGCCGACTCTGCCAAATACTGGCGGCGGATAGATTCGCTGGATGCTTTGCGTACTTACCCCGAATCGTGGAACCCCGATGGCATGCGGCTAACTATTGGGGAAGTAAACGTGACGCAGGGGGTGGTTGAAATTTTTAACCGGCATGGGCCAGTGTATACTGCCGGCCTGTTTGACGAAAGAGACATTATTGTAACGCCCATAGATGGACGGTTAAAAAACGTACGGCTCAACGCAGATACACTTACGGCAAAAGTGCAGCTTACAGCCAAAGAAAGAAGCGGACTGGAAGTAAAACGGTTTGAAACCAATCTCCGTTTGCATCCGCAGCTCATGGAATTTGCCAACATGGATTTGCAGCTCAACAAAAGCCGGCTGGGTCCATACTACGCCATGCGCTACACCAGCCTGGATGCCATGGAAGATTTTGTAGACAGTGTGCAGGTAACGGCCATGCTACGCAACAGCACTGTGCACATGGATGATCTTGGATTTTTTGCCACCGAGCTTCGTGGCATTGGCCAGATAGGCACACTTAGCGGCGATGCCACTGGAACAATCAGCAATTTTGTGGTGCAAAATGCCGACTTACGTACGGGCAACAGCCGGTTTACAGGTACCTACAAAATGAAGGGCCTGATTGATATAGACAAAACTGTGATACAAGCCGAAACGGGCGGCTCCCAATTCGATTTGAAAGACATTGAGCCTTGGGCACCGGCATTAAAAGACTTACGGTCTACGCCTTTATACAACGCGGGATTGTTGCAATACAAAGGGCGTTTTGATGGCACCATCAACAATTTTACGACTGATGGGCATTTACAAACAGCAGCCGGTGGAATGGATGCAACCGTGGCGGTGAATATGAATGGCCCGGCCAAAGGATTTGATGGTACTATCCGCAATGCACAATTGAACGGTGCCAGGTTGCTTGGTGTACCTTCTATGGGGATGATGAAGTTTAATGGAAAAATTTCCAGCAATGGTTTTTCTGCTGCAACTCCCATTAAAATGAAAGGAGATGTATCGGCCATTGAGTATGGCGGATACACCTATCACGATATTTTGGCGGACGCCATTTTCGTAAATGAATCGCTGTCTGCCAACCTCTCCAGTACCGATCCAAACCTGATGGCCAATTTTACCACGGTCTTAGATTTCAGAAAGAAAAAACAAAGCTATAATGCCCGTGGTGCTGTAGCGTATGCCAACCTGCATGCACTACAACTTACCAAAGATTCGGTGGTGGTTTCTGGTTTGTTTGATGTTGATTTTACAGGTACCAATATTGATGATTTCAGGGGGTATGCCCGCATTTATGACGCAGAAGTGTACAACAAGCGGCAGCTGTTGAACATCGATTCAATGTACATCCAGTCTTCCATTGATGCCAATAATATTGAAACGCTGATAGTGCAAACAAACGAAGCCGATATCAACATCAGTGGTGATTTCGACATCAGCGATTTGCCCAATGGCTTTCAGGCGTTTTTGCACAACTATTATCCTTCTGTAATAGACAAACCGGCAAAGCTGCCCCGCAATCAGTTGCTCACTTTTTCAATAGAAACAAGAAACGTAGAACCCTTTCTCGATTTCATAGATCCCAAACTGAAGGGACTCAACTATACATCATTGCTGGGCAGCCTCGATACCCGCCAAAATGAGCTGTTGGTAAATTTGGATATGCCCTACCTCGAGTACGGCGGGGTAAAGCTTACCAATACAGCCATCAGGGCAAATGGCAGCAATCAAGCATTGATGCTTACCGGCACCATTGACGAATTACTGGTGAATGACAGCATTGGTTTTCCGAACGCTCAAATGCTCATTAATACAGTAAACGATACCACCAAGGTGCAGTTGACTACCCGCACCAACGGGCCGCTCGGCAATGCATCTATCAACGGTTTTTTCTTTAGCAAACCCGATGGCTTTGAAGCAAGGTTCGAAGAATCGTCGTTTATCCTGAACAATAAAAAATGGACGGTAAAAAGCGATGGCAGTATTGAAATGCGGAAAGGGTATCTCATATCCAACGGGCTGCAGATAGAAAACGATAACCAACGCATTAAGATGTACACCAAACCATCTGACGATGGCTATTGGAATGATGTGTATGTAGATATTGATGATTTTATAATGGGTGATGTTTTGCCCTTTGTAGTAACAGAGCCAAGACTGGAAGGCCTGCTGAGTGCCCGAACTGTTATTCAGGATTTGATGGGTAAACCCTACGTAACCACTGAGTTTGCAGCAAAAAACTTTTATTTCAATAATGATTCTGTAGGAGTGGTTTCAGGTACTGCACAATATGACCATGCAACCAGAATGTTGAAAAGCAAGATTGACTCCCGAAATGAAGGATACGACTTTAGCGGTTTACTTGCCTTAAACCTGAACGATTCGGCCAACGAGCAAATTAATCTTGAAGTAGACTTACGAAGAGAACGTGTAAACGTACTGCGTAAATACCTTGACGGTATATTGGATGATGTGGATGGATATGCTACCGGTAAGCTGGCGTTGAAAGGGAAAATGAATGCGCCATCATTATTGGGCGATGTGCTCCTCAATGATGGCCGGCTAAAAGTAGAATATACACAATGCACATACTGGCTAGCCCCTACGCGGCTGCGATTTGGCGATAATTATATCGACTTCGGAACGGTACAGTTGAAAGATGAAAAAGGAAGAAACGGTACCATGGAAGGATTGATGTACCATCGTTTTTTCGACAGTCTTTCTTTTAATATGCGGATGCGGTCGAATGGCTTACAGTTACTGAATACCGGCAGTAAAGACAACGATTTGTTTTACGGGCAAGCCGTAGGAAAGGCCAGTTTCGACCTGACCGGGCCACTCAATAATCTGAGAATGCGCATTACCGGTGCCACTACAGATACTTCACACATTATTATTGCCAATAAGCTGGGGAAAGAAAGCGGCACAGCCGATTTTATAGTATTCAAACAATACGGCCGGGAGCTGCAAAACGAAGCCGACAGCACAGAAACCAATATTCACATCGAGCTTGATTTAACAGCCACTCCACTATGCCAGATTGATGTGATTATGGATGAAACAACCGGTGACATTATCAAGGCAAATGGAACAGGTAATTTGAAAATAAAAACCGGCACTACTGAAGAAACTGAAATGCGTGGACGCTATCAGATTGAATCTGGCAGTTATAACTTCAGTTTTCAAACCTTATTTAAAAAACCATTTACGCTTGATGGAGGCGAAAACAGCTATATAGAATGGAATGGTAATCCTTACGACGCCAACCTGAATATTGGTGCCCGCTACCGTGCCGTAGGTGTGAGCTTGCGAGATTTAATGGCCAGCGAACAGGGGCAAACGGTGCTGGACCAATCGGCTCAGAATTATAAAGGTGATGTGTATGTAAAAGCAAGGCTAACAGGGTTGCTTAGCAAACCTGATATTGCTTTCGGTATTGAGTTTCCGCAGGGGTCTGCCATGCAAAACAACCTGAGTGCCCAGCAAATGCTGCGGCAAATAGAAAGCGATAAAAGTGAAATGCTGCGGCAGGTAACCTACCTGATAGTATTTAAATCTTTTGCCCCCTACAAAGAAGGGGTGGGAGCCCGCAACCCCGGTACAGATTTAGCGGTGAATACCATTAGTGATTTATTGAGCAACCAGATGGGCAAAATTCTCACCAGCATTATTCAGGAAATAACGGGCGATAGAAGTTTGAATATTGATTTTAGCACAGAAGTATATAACTCAAACTCATTGGTTGGGGGCTCGGTTAATACGCCTACAGGTTACGATCGGGTGAACTTCAACTTTATGCTCAATAAAAGCTATTTCAACAACCGGGTAGTTGTTAATTTAGGTAGCGACTTTGATTTGAACGTACGAAATACCACTACCACTGGCTTTCAGTTTTTGCCTGATGTAAGTGTTGAATTTATACTCACCAATAACCGCAGGTTACGGGCTATTTTATTTAAAAAAGACGCACTGGATTTTGCCGGCCGGCGCAACAGGGCGGGGGTGAGTCTCAGCTATCGCAAAGAGTTCGATAAGCTTTTTTCATCCAATAAAGAAGAGGCGTTAATCTTCCTGAAAAAAACAGCGGACGATAAGTAATGGACAATAAAAAATGAGTACAAAACTGTACTCATTTTTTTATAAAGAAAATAAGGCTGTTATTACTTTTTGTATGCAGCGTTCAATCCTTTTATCACATCATCTGTAATGTTGTAAGTGCTATCAGCAAAATATACAAAGTCGCCGGGCGAACGTGAAATAATGTAAGCATACTTTTTATCGGCATTAAAACTTTTCAGAAAATCAGCAATTTTATCGTTGATTTCTTTCATCATCTTAAACTGCTTCTCTTGCAGGTCTTGAGTGAGCTTAGCTTCCCGCTGTTGCAGGGTCATTTGCATTTGGTTTATTTCTGCTTGTGCAGCTTCGCCTTCTTGCTGGCTCATAGTGGGTGCTTTTGATTGCAGTTGCTGTATGCGCCCCATATAGTTCTTTTTCATGCTACCCAACTCTGCAGTGATGTTGTCTTCATCTTTTTTCAGTTGGTCACGAACGTTTTTCACAAATGCATAATGCTGTTCAATGGAGTCCATTTCAAAATAACCAATTTGGCCATGTGTATGGCTATCGGTTTGGGCTCCGGCACTGACTGGTTTATTACTGGAAGTGCTGCCTGCAAATTGCATTACAAAAAGACCTGCAACCCCTGCGAGAGACAGGATACTTAGAATAGTGGAAACATTTTTCATAGAAAACAAACAAAACTGATTTGCTGCGAATGTAGCAGTTTGGAAGTCACAATGCTGTTAAATCAGGCAAAGCAAAACAAGGCTCTTGGGAACTATGCCTGCATCTTTGCAATATGAAAATACTTTTTTGGTCGGTAGGTGCCCGGCACGATGCCAGCCTGGTAAAGGCAATAGAAGATTTTACCCAAAGGATATCGCATTATTATGCCTGTGAATGGAAGCTGGTTTCGCCCCCAAAAAATGCAGCCAGCATGCCAGTTGCCGATCAAAAAGATGCCGAAAGTGAGCTGCTTTTAAAATCATTAGACCCGGTTGATTATGTGGTATTGCTGGATGAGCGGGGCAAAATGCTGAGCTCTCCTGAATTGGCTGCGGTGATAGAGCAGCGGGCTATCAATGGGGCTAAAAAAATTCACTTCGTCATTGGCGGGGCCTTTGGGGTAAATGATGCCGTTCGAAAAAGGGCCGACCTGGTTTGGCAATTATCTAAGCTCGTTTTTCCGCATCAGTTGGTGCGGCTTATGTTGGCGGAGCAGGTGTACCGTGCCAGCACCATTATCCGGGGCGAAAAATATCACCACATCTAAAAAACGTCTTCAATAAAAAGAAGGTCGGCCAGGTTTTCGCCATTAAACCTGATGGCGAGAATGTCAAACTGGATAAAATTCCACTGCGGATATTCTGCCAGAAAACCTGCCGCTCCCAACTTCATCTGTTGAATTTTAGCCTTGTTTACTTTTAGTTCGGGCAGGGCATCTACAGGAGTATTCAAGGTTTTCACCTCTATAAAATGCAATACGTTATCGCAACTGGCTATAATATCCGTTTCTGTTTTCTTAAACCGCCAGTTTCGGTGTAAAACAGTATACCCCTTTTCCGTCAGGTAATTGCAGGCATAGGTTTCGCCCTTTTGGCCTGTATATTGGTTGCTATGGTTGGCATGTTTTTCCACAATCAGCAAAAACTATTAAAGGTACAGATGGGGTTGGCATTCAAATTGGCCTATTTTTGTCGTCTTCTAAATGGAAATTTAATCAAATGAACAGATCTGTCGCCTTGGTTTTTGCCCTACTGATTGCAATTTGCACCATCTACCGTATTATACCTTACGAAATGCGGCCCGAATGGCTGGGTGCTCCTCAGTTGGCACTGGCTGTATTTGCTGGCAGTGTTATCAAAAACCGCAAAGTGGCTTTCTTACTTCCACTGGCTTCCATGCTGGTGAGTGATGTGCTTATGCAAATATTGAGTTCTTTCGACCCTGCTTTTTACGCTGGTTTTTACAAAGGACAGCTGATTAACTACGTACTTATTTTATCTACTACCGTTATTGGTTTTTTCATCAGCGAACGCAAGCCAGCACAAATTCTGGCGGGTGCCGTAGCCGCTCCGGTTGTATTTTTCCTGCTTTCCAATTTTCAGGTTTGGGCTGCAACAGGCGGCCTTATGCGTAGCAAAACCGCAGCTGGTTTGCTGCAAACCTACATAGACGGCCTTCCATTTTTACGTACCAGCCTCATCGGAACTATATTGTTTAGTGGTGTATTCTTTGGCATCAAAGCCTTACTGGCAGCACCTGCGCAACAGATGGCCAAAGCCTAACCTGGCAGCTATAACTCATTTGAAAGCCACCCCAACGGGTGGTTTTTTTGTGCAAGTTTTGAGCCATCCGCTATCCACCATGCATCCACATTTACAATTTCTTTACAGCCCAGCTGAATTATTCCATGCATTACCTGTACTTTTGCGCCTCGAAATTTTTTAGGGCAAAACCCGCATATTCAATAAAACGACCACAATGGCCGATCTTAAATTCAGACGCAACTTTGGTATTGCCGCTCACATCGACGCCGGCAAAACCACCACTACTGAGCGTATTCTGCGCTACACAGGTATGATCCACCGCATTGGTGAGGTGCACGAAGGTGCTGCCACCACAGACTGGATGGAACAGGAAAAGGAACGTGGTATCACCATCACATCTGCAGCTGTAAGCTGTAAGTGGAACTTTCCTACTGTAAAAGGTAAAGCCGATGCCAACACCAAGGAGTACTCCTTCAACATCATTGATACTCCCGGACACGTGGATTTTACAGTGGAAGTAGAACGCTCCATGCGTGTACTCGATGGTTTGATTGCCCTCTTCTCTGCGGTAGATGGTGTTGAACCTCAGTCTGAAACCGTTTGGCGCCAAGCCAACCGCTACGGTGTACCCCGTATTGGTTTTGTAAATAAAATGGACCGCTCAGGTGCCGACTTCCTCAATGTAGTGAAGCAGGTACGTGAAATGCTGGGTTCAAAGGCTGTGCCTTTGCAGCTTCCCATTGGTGCCGAAGACAGTTTCCAGGGTGTAGTCGACCTCATTAAAATGAAGGGCATCATTTGGCACACGGAAACAGAAGGTATGACTTTCGATGAAATCGACATTCCTGCCGATATGGTTGAAGAAGCTCAACTCTGGCGTGCCCAACTGGTGGAAGCTGTTGCTGAGTACGACGACCAGTTGATGGAAAAGTTCTTCGATAACCCAGATAGCATCAGCGAAGTTGAAATTCATGAAGCCATCCGTAAGGCCACTATCGATCTAAGCATTGTGCCCATGATGTGTGGGTCTTCATTTAAGAACAAAGGTGTACAAACAGCCCTCGATGCCGTTTGCCGCTACCTGCCTTCTCCTGTTGATATTCCTGATACAGTAGGTACCAACCCCGATACAGGCGAAGAAGTACTGCGCAAGCCGGATGTAAAAGAACCTTTCGCAGCTTTGGCTTTCAAAATCATGACTGATCCTTTCGTAGGTCGTTTGGCGTTCTTCCGGTGTTACAGCGGTAAGCTCGATGCCGGTAGCTACGTACGCAACATGCGCAGCGGAAAAAACGAACGTATCAGCCGTATCATGAAGATGTTTGCCAACAAGCAAAACCCCATTGACTTCATCGAAGCTGGTGACATTGGTGCTGCTGTTGGTTTTAAAGAAATCAAAACCGGTGATACCCTTTGCGATGAAAAGCATCCTGTAGTATTGGAAAACATGTTCATCCCAGAACCTGTAATCGCCATCGCCGTTGAGCCTAAAACTCAGGCCGACGTTGACAAAATGGGTATGGCCATTGCCAAACTGGTAGAAGAAGATCCTACACTGCGTGTAAATACCGACGAAGAAACAGGCCAAACCATCCTGCGTGGTATGGGCGAACTGCACCTGGAAATCATCGTAGACCGTATGCGTCGTGAATTCAAGGTAGAAGTTAACCAAGGTGCGCCAATGGTGGCCTATAAAGAAGCCTTCACACATACTGTACAGCACCGTGAGGTTTTGAAGAAGCAGTCTGGTGGTCGTGGTAAGTTTGCCGATATTCAGTTCGAAATCGGACCTGTGGACGAAGAATGGCAAAAAGAGAACCCTGACAAGCACTTCCAGTTTGTAAACGACCTGTTTGGTGGTAGCATTCCGAAAGAATTTGTAGGACCTATCCAGAAAGGTTTTGAAAACAGCATGGGTACTGGTGTTCTTGCTGCTTACCCTGTTGTAAACATGAAAGTTCGTGTATTTGACGGTAGCTTCCACGCAGTTGACTCTGATGGTATGAGCTTCGAATTGTGTGCCCGTTCTGGTTTCCGCGAAGCTGGCCGCAAAGCTAAGCCCGTATTGCTGGAGCCAATCATGAAGGTAGAAGTAATCACTCCTGACCAGTACATGGGTGATGTAACAGGTGACTTGAACCGTCGTCGTGGCATGCTGGAAGGCATGGACAGCCGCAACAATGCTCAGGTAATCAAAGCTAAAGTACCATTGAGCGAAATGTTTGGTTATGTAACCCAACTGCGTTCACTGAGCTCTGGCCGTGCTACGAGTACCATGGAATTCAGCCACTATGCTCCTGCGCCAAACAACATTGCCGAAGAGGTAATAGCCAAGCAAAAGGGCAAGTTGAAGGTTGAAGATTAATTACTTAGGAACGTAATATTCAAAAGCCACTACAATTGTAGTGGCTTTTTTACGTTAAATTCGCAATAGCCCTATGCCCGAATCATCAAAATTCGGATTATGAATCCTTCCATTGAAGGCTTATACTTTGTAGAAAAAACGAGAATTGCTGTGCCGGCAGGAGTCATCCTTCCATCGGCCTTTTTGCGTTTTTTTCATCCTATCAGCGAAAAGGCTGCACGTTTTATCGATAGCAAAGCATTTCAATGCAGCATTCCCAAAAACAAGTTTTTGCTGCGCAGCGGTCAGGTTTGCCCATATTTATTTTTGGTGAGCAAAGGCCTTTTTAGAGGATATATTGTAGATGGTAAGAACGAAGCAACCACTTGGATTACAGCAGAAAATGATCTGGTAGCATCTATCAGTAGCTTCTTCGACCAATCACCTTCCGTAGAGAATATACAGGCTTTGGAAGACTCAGAGCTGATTGGCATACATTTTGATGATTTAGAATTGGCCTATCAAAAATTCCCTGAACTGAACATCGCCGCAAGAAAGGTTTTGCAACAATTGTACCGGCAGGCAGAAGAACGGGCATATTTAGTTCGACTGGCAAAGGCAAGCAGCCGCTACACCTACTTTCAAGAACACCAGCCAGAACTCGTCAACCGGGTTTCGCTCAAGTTCATTGCTTCACACTTAGGAATGACTTTAGAGACCCTCAGCAGACTGCGAGGCTCCATTTTGCGTCCATCTACGGATAATTCTGAAAAAAGTATTTGACAAATGTCAAAAAAATATTCTTTTCAGCACGAATTTGACATTTGTCAAATTCGTATAAATGACTGATTTACAGCTAATTACATTTTTTGCTAATCGAATTGGCATTTTAATACTAAATAATTGCGGGGTTTATGCACTTTTTTATGACCTGTCAATGGTGTTTCTTTACACCAGATTCTGAAGCAAACCCCTAAACTCCTTGTAAGTCGCCTCCCTCGTGGAGGCGATTTTCTTTTCCGGATAGTCCATCCATCATTGCCTTTTTTCTACCTTTTTTAAAAAAGTACATGGCGGCCAAAATCGTAATTATCAAACCTGCTAATGACAGCCACTGAGTGCTTTGGCTGAAAAAAGGTACCCAAGCTGTTTTAAACTGTAGCAATTCTTTCGAAACCAAAACCGCTACACTACCCACATAGCCAGCCGAATCGGCCAGATAAATCAGAAAGCCCACATTGCCGCTTATTTGAAAGGAAGCAATCATCCGCTCGAAATAAATAGAGTTGAAGGGAATATATACCATGTAGAGCCCCATTCCTGTGCCCACCATCCAGGTAAATGCTTCCACCTGCCCGGCCATAAATAACAAACTACTGGCGCCGGTGATAATAAATCCGGCGGCTATCAGTACGTGGGCTATCATAAACGCTTTGCTGCTGTTACGTACAAGGGTGAGGCTGCCTACCATCATCAGTATACCGAGGGTGATGGGTAGTTCTGTTTGAGTGAAGATGGCCGGTCTTTCACCAAATCCCAGTTCCTTCCACATATCAGCGCTAAAATTGTCGCGGATATCCCGGAAGATGGTAGCAAATACGTACACCAGAATAGCCAGAATGAGGCCCGGCCAAAACTCTTTCAATATTTGGCTTCGTTCTAATTGGGTAAGTGGTTTGCGGTGCATTCTTTCTGCTTCGTCCTGCGCAGTAGGAGCAGGAATTTGCTCCATCATCCATACAAATAGCAAAAGGGGAATAGCGAATGCCAAACCTGCTACAAAAGGCACCCACAATTCTGCCACGCCCCAATGCTGCATGAGCCAGCCGCCAATGGATTTTACAAAGCCACTGGAGAAAATAAAACTCACCGCTAAAGCCGCCCCTAAAAAGTCGGTACTTCTTCGGCCTTCTATGTAAGAAAAAACAACACCCCACAGCATTCCTAACGGAAATCCATTGATGGCAGCAAACACAATGTTGTAGGGTGCCGGAAACAGGGCAAATAGCAACCAGGAAAGCCAGGCAATACCCGTGAGCATCAAAATGATTTTCCAACGCTGTTGGCGTTTCATTTCTGCGATAAAACGAATGCCATAAAACTTGGCCAACAAGTAACCAAGCACCTGAGCCACTACAATTAATGTTTTGTACCCTACCCCCCAATATTGAAGGCCATCAAAAGTGGCTACCGTAAATGTTTTACGAAAACCAAAGATCATGGTGTAAGTAAGAAAAGCCGCCATGGCACTAAAGAGTGCAATGCTCAATGGCGACCTTAGTTTCAGTTGTGGGGCTAATGGCAACTGTATGGATTTATGTGGTAAGATATCAGCTAGGGTAACCCGAAACATGACACACTTATCCGCATATGTTGATTAATGCAAATTCATTACCTTACTGCCATGCAAATACCCCAACCAGAACAATGTATTTTCATTGATATTGAAACTGTTTCGCAGCAACCGGACTTTAAGCAACTGCCTGCAGAGTGGCAGTCGTTGTTTGAAGAGAAAACCAGCTGGCTGCAAACGGAAAACTCAACCCCTGAATCGTTGTATCAGGAGAAGGCGGCTATTATGGCTGAATTTGGAAAAATCATTTGTATTAGCGTAGGTTATTTGCGAAAAGATGCAGCCGGCAAGTTTGAACTTCGGTTGAAATCCTTTTATGGCGATGATGAAGCGGTTGTACTTACCATGTTTGTACAATCTGTAGCGCAGTTGATGCAAGCCCGCAAAATGCGGATGTGGTTTGCCGGTCACAACATCCGTGAGTTTGATATTCCATATATCTGCCGCCGTTTGCTTGTGCAAGGTCAAACCTTGCCACAGTGGCTCGATTTTCAGGCTTTAAAGCCTTGGGATGTGCCGCTATTGGATACGCTGCAACTGTGGAAGTTTGGCGATTACAAACATTTTACCTCGCTTAAATTATTGGCAGCCTGTTTGGGCATTGCCTCTCCCAAGCAAGACCTCGATGGTAGCATGGTGGGTAATGCGTACTGGCAAGAAAAAGCATTGGACAAAATAGTTTCATATTGCCAGCGGGATGTACTGACCGTTGCTCAACTCTTGTTGCGTTTTTCGCAGCTGCCATTGCTCAACGATGAACAGGTTGTGGTTCAATAAAAAAGCCGGAGTTATCCGGCTTTTTTATTCGTCTGTTATTTCGGTAAAAGAATGGCGGGTAATGCTTTGGCTTTGTACAAATCATTAAACGCAGGTAAGTCACGATTGATGATTTGGAGTAATTCGGTTTCATAATTTGTCCATGCTGAAAGCAAGGTTTGTAATTGCTTTTTATGGCCTGCAGGAACGATGGGTTGCTGAGCATTGTCTACCCGGCCACGCAGGTCGAGCAGTTCCGCACTCAGCCGGTTGTAATAATTAATGACATCCTGAAATGTTTCCTGCTGGGTAGTAATGATTTGTTTTTCCCATGCATTGATTTTTGCAATCAAGGTTTTGCCGGTTTTTACCAACGTATCCGTATCAGCAATACCTTTTAGTTGTGTGTTCAATTGTTCAACTTGTTGCTTTATCGAACGCATACGTACTACAGATTGATGCATGTTGGTTACTGCAGCATCAATCTGTTTGCAAAACGCATACTGCTCATCAAAAGCATTGGCAGATACTTGTACTCTTGGATCTTGCAACACCTGTAGCGTAGCATCGCTGCTTGTAGTGCCTGCTTTCAAGGTTACGCTATACGTTCCGGGTGGTACACTAGCGCCACGATAATCTGCATTCAGGAATTGGCCTTTGATGCCAGGCAAACTTTCGTGCCGCAAATCCCAATTGAATTTGTGCAGCCCTTCTTCTGTTGGCAGCAAAGGCTCAGGAGCAGGGCCACCAGGGTAGCCACTTACTTCGGCATCATTTTTCCAGCTGTTGTATTGGCGTATGGTGTCGCCTTTTGCATTGCTAATGATGAGGCTAATGCTATCAGTTTTTGATGGTAAATAATAATACAGTGCAGCGCCTTCTGCAGGGTTGGCGCCCACTTGCGGACTGCCGCCGCTCCAGCCTGTTTTCACGGTTGGTTTCGATGTAAACAAAGTAGCGGTTGGCGGCAATTGATCTTGCAGTTGCTGCAAGGGTGAGAGGTCATCTAAAATCCAAAAGGCACGGCCGCTGGTGGCAGCCACCAAATCGTTGTCGGCAATGGTGAGGTCATTGATGGCCACCACTGGCAGGTTGAGTTGGAAACGCTGCCAGACCAGTCCGTCATTCGTGCTGATGTACAGGCCCCGTTCGGTGCCGGCATACAGCAGCCCTTTTTTTACCCGGTCTTCCCTTACTACCCTGCAAAAGTCTCTCGAATCAAAGCCATTGATTTGTTTGCTCCATGTTTTGCCATAGTCGTAGGTAATGAAAACAACAGGAGAGAAGTCATTCATTTTGTAACCTGTGGTAGCAATGATGGCTTTGCCCGGTGTGTGGTAAGATACCTCGATGCTGTTGACGAGTGTTTCGCCAAGACCTGCAGGGGTTACATTGCTCCAGGTGTTACCGCCGTCGCGGGTGAGGTGTACCAGGCCGTCGTCGGAGCCGGTCCATATTTCACCCTGTGTAATAGGAGAGCAGGCAATGTAAGCGAGGGTATTGTACACTTCGCCACCTGCCCCTTCATTGGTAAATGGCGCTCCACCATCGCCTTGTTTGGTACTGTCATTGCGGGTGAGGTCGGCGCTGATTGCTGTCCAGCTTTGGCCAGCGTCGGTGGTTTTGAGCACTTTGTTGCCACCGTGGTAAATAATAGCCGGATTAAACGGATCAGCCACAATGGGGGCATTCCAGTTGAAACGATAGACTTGTTTTTTGGGTATCACCCCTAATCCAATGGTGGGGCTGGCCATCACGTCTTTAGTGCTGCTGAGTTTGCGGTCGAGCACTTCGATATTACCCTGGTAGCTACCACCAAAAACCTTTACCGGATTGTTAGGGTCAAAGGCAAGGAAAGCACTTTCACCGCCGGGGCCAAAAGTCCATTGTTGCCAATCAACGCCCCCAAAGGGGCTTTTGCTGGGAACAATAACGGCAGAATTGTCTTGCTGGCCTGCATACAAGTTGTATGGGAACTGCTTATCGGCGATGACGCGGTAAAACTGTGCGGTGGGTTGGTTTTGCTGGCTGCTCCAGCTGGCCCCGCCATTGAAAGAAATATTGGCTCCGCCGTCGTTGGCGTTAATCATCCTTTTATTATTGGCCGGGTCTATCCACAGCCAGTGGTTGTCGCCGTGTGGCGTGGGCAGGTTGGTAAAAGTTTTACCACCGTCAATCGATTTGAGTGCCGGCGCATTGAGCACATACACCGTGTTTTGATCTTGCGGGTCGGCAAATATTTCAATGTAGTACCAGGCTCGGGCAACGGTTACCCTTGCTTTGCTTGTTTGCGACCATGAGTCGCCGCCATCATCGCTTCGGTAAACGCCACCCAGGCCATCTTCGCTTTCAATATTGGCATACACCCTGCCGGGGTTGGCCCTGCTTACATCAATGGCTACTTTGCCCATGTTGGCAGGCAGGCCTTTGCTCATTTTGTGCCAGCTGTTTCCGCCATCTGTGCTTTTGTACAAGCCGCTGCCCGGGCCACCGCTGCGCACCAGCCAGGGCAGCCTGCGATGATCCCACATGCCGGCATATAAAATGCGAGGGTTACTCATGTCCATACTCAGGTCGGCACAACCAGTATTGTCATCAACAAACAGCACCCGGTCCCAGCTGCGGCCGCCATCGGTGGTTTTGTAAAT
This sequence comes from Phnomibacter sp., assembly GCF_036803085.1. Lineage (NCBI taxonomy): Bacteria > Pseudomonadati > Bacteroidota > Chitinophagia > Chitinophagales > Chitinophagaceae > Phnomibacter > Phnomibacter sp. The sequence goes on along the minus strand of NZ_DAIRUZ010000007.1, from coordinate 115,730 downwards.
GCCCCGTTCGGCTGTAGGACCATGAATGGCTCCCTGCGCCGCTACAAACACGATGTCGGGGTTGGAAGGATGAATGCGGATGGCTGCAACGTGCATGGTATTGGTAAGGCCAATGTGTTGCCAGGTTTTGCCGGCATCGGTGCTTTTGTACACGCCATCGCCGGCGGAGGTCATTACACCACGTGGGGCGTGTTCGCCCATTCCCACATATATCACATTAGGGTCGCTTTCGGCTACGGCAATGGCACCCACGGAACCGGTATTGAAAAAGCCATCGGAGATGTTGCGCCAGCTGATGCCGGCATCTTCGGTTTTCCAAACGCCGCCACCGGTGCTGCCCATATAGTAAATGAGCGGTTGGCCCGGCACGCCGCTGCAAGCTACCGAACGGCCCCCACGGGTAGGACCCAGGTTGCGCCATTGCATGCCCTGTAAATGGTCGTTCCAGCTAACTGATGGGGCAGGAGCGGGAGTTGTTTTCTTTTTACTGCTGTTTTGGGCAGTCAGGCTTAAGCAAGCAGCCATCGAAATGGCGAACATCAATACATGTCTCATAAATATGTGATATAGGGAGCTGTAAGTTAATGGTTTGAGTTGAGTGGAGATAGCTGCGTAGTGTATTGCAGCTGATGGGCCCGGGATGTGGAGGGCTTGGCCACGGCCGGCGGGTGCAACCCGTGCCGGCAAGGGGCGGAACCCCGAAGCAGCCCGATATGTAGCTGAGATATGCACAGCAGCTGGTGGCCCCCCAATGGGGATTTGTGGAAAAACTGGCCCGAAAAACAGACATTTGCGGCCGGATTGGTAAAAATGTTTCAAAAAACTTTTGCCTGATAGTTGAATCCCATTACCTTCGCATCCCAATTCGAAAAAAGGGTCTTTGAATTATGAGTCAGCGGATACGTATTAAACTGCAATCTTACGATCACAACCTGGTTGACAAATCAGCCGAGAAAATTGTGAAAACTGTGCGGAGCACAGGTGCTGTGGTAACAGGTCCAATTCCTTTGCCAACACACAAAAAGATCTTTACTGTACTGCGTTCACCGCACGTAAACAAGAAAGCTCGTGAACAATTCCAACTGAACACGCACAAGCGTTTGTTGGATATCTACACCAGCAGTAGTCGCACAGTAGATGCCCTGAGCAAACTGGATTTGCCAAGTGGTGTTGAAGTTGAAATCAAAGCGTAACAGCTGACCAAGTGGGGCGAGGCTCCACATCAGAACAACAAAGCAATCATCTCTCAATCCGGCCAAAGGGACGTGAAAAAAGAGCTCTGATTTTACATAACTCTCACTACCAAGTGAGCCAAACATATGAACAAGCCTTTCAGGGTTTGTTTACTACCGGTACTTCCCCTCTGCAAAACGGCGGAAACAAAGGAAAAGGTCGGTAGCTAAACTGGGATTGAATTCGCTTCTGCGCGGATGTCCTCTTAACTCTGCCGGGCACAAACCGATATCAATGAAAGGTATTATTGGAAAAAAAATCGGGATGACCAGCATATTCGATCCCAATGGTAAGCAAATAGCTTGCACCATAGTAGAAGCTGGTCCCTGTGTTGTATCGCAGGTGAAAACCGCCGATGTAGACGGTTACAATGCACTTCAGTTGGCTTACGGCGAAAAGAAGGAAAAGAATGCTACTAAAGCAGAGAAAAATCACTTCGCTAAAGCACAAACTGCTCCCAAATCATTTGTAAAAGAATTTCGTGACTGTACGCTGGAGAAAGCTCTTGGCGAACAAGTCACTGTTGACATTTTTGCCGAAGGCGAAAAAGTTGACGTTGTGGGTACCACCAAGGGTAAGGGTTTTCAGGGTGTTGTAAAGCGCCATGGCTTCCACGGTGTTGGTGAGCAATCACATGGTCAGCACGACCGCCAGCGTGCCCCCGGTTCTATCGGTAACTCATCTGACGCCAGCCGTGTATTTAAAGGTATGCGTATGGCTGGCCGTATGGGTGGCGACAGGGTAAAAATGAAAGGCCTGAAAGTGGTGAAGATTTTCCCTGAAAAGAATTACATCCTGATCAGCGGATCAGTTCCCGGCCACAATGGTTCAATCGTTTTAATCCAGAAGTAATTGTAAACCGTGCCGGCCCGGCCGGTGAGAAACGAAAAAGTTATGACAATCGAAGTTTTAAATACAGCAGGTCAGAAAACTGGCAGAACAGTTGAGCTTCCCGAAGAAATCTTCGGTACCGAGCCCAATGATCATGTGATTTATCTGGCTGTAAAACAATACCTCGCCGCTCAGCGTCAGGGTACTTCAAAAGTAAAAACCCGTGCCGAAGTACAAGGTGCCAGCCGCAAGCTGCACAAGCAAAAAGGTACTGGTGGTAGCCGTAAGGGTAACATCCGTAACCCATTGTACCGCGGTGGTGGTACCATTTTTGGACCTAAGCCTACTACTCACGACCAGAAGTTGAACCGTAAGGTGAAGGATCTGGCTAAAATTGCTGCTCTGAGCTACAAAGCCAAAGAAAGCGCCATCGTAGTGGTAGAAGACCTGAAGTTCGATGCTCCCAAAACCAAAGCTTTTGCTGGCGTAATGCAGGGCCTGGGTGTAGCAGATAAGAAGACGTTGTTTGTATATCCTGAACTGGATACCAACTTCTACCTCAGCCTGCGCAACATCCCCAACGCTGCTGCTATTGAGCTGGCCGACATCAACACTTACGATATCGTAAATGCTGACGTAATGGTCCTCACTGAATCAGCTGCTAAAATCTTCACCGAAGAAGGTACTGAAGCTTAATTAAGAACCGAATAATTCTGATCGAAATGAAACTGACAGATGTATTAATAAAGCCTGTGTTGACCGAAAAGGTGAACAAGCAAATTGAAAAGAAGCGCAGCTACACCTTCATCGTAGATCGTAAGGCCAACAAGCTGGAGATTAAAAAAGCGGTTGAAGAATTCTACGGCGTAAATGTAACTGACGTGAATACGTTGGTAATGCCCGGAAAAGCAAAATCTCGCTTCACCAAGTCTGGCTTTATCAATGGCCGCAAGCCTGCCAAAAAGAAGGCAGTTGTAACTGTAGCAGAAGGTGAAGAAATTAACCTGTACGGCGAAATCTAATCCACTGCAATTCTAACAAAAACAAGAATGGCAACCAACCGCCGCGAAGTGTTGAAATAAACCAACTCAGAACTAAGAAAAATGGCACTGAAAAAATACAAACCAATGACCGCCGGTACCCGCTGGAAAATTGGTAATGCGTATGCTGAAGTAACCACTAACAAGCCTGAGCGTAGCCTGCTGGAACCAGTGAAGAAATCTGGTGGCCGCAACGCACAGGGCCGTCGTACCATGCGCTATATTGGCGGTGGTCACAAGCAGAAGTACCGTATCATCGACTTCAAGCGTAACAAGCAAAACATTGAAGCAACTGTACTGACTGTAGAATACGATCCAAACCGTACTGCTTTCATCGCTCTGGTAGAATATACCGATGGTGAAAAGCGCTATATCCTGGCACCACAGGGCATTCAGGTTGGTCAGAAAGTAATTTCTGGTCCTACTGTAGCTCCTGAAATTGGCAACTGTCTTCCTATGAAGAACATGCCTTTGGGTACCAACGTACACAATATTGAAATGCAGCCTGGCCAAGGTGGCAAGCTGGTACGTAGTGCCGGTTCTGCTGCTCAGCTTACCAACAAGGAAGAAGCTTACGCTGTATTGAAAATGCCTTCTGGCGAATTGCGCAAACTCCTCATCAATTGCTACGCTACTGTAGGTGTAGTAAGCAATGGCGACCACAACCTCCAGAGCCTCGGTAAAGCAGGTGCAAACCGCTGGCGTGGTATCCGCCCCCGCAACCGTGGTGTGGCTATGAACCCTGTAGATCACCCAATGGGTGGTGGTGAAGGCCGTGCTTCTGGTGGTCACCCACGCAGCCGCACTGGTAAGTACGCCAAAGGTGAGAAGACCCGTACAAAAGGCAAAGGCAGCGATAAGCTGATTCTCCAGCGCCGCGACGGTAAAAAACTGGCTAAGTAATTTGAGAATTGATTTAAGCTTTTACAGAAACCAATTCAATTTTCAAATCCTCAAATTTTCAAATTAACGAATTCAATATGGCTCGTTCAATTAAAAAAGGTCCCTACGTTGATGCCAAACTCGAGAAGAAAATCGTGAACATGGCAGAAGGCAAAGTGAAGAAGGGTGTTATCAAAACCTGGAGTCGTCGTTCTACTATTACTCCTGATTTTGTAGGCCAAACATTCGCTGTGCACAACGGTAACAAATTCATCCCTGTGTATGTAACCGAATTCATGGTTGGTCACAAGCTTGGTGAATTTGCTCCTACCCGCAACTTCAGAGGACACGCCGGTAGCAAAAAATAAATTGTTTAAATGTTGGTGGTTTTTGGTTGGCAGTTGTTTGAGATTCTTCTGCAACAAAAACTAAAAACCAAAAACCTGAAACTGAATAAAAATGGAAGCAGTAGCTAAACTGAGAAATTATCCCACTTCGCCCCGCAAAATGCGTTTGCTGGCCGACCTGATTCGTGGCATGAAGGTTGATCAAGCCCTGGCTGTATTGGAGCACAACACCAAGCACAGTTCTGTACCGCTGGCTAAGTTGGTTAAGAGTGCTGCCTTTAACTGGAAAGCAAAGAATGATGGTGCTGACGAAAGTGCACTGGTGGTAAAAACCATTATGGTAGACGGTGGCCGTACCCTGAAGCGGATGCGTCCAGCTCCTCAGGGCCGTGGATACCGTGTACGTAAGCGTAGCAATCACGTAACCGTAACTGTAGACACCATCTAATTCTCACTAAACGAATTGTTCAAATTTTCAAATTGAAATAATGGGTCAAAAAGCAAATCCAATCGGTAACAGGCTCGGTATCATCCGTGGTTGGGACAGTAACTGGTACGGCAACAAGAAAGTATATGCCGACCGACTGATCGAGGACAACAAGATCCGTACCTACCTGAATGCCCGTATCAACAAGGGTGGCATTTCTAAAATCGTTATCGAACGTACCCTCAATAAACTGATTGTAACTATTCATACTTCAAAGCCTGGTATCATTATTGGTAAAGGCGGTGGTGAAGTAGACCGTATCAAAGAAGAGCTGAAGAAGCTTACCGGTAAAGAAGACGTTCAAATCAACATCCTCGAAATCCGTCGTCCGGAAGTAGATGCTATGATTGTAGCTGATACTATCGCCCGTCAGATCGAAAACCGCATCAACTACAAGCGTGCCATCAAAATGGCAATTGCTTCTGCTATGCGTATGGGGGCCGAAGGTATCAAGGTAAAAGCCAGTGGCCGTTTGGGTGGTGCTGAAATTGCCCGTAGCGAAGAAATCAAAATGGGCCGTACTCCATTGCACACCTTCCGTATGGATATTGACTACGCCAGCCTGGCTGCTCAAACCGTATACGGTAAAATTGGTTTGAAAGTATGGATTTGTAAAGGTGAAGTATTGACCAAGCGTGACCTCAACCCGAACTTTGTAGGCACTGGCAGCGGTCTGAGCGACCGTCGTGGTGGCGAAGAACGTGGTGGTGACCGCGGTGGCCGTGGTGGAGACAGAAGAGGTGGTGGTGATCGCCGCGACCGTGGAGGCCGTCGTTAATAACAACAGCATCCAGCTTCAACTAATTGTAAATATTCAAATACGTAGATAAATGTTACAGCCGAAAAGAACCAAGTTCCGCAAGCAACAAAAAGGCCGCATCCGCGAAGTGGCTAAGCGTGGCGCTACCATTTCATTCGGTTCGTTTGCCCTTAAAGCACAGGAACCTATTTGGTTGAACAACCGCCAGATCGAGAGTGCCCGTCAGGCAATGACCCGTGCCATGAAACGTGAAGGTAGTGTGTGGATCCGTGTATTCCCCGATAAGATCATTACCCGTAAGCCTGCCGAAGTGCGGATGGGTAAGGGTAAAGGTAACCCCGAATTTTGGGCAGCCGTAGTAGAACCAGGTCGTATCCTGTTTGAATGCGATGGCGTACCGATGGAAGTAGCCCGCGAAGCAATGGAACTTGCTGCGCAGAAGCTTCCCATCAAAACCAAGTTCGTTGTACGCCGCGATTATCAGGCGTAATGATGCGAATAAGCTGGTGTGCTGATGACAATATTTCAGACATACAGCTGAGAAAATAATTTCATTAGCAGATTAGCATATTGGCTAATTATCAAATTGAAAAAGATGTCTAAGAAAGTTGACTTCAACAAAAGCCTGAGCGAAATAAGCATCGAAGATCTGAAGGTGCGCATCAGCGAAGATGAAGTGCGCCTCAAGAAGCTTGAATTTGCACATGCCATCACTCCTTTGGAAAACCCAATGAGCATCAGAGATCTCCGTCGTGATGTTGCCCGTTTGAAAACCGAACTCCAGAAAAGAGTACTGGTAGGCTAATTTTTAATTGAATAGTAGTTCAGCAAAATAATGAACCAAATGGAAACCAGAAATCTCCGTAAAACCAGGATTGGTGTAGTAGCCAGCAACAAAATGGATAAAACCATTACAGTAGCGGTGGAGCGTAAAGTAAAGCACCCAATCTACGGTAAGTTCGTAAAAAAGACGACCAAGTTTCATGCACACGACGAGAAGAACGAGTGCAGCATTGGCGACACTGTAAAAATTATGGAAACCCGTCCTCTCAGCAAAACAAAGCGCTGGAGACTGGTAGAAGTAGTTGAGAAAGTGAAATAATCAGCTAACAGCTGCAAGCTGCATGCTTCAAGCTTTTCGCTGGTGTTGTATAACATAGCAAAAGCCTCTGACAAATTCGTAACATCATTAGCCCGAGTGCTAAAGCTAAAAAGCTAACAAAATGATTCAGCAAGAAAGCCGGTTGAACGTAGCGGATAACAGCGGTGCCAAAGAGGTACTTTGTATTCGTGTATTGGGCAACAGCGGACAAGACTACGCCGGTATTGGCGACAAGATTGTGGTTACTGTAAAGGACGCAATTCCTGGTGGCGGTATGAAAAAAGGTACCGTAGCCAAAGCCGTTATTGTACGTACTAAAAACAAACTGCGTCGCAAAGACGGATCTTACATCCGTTTCGATGACAACGCCGTTGTAATCCTGAACAACTCAGACGAACCACGTGGTACCCGTATTTTCGGACCCGTTGCCCGTGAGCTTCGCGACAAAGGATACATGAAAATTGTATCGCTGGCTCCAGAAGTACTGTAATGCAAAACGCCGAAGGCAAAGTGCTGAAAGCGAATTTCAATAACTGCGTTAAGCGTTAAGCGTTACGCATCAAGCTATAAAGTATGACTAATCGTTTCAAACCAAAGTTCAACATCAAGAAAGGTGACAACGTTGTTGTTATCACCGGTGATGATAAGGATCTGAAAAAGCCCCGCGTTGTACTGGCCGTTTATCCTGACAAGGCTAAAGTGCTGGTAGAAGGCGTAAACATTCAGACCCGCCATACAAAACCTACAGCACAAAACACCCAGGGTGGTATTGTGAAAAAAGAAGCACCTATTGCTATCAGCAACGTGCAACTGTGGGATGCCAAAGCCGGCGCTGCAGTACGTGTAAAGCGTAGCCGCGACAACGGTAAATTAGTTCGTATTTCTAAAAAATCCGGGGAGGTTATTAAATAATGGCAACTACAAATTATACTCCGCGCCTGGCAGACAAGTACAAAGCTGAAGTTGTACCTGCCCTCATGAAAAAGTTCGGTTACAAAACCGTAATGCAGGCCCCCAAGCTTACCAAAATTTGCTTGAACCGTGGCGTAAACGGTGCAACTGCCGATAAGAAACTTGTAGACATTGCTATCGAAGAGCTGACTACCATCACTGGTCAGAAGGCTGTAGCTACCATGTCTAAAAAGGACATCTCAAACTTCAAGCTCCGTCGCAATATGCCGATTGGTGCCCGTGTTACCCTCCGTGGTGATCAGATGTTTGAATTCCTCGATCGTTTGATTGCAGTTTCACTCCCTCGTGTTCGGGATTTCAAAGGTATCAATGATAAGAGCTTTGATGGCCGTGGTAACTATACCATGGGTGTTACTGAGCAAATTATCTTCCCAGAAATCGACATTGATAAGGTGAACAAAATTACTGGTCTCGATATCACTTTCGTAACTACTGCCCGTACCAACGAAGAGGCTTACGAACTGCTGAAAGAAATTGGTCTTCCTTTCAAGAACATCAAAAAAGACAACAACTAATAAAACCAGATCCCAAAGGAAATTTTCCATACTTCCGGCGGAAACTAAGCACCACTTAGGATTTGGAATTTTAAAATTTGGAATTTCATTTTTATGGCAAAAGAATCAGTTAAAGCCCGTCAGCGTAAGCGTGAAGCTACCGTAGCCAAGTTTGCTGAAAAGCGTGCAGCCCTCAAGGCAGCAGGCGATTATGCAGCTCTCGATCAGCTTCCCCGCAATGCATCGCCTGTACGCCTCAAAAACCGCTGCCAGCTCTCTGGTCGTCCTAAAGGTTACATGCGTCATTTCGGTATCTGCCGTAACATGTTTCGCGACATGGCACTGGAAGGTAAAATTCCTGGCGTGAAAAAAGCAAGCTGGTAATTGCTACGGCAATAGCCACAAGCAAGCAACTTCATTCAATTCATTTTAAACTAAAATCCAATTATTCCGTCCCGAAGTTTTCGGGAGCCGGAATGTAGGAGGGAAATCATATGGTAACTGATCCTATAGCAGACTTTCTGACTCGTATTCGGAATGCTCAAATGGCCAACCACCGCATCGTGGAAATCCCCGCTTCTAACCTGAAGAAGCGTATGACTGAAATTTTGTACGAAAAGGGTTATATCCTCAAGTACAAATTTGAAGATGACAACAAGCAAGGTGTTATCAAGATCGCATTGAAATACGATCCTAATACTAAGCAACCCGCTATCGCTTCTTTGGAGCGTATGAGCCGCCCAGGTCTGCGTCAGTACGCCAAGCCTGCCGACTTTAAGCGTGTAATGAACGGCCTGGGTATTGCCATTGTGAGCACTTCTAAAGGTGTAATGACTGACAAAGAAGCCAAAGCTCAGAATGTAGGTGGCGAAATCTTGTGTCACATTTATTAATTGATTGTATTCGGGCGGTTTGTTTATTTAAGCCTTTTAGTCGGGGCTGAACGCATGCCACTCATTTGATTCACATATTTAAACACAACAACGACTATGTCTCGTGTAGGAAAAAAACCGGTAACAATCCCCGCTGGTGTTACTATCACAGTAAGTGGAGATAACACCGTTACCGTAAAAGGCCCCAAAGGCGAATTGAAGCAAACCTTGGATCGTGACATTCATGTAGAAATTACTGATGCCACACTGACAGTAGGTCGTCCTACCGATCAAATCCGCCACCGTGCACTGCATGGCTTGTACCGTGCCCTTATTGCCAACATGGTAAAGGGTGTAACAGAAGGTTTCATTAAGAAAATGGAACTGGTAGGTGTAGGTTACAAAGCTTCTAACACCGGAAATATTCTTGATTTGGCGTTGGGCTACTCGCACAACATCATTATTGAAATTCCTAAAGAGTTGAAAGTAACCACTGCTCAGGAAAAGGGTAAAAACCCGGAGATTGTGATTGAAGGTACCGACAATCAGCTGTTGGGTCAGGTATGTGCCAAAATCCGTAGCCTGCGTAAGCCGGAGCCTTACAAAGGCAAGGGTGTTCGCTTTGCTGGCGAAGTGGTTCGTAAGAAGGCTGGTAAATCTGCTGGTAAATAATCATCGGTAACCGCTTTTTAAAATCTGATTTCAAAGAAAATAGTGCTCCCCCGGAGCCGGAGGATATAAAATGGATAAGAAAGTACTTTCAAGAAAGAAAATCCACTACCGCATTCGTAAGAGAATCATCGGTAGCGCTGCCAAGCCTCGCCTGAGCGTATTTCGCAGCAATGCAGATATTTACTGCCAGCTGATAGACGATGCTAATGGCACCACACTCGCAGCTGCCAGCAGCCGCGATAAGGACATCGCTGCACAAAAGGTCACCAAGTCTGAAAAAAGCAAATTGGTAGGTAATGCTATTGCCCGCAAAGCTGCTGAATTAGGCATCACTACCTGTGTATTTGATCGTGGTGGTTTCTTGTACCACGGTCGCATTAAGGCAGTAGCCGATGGTGCCCGTGAAGGTGGCCTGGTTCTGTAATTGTACAGGATTTTCATTTAAACGATCAGCATTCAACAATCGTAAATCTTGCCTGCTTGCAGGCTCAATTGAAAAATAAAAATGGCAAAAGCTATCGTAAACCGCGTAAAAGCCGGCGACCTCGAACTGAAAGAAAAGGTTGTAGCTATTAACCGTGTTGTAAAGACCACCAAGGGTGGCCGCACTTTCAGCTTCTCAGCCCTGGTGGTGGTAGGCAACGAAAATGGTGTGGTAGGTCATGGCTTGGGTAAGGCTAAAGAAGTACAGGAAGCAATCACCAAAGGCATTGAAGATGCTAAGAAGAACCTGGTGAAAGTACCTGTAATACACGGCACTATCCCCCACGAACAATTTGTAAAAGAAGGCGCTGCAAAAGTTTTGCTGAAGCCAGCTGCTCATGGTACAGGTGTAATTGCCGGAGGTAGCATGCGTTACGTGTTGGAAAGTGCAGGCATTACCGACGTATTGGCTAAGAGTCTTGGTTCTGCCAATCCTCACAACGTGGTTAAAGCTACATTTACCGCACTGGCTACTTTACGTGAGCCAATTCAGGTGGCTAAAACACGTACCGTTTCTCTGAAAAAAGTATTCAACGGATAATTAGTTTGCTGTTTGATGCCCGATGTTTTGAGATCTACGGATAGCATAACCTCAAACTTCAAACCTTAAACTTCAAACCTCATAACGATGAAGAAGATCAAAATCACTCAGGTTAAAAGTGTGATCGACCGCCCGGAGCGCCAGAAGAAAACAATGGAAGCCCTCGGACTGCGCAAGATGAACGCTACTGTAGAAAAAGAAGCCACCCCACAAATTCTGGGTATGGTAGAAAAAGTATTGCACCTGGTAAAGGTGGAAGACGTAGCGCAAGCCTAATTTCGAATCAATCATTTTCAATTCCAAATTCCAATCTTCTGATGATGTGTTGGGATTTGGAATTTCATTATTCTCATTTTTAAGCGAGGGGAGCTAACCCCGTAAGTAAAAACTCGTAGTCTATGAAACTGCACAATTTGAAGCCTGCCGAAGGCAGTACGCACAGTGAAAAACGTTTAGGTCGTGGTGAAGCATCTGGTAAAGGTGGTACTTCTACCAAGGGTAACAAAGGTCAGCAGCAGCGTGCCGGTTACGCCAGCAAAATGGCTCACGAAGGTGGTCAGATGCCTATCCAGCGTCGTATTCCTAAGCGTGGTTTTAAAAACCCGCACCGCGTATCTTACACTGTTTTCAATCTTGGTCAGGTAGATCAGCTGGTTGAAAAATATGAACTGAAAGAATTCAGCCTCGATAATTTGTACATCAACGGGTTGGTAAACCAATCAGCTTTGGTAAAAGTATTGGGCACCGGCGAATTGAAAAGCAAGATTGATTTCAAAGTAAACGCTATCAGCGCAAAAGCAAAAGCTGTTATTGAAGCTGCGGGTGGTACTGTTGAAATTCTGAAGTAATCGGGCAGTGCAAAAGTTCCTTTCGCAACATCGAAAGGAACTCTTGTTTTACCTACATTTGAGGCCCTTTAAATTGACTGAATTCCGTGAAGAAATTTTTTGAAACACTAAAGAATATCTGGACGATTGACGAGCTGAAGCAAAAGATTATTGTAACGCTGCTTTTGCTGGTCACTTATCGTTTGGGTACGCACATCGTTTTACCTGGTATCGATCCTAACGCATTGGATGCCGTAAAGGGTAAAGCTTCTGGATTGCTTGGCCTGTTCGACCAGTTTGCTGGCGGCGCCTTCTCTCAGGCATCTATTTTGGCACTGGGTATTATGCCTTATATCTCTGCTTCAATTTTCATGCAGTTGGTTACCATTTTGGTTCCCCAATTTCAGAAAATTCAGAAAGAGGGAGAAAGCGGCCGTAAGAAAATTAACCAATGGACCCGCTACCTCACTGTAATTGTTACAGTGTTTCAGGCTGGTGCTTATATCACTTATTTGCAGAGCCCCGGTTACAAAGAGGCACTCATTCCTGCATACGAGCCATACTTCTTGTTTAGCACTATTGTGTTGCTTACAGCAGGTACACTGTTTGTAATGTGGTTGGGCGAAAAAATTACAGACAAAGGTTTGGGTAACGGTACTTCACTCATCATCATGGTGGGTATCCTGGCCCGATTGCCACAAAGCTTTGTACAAGAATTTACTTCGCTCAATACCAAAGGCGGTGGTGGTATGCTGGTTTTCATCATTGAGATTGCTATTCTCATTATGATTATTATGGGCCTAATAGTATTGGTACAAGGTGTACGCAAAATTGCTATCAACTATGCAAAGCAAATTGTTGGCAACAAGCAGTTTGGCGGTGCCCGTCAGTTTTTACCTATCAAGGTAAACAGTGCCGGTGTAATGCCAATCATCTTTGCACAGGCTATCATTTTCATTCCTACCATCTTTGCTAAGTTCGATACGACTGGTGGATTTATGAAGATTTTGAATGACCACAGCAACGGTTGGTACATGCTCATATATAGTGTGCTGGTTATTGGTTTTACTTACCTCTATACGGCCATTATTTTCAACCCCAAGCAAATTGCAGAAGACCTGAAGCGCAATAACGGTTTTATACCTGGTGTAAAACCCGGTCAGCCTACTGCAGATTACATTGGTTCTGTAATGGATAAGGTGACCCTGCCTGGTGCATTGCTGCTTGCCTTTGTGGGTATTTTGCCAGGCGTGGCTCAGAAACTCGGTGTTACCGCTGGTTTCAGTAGCTTCTTTGGTGGTACCAGCCTGCTCATCATGGTGGGTGTTATCCTCGATACACTGCAGCAAATTGAAACACACTTGCTAATGCGCCAGTACGATGGTTTAATGAGCGGTGGCCGCATTCAGGGCCGTCAGGCTGTAAGCAGCTCTCCAATCGGATAATTGATTTGTTATTAATGTACAATAGAAATACCTGTCTTTATGGGCAGGTATTTTTTATTGATTTATTACGGAGGTTCCTCATAAAGCATTTGTTTCTTTGCATTCTTTATGAGCCTGTTTAAAAAGTATAAAGAAGTGATTCAACTGAAAAATGCTGCAGAGATTGAATTGATGCGGCAAAGCAATTTGTTAGTAGGAGATACCATAGCTGTTTTGGCCGAAATGATAAAGCCCGGTGTTACTACACTACAGCTTGATGTAATAGCTGGTCAATACATCAGAGATCATGGTGGTATTCCCAGCTTTCTCAACTATCATGGTTTTCCTTATAATACCTGCATTAGTGTAAATGATGCCGTGGTGCATGGTTTTCCCGACAACAGAGCATTGCAGCCCGGAGATATTATTACCATTGACTGCGGGGTATTTAAAAATGGCTTTCACGGCGACAGTGCCTACACTTTTGCTATAGCTGAGGCCGACCCCGAAGCCCTCACATTGATGAAAGTAACCAAGGAGTCTTTGTACAAGGGTATAGAGAAGGCAAGAGCCGGCAATCGTATTGGAGATGTTGCTTTTGCGATTCAAGATTATGCAGAACGTCAGCATGCGTACGGCGTTGTACGTGAGTTGGTTGGGCATGGTATTGGCAGGCAACTGCACGAAGATCCTCAGGTGCCCAATTTTGGCAAAAGAGGTACCGGCAGTAAGTTGCAAGTGGGTATGACCATAGCCATAGAACCAATGGTAAACCAAGGTAAAAAAGAGGTGTATACCGATGAAGACGGCTGGACCATCAGAACCAAGGATGGTAAAGCGGCGGCTCATTATGAGCACAGCATTTGCATTCAAAAAGACAAGGCTGATTTACTGAGTTCTTTTACGGCTATTGAAGCTGCAGAGAAGGCCAACAGCCATTTGGTTTCCAATTACTATTAAGCCGAAAGGCACTAAATAAAAAAGGGTGGATTCACAAGAATCCACCCTTTTTTATTTACGACAGCATTACTTCATCTTCATGGAGTCCAGCACATCGCCGGCTTCTTCCATTACCTGTTTCAATGAGTCGCCGCTGAGCATATCCATTGCTTTTTGAGCGTCTTCCATTTCTTCTGCAGAGGCGCCCTTTTGTTGCATTTTTTCCATGCCGGTTTTCATCAGCGTGTTTTTATCAAACGCTACTTTCCAGGCACCTTCTTCTTTTTTCAATTTAAAGTCTGTCTTGTCTTTGCCATCTACTGTTACGCTGATGGTAGCTTCATCGCCATTGATAACGGCATCGCCATATTCAATTTTTTGCTTCGCCATTTCCTGCTTCAGGCTGTCTTTGTTTACCGGTGCAAAGCTCATACCCATTTTCATCATATCCAGCATTTGCTTGCTGTCTTTGGTGGCATATTTAGCTGCTTCGTCAATGTCCATGGTTTTGAACGCTTCGAAGAATTTTTTTGCAACAGATTTTGGATCGCCAGAGCCACCAGAGCAAGCGGCCAGTGCCAGCATTACGATTGCCAACAGGGGGAGGAGTGTTTTTTTCATTAAGAATGTTTTGGAGAATGATTGGATTAATGGTCAACAAATGTAGGGGGCCGTTTTGTGTAAAACAGCTTTGTATAAAAAAAGATAGGGCTACTAATAGTTTTTCTCCACCACAGTTTTCATCACCGGCGACAATAAAAGATTATCGACACCCACATACTGCATTTTACCTGCGGTTGAAAATGTGAACCAGCTGCTGTCTGCCACTGCCCGTGCAATGGTTTTAGCAACAAATTCGGCACAGTAAAAACGGTCTTCTGTGTGGTAATCAAAAGCCATATCGAAGGGAATGCCCTGTAGCCAAAAGTGATTGGCCTGAGTAGCAATGACCCTATTTTTTGATGCCGGAAACTGTGGCCTGAAAATAGCAGCAGCCTTGTTATCTGCAGCATGGCAAAAGGAGTACAAAGGCTCTCTTTTGATGCGTTGGTCTGGATTGAACTCACCGCCAATAGCATGGTACACAAATACGGTATCATTTTCGATGCTGGCAATGCCGCAATGGCTGTAGCGTTTGTCTGTTTGGTTCATTTGGCGTAGCATTTCGCTGGTCATATCACTGCCGGAGCGCAGTACCATATCACCTGTTTGTACCTGATGTATAAGTGTGGGATAAATAACGGAATCGTATTGCTGCAGTCTTTTAACTTGAAAAGACTGCGCATCAATCTGCTGGCTATCCGGCTCTGGCGTAGCAGAAAACCGGCAACTCCAACACAGCAAAAAAAGAGATGGCAACAGGTACCATCTCTTTTTTGTGTTTGGCAATATCATTGAATATTTATTGCGGTTTATCACGGTTGCGAAAATATTCTTTTCGCTGCGCCTGATACGCTTCTTCTTCCGCATTTTCTTTTTCTTTCTCTTTATCGTAGGCCTTAATGATGGCTTTTACGAGGCGGTGGCGTACCACATCTTCCTCATCGAGCTCAATGTGTGCAATGCCGTTGATGTTTTTGAGAATACGGGTGGCTTTTTCCAAACCACTGCGCTGGCTTTTGGGCAGGTCTACCTGCGTCATATCGCCGGTGATGATGGCTTTGGCATTGGCACCAATACGAGTGAGAAACATTTTCAATTGCAGGTCGGTGGAGTTCTGTGCTTCATCCAAAATGATGTAGGCATTGTCCAACGTACGGCCACGCATGTACGCCAGCGGGGCAATTTCGATGGTGCGGGTACTCATGTAGTAGCCCAGCTTATCTGCCGGTATCATATCATCCAGTGCATCGTACAACGGCCGCAGGTACGGATCAATTTTTTCTTTGAGATCGCCGGGCAAAAATCCAAGGCTTTCACCAGCTTCTACCGCAGGGCGGGTGAGGATGATTTTTTTGACAGACTTGTTTTTGAGGGCTCTTACAGCTAATGCAACAGCGGTGTACGTTTTACCAGTACCGGCAGGGCCAAGGGCAAATACGATGTCGTTGGTATCTGCTGCACTTACCATGCGTTTTTGGTTTTGCGTACGGGCCCGCACTGTTTTGCCATTGGGGCCAAACACCAGTACATCGTTGGGGTTTCGCTCTACAAAGGCATCTACCGTTTCAGCATCATCACCGCCTAAAATGGTTTCAAAATAGTTTTCGCTCAGGTGCCCGTTGCGTTCAAGGTATTGTACAACAAGGCCAATCTTTTCTTTTGCAAACTCGATCTGTTCAGGACTGCCGCTCAGTTTAATTTGTGTCCCGCGGCCAAGGATCTTTAACAATGGAAATTTCTTTTTCAGCAGATCCAGCTTGCCGTTATTTACCCCAAAAAATTCAATGGGATTCACGGTTTCCAGGTTAATGATTGTCTCAGTCAAATGGTGTAAGTTTTAGTGTTGCGATGATGTAAAAAGAACTCAGGTGATTGCGATATCAACTCTCTCAAATTTATTTTTTACTATTCCTATATCCCAAAATTAGTTGTACACTTTTTGTGGAAAGAAACGGTGGTACTCTGCGCCAATTCCCTTTCATTTAAACAGAAACAAATGGCCGATTGCCACGCTTCTTACAGTAACAATTTGCTTCGTGGTTCGGTTGTAGCCAAGTCAAAATTGATTGACCGCTATCGCAGCAAGCCTGTTGGTTTGCGTATCCATTTCCTGATGTTTGTTAGGTTTTCTCTTGCCAATAATCATTTTCTAACCATCCTGCTCCGTCTACTTTTACGTTCGTCAATGAAGAACAACCACAATCATTCATTTAAACGGACATCCATTGCAAACGCCTCATTGTAGGCCTGCAATAGACCCGATCAATTCAAACTAAATACCTATAAAATGGCTACAGTAAAAAAGGCAATCAAGTATGTCTATTCCTTTGGGGGTGGCAAGGCCGACGGAAACGAATCCATGAAAAACCTGCTGGGTGGCAAAGGTGCCAACCTCGCTGAAATGGCAGGTCATCCAAAACTGAAACTGCCCGTGCCACCGGGTTTTACACTCACTACAGAAGTTTGTACTTATTACTACGCCAACAAGCGTACCTATCCTAAAGTATTGGACGCACAAGTGAAAGAGGCATTGGCCAAAATGGAAAAAATCACCGGCAAGAAATTCGGCGATGTAAAAAATCCGCTGTTGGTTTCTGTACGTTCTGGTGCCCGCAAGAGCATGCCCGGTATGATGGAAACCGTATTGAATGTGGGCTTGAATGAAAAGACCATTGAAGGCTTGATTGCTCAAAGTGGCGATGCCCGTTTTGCTTACGATGCATACCGCCGCCTCATTATGATGTACGCCGATGTGGTGATGGAAAAAGCCGCCGGCATTGAACCTAAGGGCAAAGGCATTCGCAAACAGCTGGATGAAAAGCTGGAAGCTATTAAACACAAACAAGGTTATACCAGCGATACAGACCTTACAGTAGACGAACTGAAAGTGCTGGTTGCAGATTATAAAAAGACGGTTAAGAAAGTATTGGGCGTTGAATTTCCTGACGATCCCATGAAGCAACTCTGGGGTGGTATGGGTGCCGTATTTGCCAGCTGGAATGGCAAGCGGGCCATCGAATACCGCCGCATCGAAAAAATTCCTGATGAGTGGGGAACAGCGGTAAACGTACAGGCCATGGTGTTTGGCAACCTGGGTAACGACAGCTGTACAGGGGTAGCTTTTTCCCGCAACCCTGGTAGTGGTGAAAACAAATTTTATGGCGAGTACCTGGTAAACGCACAAGGTGAAGACGTAGTGGCTGGTATCCGCACTCCGGCGCCGCTCAATGCGTATTCTAAAAATGCGCAAAGCGAACATTTTGATACGCTGGAAAAACTGATGCCTGTTCAGTACAAAGAACTGGATGCCATTCAGCAGCGTTTGGAAAAGCACTACAAAGACATGCAAGACATTGAGTTTACCATTGAAAAAGGAAAACTCTACATGCTCCAGTGCCGTGTTGGTAAGCGCAATGGTGTAGCCGCTGTACGCATGGCTACCGAAATGTACAAGAGCAAAATGATTGATGCCAAAACGGCCATCATGCGGGTTGCACCCAACCAACTGGTAGAACTGTTGCTGCCCATGCTCGATCCTAAAGAAGAATTGCTGAAACCCGTAATTGCCAAAGGTTTGCCTGCAGGTCCCGGTGGTGCCAAAGGCCGTGTTGTCTTCACTTCTGAAGACGCAGTAGCTTGGGCTGCAAAAGGGGAGAAAGTGATATTGGTACGTGAAGAAACGTCACCCGAAGATGTGGATGGTATGCATAAAGCACAGGCCATTCTTACTACCAAAGGTGGTATGACATCACACGCAGCATTGGTGGCCCGTGGTTGGGGTAAATGCTGTATCGTGGGTTGCGGCGATATCGAAATTCACAGCGATAGCAAAGTATTCAAAGCCAAGAATGGTGAAGTCATCAAAGAAGGCGATTGGATTAGCCTCAACGGTACCAAGGGCGTAGTATACGAAGGAAGCATGCCACTGGTAGACATCGACATCGAGAAAAACCAGAGCTACAAAGACCTCATGAAACTGGTAGACCAGGTGAAACAAATAGGTGTACGTGCCAATGCTGAGACCCCTGAAGATGCCAATGTGGCCTTCAAGTTTGGTGCAGAAGGTATCGGCCTGTTCCGTACCGAGCACATGTTCTATGGCGAGGGTAGCGAAGAGCCACTGTTCCAGCTGCGCAAAATGATTGTGAGCAAAACAGAAAAAGAAAGAAGAGCAGCGCTGAACGATTTGTTTAAATACGTGAAGAAGGATGTGAAGAACACGCTGAATGTGATGAAGGGACACCCCGTAACCATTCGCCTGCTCGATCCACCACTGCATGAATTTGTACCACACGATAAAGAGAAACTGACACACCTGAGTAAAGAACTCGGCATCAGTATGAGTGTGTTGAAGCGTCGTGTGCTGGCGTTGCATGAAAACAACCCAATGCTCGGTCACCGTGGTGTACGCCTCGGCATCAGCTATCCGGAAATTACTGAAATGCAAATCCGTGCTATTTTCGAAGCCACTGCTGAATTGACCAAACAAGGTAAAAAAGCATTGCCCGAAATCATGATTCCGGTGACCTGTACGGTAAACGAATTGATACACCAGCGCAAGATTGTAGACCAGGTGTACAAAGAAGTGTGTGAGAAAACCGGTTTGAAGAAAATTCCGTTCCTGTTTGGCACCATGATTGAAATTCCACGTGCAGCCTTGAAAGCGGCACAAATGGCTGAAGCCGCAGACTTCTTCAGCTTTGGTACCAACGACCTTACGCAAATGAGCTTTGGCTTTAGCCGCGATGATATCGGTGGCTTCCTGCCCAACTACCTCGATCAGAAAATTTTGTTGGACGATCCGTTCCAGACCATTGATCAGGATGGCATTGGTGAGCTCATCAAGTTTGGTACCGAACGTGGCCGCATTACCAAGCCCAACCTCAAAGTGGGTATCTGTGGTGAGCATGGCGGCGATCCGGAGAGTGTGAAATTCTGCCACCGCATTGGTATGAACTATGTGAGCTGTTCACCATTCAGGGTGCCTATTGCCCGCCTTGCTGCTGCACAGGCTGCAATAGAATCGCCCCGCAAAGTGACCGGCAAAAAATAGGATTTGGTTTTTTTGAAAATGGAGAAAGTACAAGGCCGTCTGCGAAGACGGCCTTTGCTTTTGCAATCCGTTGCCATGTTTCGTGTCACGCAAACCATCAGAAACCATCTTACCTGCTTACATTTACCCCCTCATAAAAATGACGTATGAAAAATCTTCCGCTCAATCCGAAAATCTTCATCCAAAACCGTCAACGCTTCATCAAAAAAATGAAGCCCAACAGCATTGCTATTTTCAACAGCAATGATGAAGTACCCAGCAATGGCGATGCCCTGTATCGCTTTCAGCAAAACAGCGATTTGTTTTGGCTCACCGGCATTGAGCAAGAAGATACCATGCTGGTATTGTACCCCGATAATCCGGATCCCAAATACCGCGAAGTATTGGTACTGGTGCGCCCCAACGAAATGAAAGAAAAATGGGATGGCAAACGCCTTCGTGCACAAGAAGGAAAAGACATCAGCGGTGCTGCAGCGGTGTTGTGGCTCGATAGTTTGGATGGCTTGCTGCAGCAGTGGATTCACCTCGCCGATACCATTTACCTCAATACCAACGAGAACGACCGCAAAGCATCGTTAATACAAACACGTGACTATCGCTTTGTGCAAGACATGCAAAGCCGCTATCCGCTACACCAGTACGAACGCAGCGCCAAGATTATGCGGGAAGTACGGGGCATCAAAACCAAGGAAGAAGTGGAAGTGGTTAAAACTGCTATCGACATTACCCACAAAGCTTTTTTGCGGGTGATGAAGTTTGTGAAGCCCGGTGTATATGAGCATGAAGTGGAAGCCGAAATTGTGCATGAGTTTTTGCGCAACCGTGCCCGTGGCGAAGCATACGGCAGCATCATTGCCAGCGGCGACCGTGCCCGCACCCTGCACTACATCAGTAACAATGCGGAATGTAAAGATGGTGAACTGCTCCTCATGGATTTTGGCGCCAACTATGGTGGCTACTGCGCCGACCTTACCCGTACTATTCCTGTGAATGGAAAGTTTAGCAAGCGTCAGAAAGAATTGTACAACGCCTGCCTCGACATTCACAACTATGCCAAAAGCATTTTGAAACCCGGCATTACCATTGTGGACTATACCAACAAAGTAGGTGACGAAGCCACGAAGCAGTTTTTGAAAGTGGGGCTGCTGAAAAAAGAAGACGTGAAAAACGAAGACCGCAATGTGCTCGAATCACGGGCTTTCCGTAAGTACCTCTACCATGGCATCAGCCACCACCTGGGTGTGGATGTGCATGACTTGGGCCTGAAGCATTTGCCCATACAGGCCGGTATGTTGTTTACTATCGAACCGGGTATTTATGTAGAAGAAGAACAACTCGGCATCCGCATCGAAAACAACGTATGGATTACTAAATCTGGCAACGTTGATTTGTTCAAGGGTATTCCGATTACGGTGGAGGATATTGAAAAAGCAATGAAAACCCTGTAGCTGTTTTACCGAATCAATTTTACATTTCCAGACATCTTTTTTTCAGGTTCATTCCTAAATTTTATAACCAGCTGCCAAACGTACAGCCCGCTTGGTTGTGGCTGTCCGTTTATACTTCCATTCCATCCTTCAGCAGCTTGGGTTTTGCTAAAAATACGTTGCCCCCATCTGTTTCTTATTTCAAACCGATAATATTCAACCCTGCCTTGAAGAATGGGTCGGAATGTATCATTTAAACCATCTTGATTGGGCGTAAATGCGGTGGGAACATATATGCTTGTAGTACAGTTATTGACCATTACACGAAACAAACCTTTTTGTATGCAGCCGGTGTTGTCTGTCATCCAAACATCAAATGCACTGTTGGTGCTTGCATTAATCCTCAGGTTTTGCAGCGTATCTGAAGCACTTGTATTGGGGCCGGTCCACCTATAACGCACTGGCCCCAATGGTGCTACCAATATGCTGTCGTAACCCTTACATATTTCTATAGTTGTAGAAAAGCGGTAATCGTTTTCATCTTTTGTAAACAGCATGGTATCTGAAAATGAATGACCACAGGCGTCGTTTCCGGTATACCAATAGGTACCGGTGTTTTGAACAGTTTTACTCGAGGTTTGCTCGCCGGAGTTCCAGCGAAGGTTGTATAAGCCCGAAGGCGCAGTTAGCGTATAAGTATCTCCAGTGCACAGCACTTTTGTGGCAGCATCATAGTTTTTGTGTGTATAGGGGGTTACTTCTATCACCATGGAATCTGCCGGGTTTGTACACCAGTTTGGTTTTAAATACAAAACGAAAGTTCCTGCCCTTTTCCATTTTAAGTTGAGTTGCTCTTGCCCAACATTATTGGTTAGTTGCAATGCGGCATCTTCAGGTATAATCCATGTATAGTTTCCCTTGCACGAACTGGCACTGTAGGTATAGCTATACGTGTTGGAAGTATCACATATCTTTTGCATACCCTGTATGACCGGCGTGCTGCAAGAAATTGTTTCGTAGCAAAGGGTATCAGTTGTGTAATTAATATCTGTAAGCTGAAGGTAGCTTTGACTTTCTTTAATAGTATTTGTATCTATTCGCTCTATACTTAGGGTGAGTGGCATAGAACCATAATTGGTACGCTGTGTGGTAAAAAATTCTGCATTTGTATCTAGTTTGATACAATTTCCAGTAAGTGCTTTAGAAAAATGATAGGTTGTAAATTCTGAAGATAAAGGGGGTGGAAAGCCGGAATTTAATGGGGCTAACCTAAGACCATTCGTAATGAAATAGGAGCTATCATTCTGGCTGAAAAGTAGATTGCTTGATATTTTAACATCGCTTGGGCTTCTAAGTCGAGTCATTTCGTTTTGGATACTGTTGGTCAATATATCTAGTGTGAAGTACTTAGAATTACTTTCAGAAAAACTTGCAAACGGAGATTGCAATACTTCTGCCGATAAAGTGAACTTACTCCCAATATTGCTGATATGACTAATAAATGTTCGAAATTCTCCAGGGCGCTGTAAAAGAACAGCACGTTCTAAGTGCTGAGTACGCAAATTGAATAGTGAGAAACTCATTATCTCATCAGCAAACGCATATTGTCTTGGTAAGGCAACTATAGTATCATTAACTCTAAATATGTTATTTGTCCAACTTAAATCCATGCTTGCTGTCGAAGAAAAACTATTCCATTTTTCCCAAGGCTGGAAGTAACGCACACACTTGCCCATTTTATTTACTGCTGGATCAAAAGAGAACAAAGCATGGTAAATGCCTCTTGGTGAGTCAGATGCTTGTGGAAAACCAATTGAATTGAAGAATATCAATTTTTTATCATACTCTACCACAGAGTGAGTAGAAATACCAAATTCTGGAGCAGTGTGTAGTTTGAAAAACTCATTTTTGGTAATCCCCATTTGTTTATCAAAAAAAAGCAAGTGGAAGTTCTGTTGGGAGCTAGAGTTCCACACTTGTGGCATGTAGGCTGCATAAGTGCCATTTTCTAGTGGTACAATGGAATGAAGGTGTGGCCCCTCTTCAGGATTTTTATAAAAAAATCTATCTCCGATAAAACTTTTATTTAATCTAATATCACCGGATTTATCCAATATTATGATAGAGATTTCTTTCTTGAACACAAAAGATGATTGTGTTGAAAAATCAGCGGAATCATGGCGAATTCCTAAGACAAGTTCCTGATAATTGTTTAGTATGGCATGAGTAATAGTCACGTACGTTTGATGGCGGGGGTCAGTAATTATTTTAGTCCATTTTACCGAATGATCATTGAGTGATCTGCATTCAATGATGTGATAGTAAGGTTTTGGAGATGCCTCATGAGGTAATTCTGCATTGTAAATAAAATATGCAAGTTTATTGATTGTGTCAATAGTTGGAGCTATTGTACCCTGATTAACAGGCATTAATACATCCTTGCCTTTTATTGTAGGCCGTTGTATCGTTTTAATATTATTGACAGAACATGTTTGGGCTTGCAGAAGAACCAGACAGTTTGACATAAAAAATAACATCAACAAAACTATGTAAGCACAACTTTTCATGTATGATTGTAAAAGTCATCTTTAAAAACCTTTCATTTGGATTTGACAATCGTAAAACCCAAAATGAAAGGTTCCTTTTGCTAATAAGTGAAGTTGTAACGTAGTTATTGAGATAC
Source organism: Phnomibacter sp. (assembly GCF_036803085.1). Taxonomy (NCBI): domain Bacteria; kingdom Pseudomonadati; phylum Bacteroidota; class Chitinophagia; order Chitinophagales; family Chitinophagaceae; genus Phnomibacter; species Phnomibacter sp. Next base: position 92,058 of record NZ_DAIRUZ010000007.1, on the reverse strand, counting down.
TACCATTTTAGGTGTGCTCCATGGCCCAACACAGCCATTGGATCCTATATTTCTAAATCGAATATTGCGTTTTCGCTGCTAATAATAAATGAAGCATATACTTGCCAATCATTTTGACTACAGCTATTGCGCATCATGGATTGACTTTCAATAATGGTCTCCGGTTCAACAGTAGGGTAGCAACCGGTTCCGCTTCCAAGTAGATTTATTTTATTTTTTTCAATTTGACTTATTGGATTGCCGTCCTCATTTACATGTGTTGTTACTAATTTGGTATTTGATCCGGATAGTTCAATACCCTTTGGGTGCTGTTGAATATATTGTTGTATATATTCCTTTGTTGCTGTTTTGGTCGTTGTTTGATCGGTGGTGTTTGATTGCTTCTCACAGGAATAAAGCGTAGAAATGAATAAGGCAATAATAGTAAATATCAATGCACTATTCAATCTTGATTGAAATAGCAAGTGAATTTGTTGGAAATAATGTTTCATAAATAATTTTCCATAAATCTAAATAATTTATATCTGGAAAACCATGACTATTTATGCCGGTAACAATTTTTTGACTTTAGTCAAATTCAAATTAATACCTTAACAACGTTTTTATTTTGAATTAATAATATGCTCGCAGGGAATTCTTAATCTATAAATAATACTGTCGGATGGATTCTAAAAAAGGATGCTTTAAACTATTTTATGTGTTTTTCACATTCTAATTAAAAGCATGATATGTAATTCCTTTGCTCCTACATTTACCATCCATAATTTTTACTGCAAGAATAGAACCAATATAATATGACTGGTCGTAATGAAATGTCCTCAGTAACCGGTGGTCAGTCGTCGGCTGTCGTCTCGAAAGCTGCCGGTAGTCCGTCGTCGGTGGTCGGTGGTCTTTCCATCATTCCCAATCTGTTCACATTACTCAACCTCATTCTCGGTTGTTGTGCCATTGTGTTCTTGTTACAAAATGGTATTGCCATTGTGGAGACTGATCCTTCACCCGAAAATCCTATTGGCCAAAAGCTGGAACTGTTGCCCGAAGCTGTGTACATGGCACCCTTGTTTATAGCATTGGCAGCCGTCGTAGATTTTCTGGATGGCTTTGTGGCCCGTGCCCTCAAGGCCAGCAGCGAAATGGGCAAACAGCTCGATAGCCTGGCCGATGTGGTAAGTTTTGGCGTGGCACCAGCCATCATTGTCTATCAGTTTTTGCGCCTCAGTGTAGCCAAAACTGAAGCAGGTCTTGATACCTCATTCTGGTGGCTGGCCCCGGCCTTTGTGCTGGCAGCAGCAGCGGCATACCGGCTCGCCAAGTTCAACCTCGATACCCGCCAAACGCATTGCTTCCGGGGTACGCCGGTGCCTTCAGTAGGATTGATGGTGGCTTCCTTTCCGCTCATTTACTGGACCAGTAATGATGCCACCACCCTCAACCTGCTCACCAATCAGTGGTTTTGGTATGGCCTTGTTGCAGTGCTCAGCTGGCTCATGGTAAGTGATTTGCCCATCATGAGCAACAAACCCAAATCAGTAACGCTGCAGGGATTATTGCCACAGCTGTTGCTGCTGGCTGTAACCATTATTGCAGCGGTGTTGCTCGGTTGGTGGGCTGGCCCCATTGCGTATGCTGCATTCGTGCTGTTGTCAGTAGTCTTCAAAAAAACCATTCAATAAATTGTTTCAATCGAATTAGCGCAGGCGGCCTTCGGGTCGCCTGTTTTGTTTTGGATAAGAGAATCCCTTTTTTAAGGGAGGCCGTACGGTTACTGAGTCAATATTTTTACGTGTAGGATTATACCTCCCAATATCAACCCTCTGCCAGCAAAGTTGGCACAGCAATTACCATAAAGACGCTTATCGCTGCATCTCCAATCTATCATTCATTTCGTATGAAGCATTTATTTTTCTGTTGCTCACTACTTTTTATTTATGCAAATGCGCTGACTCAAAACATTGGCATAGGCACAGATGCACCACAAGCAAAACTGCATGTGAATGGGAACCTGCAATTGCAGGATGGAGCGGCCGTGTCAAAGTTTAGCAGGGATAGCCTGATGAGCGAAAACAGCCACAACAATGTGCCCACCGAAAGGGCTTTGCGTTCTTACCTCAGTACCGGCCGCTGGACCGGTTTGGATACAGCTGTTACCAGCACCAATGGTATTGTAGCCAAAGGATTCGGTATACAGGGTCTTGGTGGTCCAACCGCCGTAGCATTAAAAGACAACCTGGCTTTTGTAGTCAACTGGAGCAACAACTCTCTCGTTTCTTACAACATTTCCAATCTTAGCGATCCGCAGTCGAAAAGCAATGCTTATACCAATATCAATGGGCCCAGCAGCGTAGCTGTTCAGGGCAATTATGTATACATAACTTCAGAGTTGGGCAATGCACTTACGATTTATAGTTTTACCCCTACGGGAAGCCTTATCTATGTTGGCATGATTGGCACCGGAAGGCGTCCAACTTTTGTAACCGTACAAGGAAATTTCGCCTATGTAACCGCAGAAAGAGAGTTGGCCATATATGATGTTTCAGTACCCGCCACACCGGTTTTTAAATCAATCGTAACGGCCAACCTGAGTTTTCCTACAGGGGTAGTGGTGCAAGGAAATATCGCTTATGTGGTTTCCAATGGCAACAATCGCTTGTGCATGTTTGATGTTACCAACCCTATGTCCATCACAGCACTTGGCTTCACCAATACGGGCTTGAGCAATCCCCGGCATGTGTATGTAAAAAATGGATTTGCCTACGTTACGTCAAGAGATAACGACCGCATTCAAATATTCAATGTGAGCAATCCGGCAAGCCCCACGGTAGCCGGCTTTGTGCAGGAAAATATTTACCAGCCTTATAGTATTCATGGTGCGGGCAATTTTTTGTTTGTAGCCAACGGCCAATACAACATGGTGTCTGTGTTCGATATCAGCAATCCAACAGCACCAGTTGCCCGTGGCTACAATACCACCAACATCAGTGGGCCGGGTATTTTATTTGCCCAAAACGATGTGCTGGCGGTGCCGTCTTCTGGCAACAACCGTCTTTGTCTTTTTACCCTCGACCGAACCTTTGGCCTAAGCATGTCGCCTACAGGTTTGCAATTATCCACTACGCAATGGCAAACAGATGGCATGAACATTTTTCGGGGTGAGGGCAATGTGGGCATTGGCATCAGCAAGCCTACAGCAAAGCTGCATGTAGAGGGCCAAACTTTCCTGATGGGCGAAGTGGGTATTGGTACCAATTTTCCCATGGCAAAATTGCATGTAGAAGGCAACAGCTATTTCAATGGCAACCTGAGTATTGGCACTACTACACAGTTGGCTACGCAAACATTTGCCAACACATTGGGTGCCAAAGTAGCCTTGTATGGTTCCAGCGCCACTAGCCAGTACGGCTTGGGTATTCAAAGCAATTTGCTGCAGCTGTATACCGATATAGCCGGCTCCAATATTGGTTTTGGATGGGGCAGCAGCACTGCTTTTACGGAAAGAGCCCGCATCATCAACAGTGGCGAAGTGGCCATGCAAACCAACGGCAGGTTACAGATTCGTACCGGTTCACAAACAGCAGGGCTCTGGCTGGCCAATGCGGCTAATACCGGCAATGTGGGTTTTATTGGTTTACCCAACGACAATGTGATGGGCTTTTATGGCAACAACGGTGCGGGCTGGGGGCTGACAATGAATGCGAACAATGGTTACGTGGGTATTGGACTAAACGGTGCTTCTGCATCGGCACCACTGCAGTTTTCGAATAACCTGGGCCTTACAAAAATCTCTTTGTACAAAGGCACATATGGCGATGTAGGTATTGGTGTATATGGTGGCGAACTGCGTTTGCAAAACGACATTCCCAATGGCAAAGTGAGCATGGGCGTTATTCAAACCGATGGCTCCTATGCAGAACTGGCCAAGGCCGAACGAAACGGAGCATATGCCTTTGCCATCTTCGGCAGCTTATGGGCCAACGGTACCACTTATGCCAGCGACCGCCGTTTTAAGCAGCACATTAGCGGCATTGCTTCGCCCTTGCAAAAACTGCTGCAGCTCAATGGGGTGACCTACGACATGAAGGCGGGCGATTTCAACAACATGAATTTTAAACAAGGCCGGGAGATGGGCCTGATAGCACAGGATGTGGAGCTGGTGGTGCCCGAAGCCGTGTCGGAATTAAACGGTTACAAGGGCGTGGATTATGCCAAGCTGGTGCCGTTGCTAATTGAGAGCATCAAGGAATTGAAAAAGGAAATTGATACGCTGAAAGCACAGCAAAAACGATAGTCGTGATGCGTTACAGCTACCGGCCATTTGCCCGCTCGGGTAAATGGCCTTTCTGTTTTGGCTTGCTGGGCGGTGCCGGTTACCTTTGCTGCTTTCTAAGCCATTTTCGTTTTCAAAACAACTCAACATGACATACACTGCGCATATCACCGTAATGCCATTGAAAGAACTGCTCGACCCACAAGGCAAGGCCGTCATGGGCGGACTGGGCAACCTCGGCCTGAGCCAAATCAAAGATGTACGCATTGGTAAGCACATTACCCTGCAGGTAGAAGCCGACAGCCCCGAAGCCGCCAAAGCCGTTGCGACCGAAGCTGCTCAAAAAGTACTGGCCAACGCCGTAATGGAATACTTTGAAGTGGTGATAGCCTAATTTGAAAATTTGAAAATGAGGGAATTTGAAAATTATTCAATTCTCTCAGGTACAACATAAGCCTTGTAGAAAAGCCACATCAGTTGTGACCTTTTCAAACTTTCAAATTTTCAAATTCTTGCATTTTGCTTTACCTCGTTCCATCTCCCATAGGCAACTTGTCTGATATGACGTATCGGGCAGTGGAGGTATTGAAACAGGTGGATGTGATTTTGTGTGAAGACACCCGCACTTCTTCGGTGTTGCTCAATCATTACGGCATTAGCAAACCGCTATCGCCTTACCACCAGCACAACGAGCACAAAGTGCTGCAGCATTTGGTTACCCAACTGCAAGCTGGTAAGCAAATGGCGGTTCTTACGGATGCGGGTACGCCCGGCATCAGCGACCCGGCTTTTTTGCTGGTGCGGGAATGTGTTCGCAACAATATTGCTGTTGAATGCTTGCCCGGTGCAACGGCATTTGTGCCGGCATTGGTCAACAGTGGATTGCCTACCAACCGCTTTACATTCGAAGGATTTTTGCCGCCCAAAAAAGGCCGCCATACCATGCTCACCAAACTGGCTACCGAAGAACGCACCATGGTGATTTATGAAAGCCCCATGCGGCTGGTAAAAACCCTCGACGAAATAGCTACCTATTTTGGTGCCGACCGCCAATGCTGTGTGAGCCGGGAACTCAGTAAAAAGTTTGAAGAAAACAAAAGAGGTACTTTGCAAGAAGTAGCCGACTATTTCAGAGAGAAAGGCGTGAAGGGTGAGATTGTAGTAGTGATAGCCGGAAAAGAATAACGACTGCTGCTTTACGAAGTTTTTTTTTCGTACCAACTAAACTGCCATAGCACCATGCATTTGTCTGATTTCCGTTCCGTGATTGATCAGTACGATGTTATCTTTTTTGACTCGTATGGTGTGCTGCGTTCTTATGAGGGACTGGTACCCGGGGTAGACCGCACATTTGCATTGCTGGAAGAGCAGGGAAAAGAATTCTACATCATTACCAACGATGCCAGCCGCAGTCCCGAATTGTTGGCTTCCTCCTTTCACCGGGCAGGCCTGCACAACATTCAGCCCGATCATATTATTTCATCGGGCATGCTGGCCAAAGAATTTTTAGACCTGAAAGTAAATGATGGTATTGTTGCTTATCTGGGTACTGAAAATTCGGCGCATTACATTGAAAGCAGTGGCTTGCACACCATGCCCGTGAGTGAAATAGACGACAGCAACATGCACAAGGTAAATGCCCTGGTAATGCTGGATGACGAAGGCTTTGATTGGTTTCGTGATTTGAACAAAGCCGTGAATTTGTTGCGTCATCGTACCATTCCGGCCATTGCTGCCAACCCCGATAATTCTTACCCGGTAAATAACCACGACGTAAGCATAGCAGTAGGTGCATTGGCCCACATGATTGAAAAAGTAGTGGGCAAAAAGTTCATTCGTTTTGGTAAACCCGATACGCAGATTTTCATGTTTGCCTACGAAAAGCTGCAAGCAAAACGAAGCATTTCAAAAAAAGATATTTTGATGATTGGCGATACACTCGCTACCGATATTTTGGGTGGCAATAAGTTTGGATTGGATACCATGCTGGTGCTTACCGGCAACACACAACCCAAAGATGCCGAGAGCCGCATTGTATCAACCGGCATTGTACCCACCTGGATTTGCGAAGCAGCCGTTGTATAACGGATGTGGAGTTACGATAGTACAAAGAACGAATTAGCTGTATGAAGTTTGGCCGAATTGATCCTGCATTGCTACAGATGGCGCAGCTACAACTGCCGCCAGATCCTGCTATGAATGCAGTAGTGTTGAAAGGGAAGTCGGCCACTGCCCCCACTATTTATTTGGGCTGTACCCAATGGAAATGCGATGCTTGGTTGGGTAAAATTTATCCGGCCAATATCAAGGATGCGGAGATATTGGACACGTACATCCGTCAGTTCAACAGCATTGAAATGAATGCGATGCACTACCGCATTTTTCCTGCCGAAACGGTAAAAAAATGGGTTGCCAAAGTGAAAGGTCGTGCATTCAAATTTTGTCCAAAGTTTCCGCAGAGCATCAGCCATTACAGCCAGTTTACCAATGCCACACAGCAAACGCAGCAGTTCCTCGAATCCATAGAAGCATTGCAGCCACATTTGGGGCCATCGTTTTTGCAGGTGAGTGAAGGATTGTCGCCGGCCATGCAGACACCGCTGATGGAGTATCTCGAATCATTACCCAAGCACTTGTCTTTTTTTGTAGAACTCCGCCATCCCGATTGGTACACGCCAGCTGCTCAACAGCAAATAGCACAGCTATTACAGCAGCATGGCATTGGCTGGGTGATAACCGATGCCCCCGGCCGCCGCGATGTATGCCACATGAATTTGACCACGGATATTGCATTGGTGCGATTCTTGGGCAACAACCTGCATCCTACAGATTACACCCGTATTGATGCATGGATTGAACGCATACATCACTGGGTGAAAAACGGTGTACGTGAAGTGTATTTTTTCATGCATCACCCCGAAGAAGAAGGAGCACCTGAGCTGATTGATTACATGGCGCAGCGGTTGCAATTGCGAACAGGCATTTTGTGCAAACGCCCTCAGTTTCTGCCCAAGCAGTCAACCTTATTTTAACTTGTTTTCGCCACTGTTTCTGAGGTGGGCAGACTTTCGTGGGATAAATTATCTGCAAACAACTGCTCCTCTTGAATGGGCTCTTTTTCTCCTTTGTAAAAAATGCTACCGAGCATCATTAGTGTACTTGTAGCCAAAATCACGAAGGCAATAATACTTTCATTGAAACTGCTCAGTTTTAATACATCAGGAATTTTATAGAACAACACGATGGTGATAAGGCCACGGGGCATGAAAAACAATTCGGGTAACAAATTGGCTTTCATAAATACCCGTAAATAAAACAACCTTACCAGTAATAACGCCAGCACAATCATGCCGCCTACGAGTGCTACATCTGCCTGAAATACCAATTCTATTTGTATGGTGTAGCCAAACAAAATGAAGAAAAAAGTACGCACCAAAAAGGAAAGCTCGGCTGTAATGGAGTGGAGTATCTCATGAATTTCGTGTACTTGTTTTTTGCTGTAAGTGCCTAAAAATGCTGGCAGTTTCACCAGGTTCCAGTTGTTGATCATTAAGCCGAAAACAAGTATAATCAACAACGAGGGGAGGTGTAATAATTTGCCACTGGCGTACAGCAAAATCAACAATGAAATAATCAGAAAAAATTTAATGTTGAGTTTAGTGTTGGTCATGATGAGAAACAGCAACACCGAAAATGCAATGGATAAAACAACAGAACCAACAATGCCCCCGACAAAGATGCCTGCCGAAGCCCAGGTGAGAATTTCTTCTGCAACAAAATAGTTGAATACAATGATGCCAACGATGTCGGAGAAAGACGCCTCGTACACCAAAAATTCTTTTTTGGCATTGGTCATGTGATGCAAACTCGGAATAACAATGGCGGAGCTGATAATGGACATGGGGATGGCATACACAATACACTGAATCAACGATTCTTCTAACCAATACACCAATATGCCCGTTATTAATGCCGCTGAAGCAAAGAAGATAACACTCGCAGAGAAAAACGATTTGCGTATTAAAGGCAACTTATCTCTGGTCAATTTCAAATCAAGCCCGGCTTCCAGTACAATCATAATGAGTCCCACCACACCAAGTCCTTCTACTACCAGTCGGGGAAGCTCAACAGTGAGTTGATATTTATCGGTTACGTAGCGGCCAATAATACCTGAAAACATGAGCAGCAACACTGAAGGCACCCGCAGTTTTCTACTCATAATAGAAAATAAATACGAAATCACAATTACGCCGCATAATATCATTAATACCTGTTCTGTTTGCATGTGTAGTAGTTTGTTTTGTGTAACAATGCGGTTGCCAGTATTGCAATATCTCCTTACTGTATGAATGTACTTGTTCCCTTTCTGTTAAATAAATATCTCTGCCGCTTGAGCCAGCTTTTCTATCGTACCAATATCAATAAACTTGCTGCCAGTATGGTCAAATGATTGTATGCGGTGCGAAGCACATAGTTGTAGGTACACATCCACCATCGAAAACTTGCCTTCAAATGGCATGTGCCTGAAAATACTTTCGTGTATGATGTGGATGCCGCTGAAAGATTTTTCAACAGGAGTATCCGTAGCAACAGGAAGTTTGGTTTCACCAGTGTTTTTATTGCGCCAGCCTACCAGTTGGTGCTGTTCATTAAATAAAAAACAACGGGAGGAAGTACGGTTGCTCACAGCCAGTGTAGCATCGGCTTTGTTGCTGGCATGTGCCTGCATAAATGCGTGCAGGTTCATATCTGTGAGGATGTCGGCATTCATCACCAAAACGTCTTTGGCATCGCCAAACAACGGCACAGCTTTTTTAATGCCGCCGCCAGTTTCCAACACTGCATCCGTTTCATCGCTTATCAGCACTTCGGCGCCCCAGCCATTGTTTGCTTGCACTGCAGCCATAATTTGATCCGCAAAATGATGAACGTTTACCACCACTTTTTGTATGCCCGCTTGTTGTAGGTATTCAATATTGCGCTGCAGCACGGGCTTGCCATTTACCACTGCCAGTGCTTTAGGATGTGCATCTGTCCACGGTTTCAATCTTGTGCCGAGACCGGCGGCGAGTATCATGGCGATCATGCGTTGGTTGGTTTGTAGGTTGGTTGAACAGTTGACGAGTTAACTAGTTAACCTGTAAACGCGTCAACTAAAAACTATTGAATGGGTGAGGGTTATCTACTTCACCCAATGCTCACTATTGATGTGCTTCACTACCGTTTTTACCTTGTACTTATTGCGCAGGTGTCGGGCGGTTTGCTCGGCAGCATACACGCTGCGGTGCTGGCCACCAGTGCAGCCAAAGTTTACCATCAGTTTGCTAAAACCACGTTGCAAATAATCTTCCACGCTGATGTCTACCATATCCCACACACTATTCAAAAACTCCGGCATGCGGGTTTTTTGTTCCAGATAGTCCATCACTTCTTTGTCTTTACCCGTCAGGGTTTTGTATTCGTCTATACGGCCTGGGTTGAGTATGCCCCGCATGTCAAACACAAATCCACCACCGTTATCGCTGTCATCTTTGGGGTAGCCGTTTTTCTTAAAGCTAAAGCTGTTTACTTCCACCACCAGCGGCGTGTTTTCATCAGCCTTCGGCGGATCAAAACGGGCAATCACGGCATCATCTACCACAAGATTGAGCATGCGTTTAAACTCGGGCACATGTATCGCCAGCGGACGGTTTGTGATAAACCATTTCAGGTTGCGCAATGCTTGTGGTATGCTGCTCAAAAACTGCGCCTTTCTTTCAAACAAACCACGGAAGCCATACGCACCCAACACTTGCAATAAGCGAATGAGTACATATCCATAATACTGCGCCACAAAAATATTCCTGTCAATAGGATGGCCCAGCACTTCTTCCAGCGATGTCATGTAATGCTGCAGCAGGTCTTGCTTCCAATCGTCGGGCAGGTCGGCACGGGCCTGCCAAATCATACTCGCAGCATCATATTGCGGAGCACCTTTCATACCACCCTGATAATCGATGAAGTAGGGCTGGTCGTTGTTGATGATGATGTTGCGGCTCTGAAAATCGCGGAACATAAAAAACTTGTATTCCGTATGCGTCAGGTAAGTAGCCAGTGCATCAAAATCATCAATCATGGCCTGCTTGTCGTAGGGTTGCTGCAAGGCATCCAGAAAGTAATATTTAAAATACAGCAGGTCGCTCAAAATGGCCTGCTTGCCAAACTCTTTCGCCGTAATGCAGCGGTTGTAATCGAGGCCTTCATGGCCCTTCACCTGCAGGCGGGCCAGCTGGGTGAGGCTTTCAGCAAACAAGCTTTTTACATAGTCGTTGTAGCCGTGGGCCTCCAGTTTGTTCAGCAGGCTGTCGTTGCCCAGGTCGGTTTGAATGTAGGCTGTCCCTTCTTCATTTACAGCCACAATAGCGGGCACGGGCAGGCCTTTTTCCGAAAAGTGCCGGCTGAAATAAATGAAAGTGTCGTTCTCTTTTATGTTGAGGTTATACGTGCCAATCAGCGTTTTTCCTTCATCATAAATCCGGAAATAACGTCTGTCGCTACCACTTTGGGGCAATAGTTCAATGCGTTCCGGTACATGGCCACAGGCTTGTGCCGCCAGCGTTTCTATGGTATCAATGGTTTTGTTCATGTCAGTTATTCGTCAGGAAAACGAAAATACCGGTTTCCGAATTTGGCGGTTTGAAATGTCGGCCTATTTTTGCACAGCAAATGAAAAAGCAACTCGTACATATCCATCATCATCATACTTACCTCCTCGGGTAGGCCGGTGCTGCTGTGTACGTATACATACAAAACATTGCAAGAAGGGCTTACCTACGTGGTGAGCCCTTCTTTTTTTTTGTTGATGAGCTGCAGTGCAGGTGGCATCCTGGTTGTGTCACTCCCTTCATCTGCATCGCCATGATCAACTTGAGACAATTAAAGCAGAACCGATAAAAAAAACGACAAACGAAAAACGCGAAGCATAGTATGAAACTCAAAATAGCCATTCAGAAATCCGGCCGCCTCTACGAAGACAGCATCAAGCTCCTGAAAGATTGCGGCATCGACGTTCGCAACGGCATGAACAAACTCAAAGCCGAAGCCGAAAACTTTCCCCTCGAAGTATTCTTCCTCCGCGATGATGATATTCCACAGTACGTAGCCGACAAAGTAGCCGACATTGGTATTGTAGGCGAAAACGTACTCTACGAAAAGCAGAAATCTGTGACCGTTGTAGAAAAGCTGGGCTTCAGCAAATGCCGCCTGGCAGTGGGTGTGGGCAAAGACGAAAACTACACCGGTGCTCAATATTTGCAGGGCAAAACCATTGCCACCAGCTACCCCGTATTGGTGCGCAAGTTTTTAGATGAGAACAACATCAATGCCGAAATTCATGAAATCAGTGGCAGCGTAGAAATTGCGCCAGGCATTGGCCTCAGCGATGCCATTGTAGATTTGGTTAGCAGCGGCAGCACTTTGTTCATGAATGGCTTGAAGGAAACCGAAACCATTCTCAAAAGCGAAGCTGTACTGGTACGCAACAATGAGTTGAGCGAAGAAAAACTGGACATCCTCAGCAGCCTTGTGTTTCGCATGCAGGCAGTAAAAAAGGCCAAGAACAACAAATACATTTTGCTGAATGCACCCAACGATCGCTTGCAGGAAATCATTGCTTTGCTGCCCGGCATGAAAAGCCCCACTGTATTGCCACTGGCCGAAAGCGGCTGGAGCAGCGTTCACAGTGTGTTGAATGAAAATGATTTCTGGAACATCATCGAACAACTCAAAGAACGTGGTGCACAAGGCATACTGGTGATACCGATTGAGAAAATGATAGTCTAAGATTTGTTGATGTCTGATGTGAGATGTCTGATATGAATCAGTGATTGATCTAATAAAATCAGCCGTCAAAAGTCTCCCTTTAGGGAGATATAGAGGGTAACTTGAAACTATGAGAACGCTAATACAACCTGATAAATCTTCATGGGCCAGTCTCATCAAACGCCCCGTCATGAATCTCTCTGAGATCTATGCCAGAGTGCAACCGGTGATGCAAGCCGTACAGCAGGAAGGCGATGCGGCATTGCTGCGTTTTACCACACAGTTTGATGGCGTGGAACTGCAGCACATTGCCGTGTCTGACATAGAAAAAGCACAAGCCGCTGGCATGTTGAGCAACGAACTCAAAGCCGCTATTGAGCAGGCTGCTGCCAATATTCGCTTCTTTCACAGCAAGCAACTTGCCCCTGCCGAAGTAGTAGAAACAATGCCGGGTGTACGCTGTTGGCGCAAGTCGTTGGGAATAGAACGGGTAGGTATTTATGTTCCCGGTGGTACAGCACCTTTGTTTTCTACCGTGCTCATGCTGGCCGTGCCGGCGCAGCTGGCGGGTTGTAAAGAAATTGTGTTGTGTACTCCACCACAAAAAGATGGTACCGTCCATCCCGCAGTGTTGTACAGTGCACAGGTAGCGGGTGTTTCGCAAATCTTCAAAGCAGGCGGTGCACAAGCCGTTGCCGCTATGACCTACGGCACAGAAAGCATTCCTGCTGTCAGTAAAATATTTGGCCCCGGCAATCAGTATGTAACGGCCGCCAAAATGCTGGCACAGCAAGCAGGCATTCCCATTGATATGCCGGCCGGCCCCAGCGAAGTATGTGTTATGGCTGATGAGAGTGCCAATCCAAAGTACGTGGCAGCAGACTTATTGAGTCAGGCCGAACATGGTGCAGATTCGCAGGTGCTGCTGGTAGCCACTCCCGATTTCAACATGCAGGCATTGCAAGAAGAACTCGCTGCACAACTCAGCCGTTTGCCCCGCAATGCCATGGCGGCCGCGGCACTGGAAAACAGTACTGCTGTTGTGTTAGCAAACATCGAAGACATGTTGGCCTTGGTAAATGAGTATGCTGCGGAACACCTCATCATTAGCATGAACAATGCAACGGCTATTGCAGAGCAGGTAATCAATGCCGGTTCGGTATTCATAGGGCATTTGTCGCCGGAGAGTGTGGGCGATTATGCCAGTGGTACCAACCACACACTGCCTACCAATGGTTATGCCCGCATGTACAGCGGTGTTAGTATAGATAGCTTCGTGAAAAAGATAACGTACCAGCAATTGACGCCCGAAGGTTTGAAAACCATTGCGCCAACCGTTATTGCCATGGCAGAAGCCGAAGGGCTTGAAGCACATGCCAATGCAGTGAGAGTAAGATTGTAAGTGAGAAGTTTGAAGTACGATGTACAAAGTAGAAAGGAATTAGGAATTTGTTTTTAGTAATGACAACAAACCAACAATAGTTTACTGTTTAAAGTCTCCCTTTAGGGAGGTTTGGAGGGTTCATCATCATGTTCGATATCAACAATCTCGTAAGAGAAAACATTAAAAAGCTGACGCCGTATTCTTCCGCCAGAGATGAATTCAAAGGCGAAGCGAAAGTGTATCTCGATGCCAACGAAAACAGCCTCGGCTCGCCACTCATGAAGTGGTACAACCGCTACCCCGATCCCTTGCAGTTGAAGGTAAAGGAGAAGTTGAGTGAGATAAAAACAGTGCCGCCGCAAAACATGTTTTTGGGCAATGGCAGCGATGAGTGTATCGACTTGTTGTATCGGGCGTTTTGTAATCCCGCCAAAGACAACGTGATCATTTGCCCGCCCACTTATGGCATGTATGAAGTGAGTGCCAATATCAACGATGTGGAGGTTCGCAAAGCACCACTGCTCGATGACTTTCAACTTAACCTGGCACATATTGAACAACTGGCGGATGCCAACACGAAAATCATCTGGATTTGTTCGCCCAACAATCCTACGGGCAACAGCCTCAACCGCGAAGACATCGAAACGGTACTCAACAATTTCAACGGTTTGGTAGTGGTGGATGAAGCCTACATTAATTTTTCGCGGCAACGCTCTTACTTAAAAGAACTGACAGACTATCCAAATCTGGTGGTGATGCAAACCCTTAGTAAAGCATGGGGTTTAGCCGGCTTGCGGTTGGGGATGATGTTTGCGAGTGAAGCCATCATCAACATCATCAACAAAGTAAAACCACCGTACAACATTGGGCAGCACACACAGGAAATTGTGTTGCAGGCATTGGAGAATACCGATCAGGTAAACGACATGATTATGATGATTGTGGACATGCGGTATGCTTTGGAAGAAGTGTTCAATCAAATGCCGATTGTAGAAAAAATATATCCCAGCGATGCCAACTTTTTGCTAGTGAAAATGCAAAATGCCGATGACGTTTATAACTACCTGCTGAATGAAGGCATCGTGGTACGTAACCGTAGCAAGGTTACCTTGTGCGAAGGTGGCTTGCGCATTACCGTAGGCACCGAACAAGAAAACACAGCACTGGTAGATGCGCTGGGTAGTTACATTGGTCAACTCAAATTTGAAAAAGCAACCGACAATGGCTAAGCGAATATTATTTATTGACAGGGATGGTACATTGATCAACGAAGCACCACCAACGTATCAACTGGATAGTTTTGAGAAACTGACTTTCTATCCCGACATGTTTGCCTATCTGCGCAAAATTGCGGAGGAGTTGGACTATAAGTTGGTGATGGTGACCAATCAGGATGGTTTGGGTACGGATGCTTTTCCGGAAGATACTTTCTGGCCCGTGCAAAACTTTGTGATGAAGAGCCTCGAAAATGAAAACATTCATTTTGATGCGGTACACATCGACCGGAGTTTTCCGCATGAAAACAAACCTACCCGCAAGCCGGCAACGGGTATGTTGACTGAATACCTGAATGCCGAGTTTTATGATATCGAGCATTCATTTGTGATAGGCGATCGCATCACCGATGTACAACTGGCCAAGAACCTTGGTTGCAAAGCCATTTGGATGAATGCAGATCCTAATCTTGGCTTGAATGATACAAGCATGAACGTGGCGGAACTGCGGGAAACAACCGTTGCGCTGGAAGACGTTTCATGGAAACGCATTTACGAATTTTTGAAACTGGGCTTGCGGGTGGTATCGCATCAGCGCAATACCAACGAAACCCAAATATCGATTGACCTTAATCTTGATGGTACCGGCAAAGCCAATGTACACACCGGTTTAGGCTTCTTCGATCACATGCTCGATCAGATTGCCCGACACGGCAATATTGATGTAACGGTGAAAGTAGATGGCGATTTGCACATTGATGAACACCACACGATTGAAGATACCGGCATTGCCTTGGGCGAAGCTTTTGCCAAAGGATTGGCGGATAAACGAGGCATGGAGCGTTATGGTTTTTGCCTGCCCATGGACGATTGCGAAGCACAGGTGAGCATCGACTTTGGTGGCCGCAACTGGATTGTGTGGGAAGCGGAATTTAAACGGGAGAAAATTGGAGAGATGCCTACAGAAATGTTTTTCCATTTCTTCAAATCCTTTAGCGATGCCAGCAAAAGCAATCTGATAATCCGGGCTACTGGCACCAACGAACATCACAAGATTGAAGGCATTTTTAAAGCCTTTGCCAAAGCCATTAAAATGGCAGTAAAGCGGGATGCGTCGAAATTATTTCTGCCGTCGACTAAAGGTGTTTTGTAGTTCCAGCGTACACAAGTTGAAGTTTCGTTGAAACGAAGACCGTGAAAATCTCAAACAGCTTCTAACCAACAACTAAAAACAACAAACCAAAAACTTGAAAACTGTAGCCATCATCAAATACAATGCAGGTAATATCCGTTCGGTATTATTTGCTTTAGAGCGACTGGGCGTAGCAGCAACCGTAACAGATGATCATGAATTGATTCGTCAATCCAGTCACGTTATTTTTCCGGGTGTGGGTGCTGCCAATAGTGCCATGCCTTATTTGCAGGAGCGTGGTTTGGATCAGCTGATGTTGTCATTAACACAACCATTTTTAGGTATTTGCCTGGGTATGCAACTCATGTGCCGCCACAGCGAAGAGGGTGATACGAAATGCCTCGGCATGTTTGATATTGTGGTGCGTAAATTTCCTGCTACCGATGATGATGGCCAGCGCATCAAAACGCCACACATGGGTTGGAACAGTTTGTACAATTTGCAATCTCCCATCATGAAAGGCGTGGATGAAAATGCCTTCATGTATTTTGTGCATAGCTACTACGCCGAAATCAGCAGCCATACTATTGCAGCTTGTAACTATGCATTGCCCTTTAGTGCCGCTTTGCAAAAGGATAATTTTTTCGGTGTGCAGTTTCACACAGAAAAAAGTGCAGTAGTAGGAGAGCAGATTTTGAAGAATTTTTTAACCCTCTAAATCCTGTCTGCCAACAGGCAGGCTCCCTAAAGGGAGACTTCTCGCTGGCTAAAATTGAAAGTGCATTCAATATTTTAAAAGCGAAGAGTCAAAAAATGAAATAATGGATTACAAAAACAATCAACATAATCAGCCGTCTGCAAGTCCTCCCTTTAGGGAGGATTTAGGAGGGTTTCAGGGGGGGGATTTTATCATCCCCGCCATCGATTTAATCGACGGCAAATGTGTACGCTTATCGCAGGGCGATTACACACAAAAAAAAGTATACAACGAAAACCCGCTGGAAGTAGCAAAGCAGTTTGAAGCGGCAGGTATCAAGCGGTTGCATCTGGTAGATTTGGATGGTGCCAAAGCTGGCGCCGTGCAGAACTGGAAAGTGTTGGAGTTGCTGGCAGCGAATACTTCTCTGAGCATTGATTTCGGCGGCGGTGTAAAAACAAAGGACGATGTACAAGCTGTGTTGAATGCCGGTGCTGCATTGGTTACCATTGGTAGCCTCGCTGTAAAACGCAGAGAGCTGTTCCTTAATTTGGTCGCAGAGTTTGGTGCAGATAAGTTTTTTATGGGTGCCGATGTCAACAATGAACGATTGGCGGTTCATGGATGGCTGGAGCAAACCGATGTATTGGTGTATGATTTTATCAATGCATTGACATCTGTTGGATTGGAACAGTTTTTCTGTACTGACATTGCCAAAGATGGCATGATGGAAGGACCATCAACAGCGTTGTATCAGCAAATATTACAGCAATGTCCGGGCATTACGCTGATAGCCAGTGGTGGTGTAAGCAAGCTGGAAGACCTGCATGAATTACAAGCGGCAGGATTGCATGGTGCTATCGTAGGTAAAGCCATTTATGAAGGAACGATACGATTGGAAACCCTCCAAACCTCCCTAAAGGGAGGCTTATAAGATTCCGCATTATTTCGCCAGATTAACAATGGCCTGCTGATTGAAAATGAAAAGCAACAAGTATGAGTAATGTAAATAGTCAGGAACAGCAACTTTTATCAAGTCTCCCATTAGGGAGGTTTGGAGGGTCTGCGTTTGGTGGTTCCGGCCTCACCAAACGCATCATTCCTTGCCTCGACATTAAGGATGGCCGTACTGTGAAGGGCGTCAACTTTGTGAACATACGGGACGCTGGCGATCCCATAGAACTTGCACAACAGTATGCACGTGATGGTGCCGATGAGCTCGTATTTCTCGACATTACTGCGACCAACGAAGGCCGTAAAACTTTTGCGGAGCTGGTGTTGCAAATTGCAAAACATTTGAATATTCCATTTACCGTAGGTGGGGGCATAAGTAGTGTGGCCGATGCCAGCCGATTGCTGGAAGCCGGAGCTGATAAGGTGTCTATCAACTCCTCTGCAGTGAAACGTCCCGAATTGGTAGATGAACTAGCGTTGGAATTTGGTTCGCAATTTGTGGTAGTGGCAGTGGATACCCGCTTGCTTAATGAAGCCGGCGAGCCAACGCTGGACTATACAAAATATCCAGTTGAAGCGCATCATTATGTGCATACACATGGCGGCAGAAAAGCCACGGAATTAAAAACTGTTCCCTGGGTGAAAGAAGTGTACAGCCGTGGTGCCGGTGAAATTTTACTCACCAGCATGAACACCGATGGTGCCAAAACCGGTTTCGATTTGCCCATTACCAAAGCTGTGGTGCAAGCCGTAGATATTCCGGTGATAGCCAGCGGTGGTGCGGGGCAGAAACAACATTTTGTAGATGTGTTTACGGAAGCCGGAGCCGATGCAGGCCTTGCCGCCAGTATCTTTCACTACGGTGAAATTCCTGTTCCCGAATTGAAACAATATCTTGCTACCCAACAAATACCTGTTCGCTTATGATTTGGCTGATTCTTTTAGGCTCCATGCTGCTGGGCATCATGGTCATTCGCTTTAGTTACAAAATTGAAAAAAAGCGATTGGATAAAGACCGTGCCGAAGCAGCCAAAGCCATGCAGGAATTTCAGGAAATGCTCAAACAACAAAAAGAGAAACAATGACAATCGATTTTTCTAAATACGCAGATGGATTGGTGCCTGCAGTGGTGCAGGATGCAGTGACGAATAAGGTATTGATGCTGGGCTTTATGAACCAGGAAGCGGTGGATATAACCCATGCTACCGGCAAGGTTACTTTTTACAGCCGTAGCAAGCAACGCTTGTGGACGAAGGGCGAAACCAGCGAAAACTATTTGCTGCTGAAAAGCATTACTGTAGACTGCGATAATGATACACTGCTGGTAAGAGCACAGCCCATTGGCCCCACCTGCCACACGGGTGCTGATACTTGTTTCAATGAAGTGAATCAAAACAATCCGGCTGATTTTTTGTGGTACCTCGAGTCGGTTATTGCCGGCAGAAAAAACAACCCGACAGAGAAATCATATACCGCCAGTTTGTTTGCCAAAGGCATCAACAAAGTGGCGCAAAAGTTAGGAGAAGAAGCTGTAGAACTGGTGATAGAAGCGAAAGATGACAACGAAGAATTGTTCTTGGGCGAAGCTGCTGATCTGATGTTTCACTACATCGTGTTGCTGCAGGCAAAAGGCTATAGCCTCACTGATGTGGTGAACGTGCTGCGGGGCAGACACAAATAGACAACCATGTTATGTTTATAGAAAACGGGTACTACGCAGGTGGTGCCCGTTTTTATTGGCTATCCACCGCTCATCCACTTGTATTGCACAGGTCAGCAACTTTTGCTTTCTTCGCTGCACAATTTCCAACGCATATGATTTTTTAAGTGCCGGCCTTACGCCGGGAAAGTAAGGCAGTTTACACCGAAGCATTCGCTGCTTCGTCTTTCCCTCATTCTATTTTATCACCTTACTTTTTTATGTATGTCGTTGACGAACATCACACGATTCTTTCATCGTATTTTTTATTATATCCGTTTGTCATTGTCCAGCGAAGGACAGGACTTTACCACCGGTAGTATTCGCAAAGCCATTTTTCTGTTGGCCGTACCCATGATTTTGGAACTGAGTCTCGAATCGGTGTTTGCGCTGGTGGATGTATTCTTTGTCGGAAAGCTCGGCTCGGTGGCCATTTCTACGGTGGTACTTACTGAATCTATCATCACCATTGTATACTCAGTGGGCATTGGTTTAAGTATGGCTGCTACAGCCATGGTAGCCCGGCGCATTGGCGAAAAAAATGCTGCAGCAGCTGCCAAAGCGGGGGCACAATCTATGCTGTTGGGCTTGTTGGTATCAGTGCTCATCAGTATTGTAGGCGTTACGATGGCACCTACATTGTTGCGTTTAATGGGTGGCTCTGCAGAAGTGATACGAATGGGTACACCGTATATGCGCATCATGTTGGGCGGCAATCTGGTGATTATGATGCTGTTTTTAATCAACGGCATTTTTCGAGGTGCTGGCGATGCATCCATTGCCATGAAAAGTTTGTGGATAGCTAATATCTGCAACATCATGCTGTGTCCGTTACTTATTCAGGGCTGGGGCATTGTGCCAGCGTTTGGCCTTACGGGGGCAGCATTGGCTACCACTATTGGCCGTACCATGGGTGTGCTCTATCAGTTGTACAAACTCAAATACAGTCATGGTGTGATACACCTGAAGTGGAGTGATTTCTTGCCCGACAAATCTGTACTGGCATCGCTGGCAAAAGTGGCCGGCAATGGCACTTTGCAGTTTTTGATTGGTTCTGCCAGTTGGATTTTTTTGGCCCGGCTCGTAGCACAGTTTGGCGAAGATGCTACGGCTGGCTATGGTGTAGCCATCCGGTTGATTGTGTTTTTCATTTTGCCTGCCTGGGGACTTAGCAATGCCGCCGCTACATTGGTAGGCCAAAATTTGGGTGCAGGCAATGCCGAACGTGCCGCCAAAAGTGTATGGCTTACGGCCAAATACAACGTGTTGTTTATGCTGGGTGTTACCTTGCTTTTTTTCTTTATGGGTGAATGGCTGGTGCAATTGCTCAATGATGATGTGGCCATTCGGCCTGTGGCGGTAGAAGCCTTGCGCATTGTGAGTTTGGGCTATGTGCTTTATGGAATCAGCATGGTCATGATGAATGCATTTAACGGCGCCGGCGATACAAAAACACCCACCATTATCAACCTCATTTTCTTTTGGGGCATTCAAATTCCATTGGCGTATGTGCTTAGTATTTCTTGGAAGATGGGACCAACGGGTGTGTTTGTAGCCATCGTTTCTGCAGAGTCACTCATTGCTGTTGTGGCCATGTGGTTGTTTACCAAAGGCAAATGGAAAGCGGTGAAAATTTGATGAGAGAACGACCCTGCTGTTCGGCTTTCAATGTTGGTCAGCGACCAACATTGGCGGTGAAAATTTGATGAGCATTACAGCCATCGTTGCTCGCCTGACCAATATTGATTCATCCAACAGCAATTAAAAAAGCAACGCTTCACCAATAGAGAAGCGTTGCTTTTTTAATAAAGAAATTTTGCGGACAAATTACTGCGGCATGGCTTCAATCACCATGGCGCTGGCGCCACCGCCGCCGTTGCAAATACCGGCTGCGCCATAGCGGGCACCGTTTTGCTGCAGCACATTAATGAGCGTTACAATAATGCGGGCACCACTGCAACCCAGCGGGTGACCCAATGAAACAGCGCCACCATGCACATTTACTTTGGCAGGGTCGAGCTGCATGCGTTTGCTGTTTTCAATGCTCACTACGCTAAAGGCTTCGTTCACTTCCCAGTAGCTGATGTCTTGCATGGTCAGTCCTGCTTTGGCAACAGCTTTTGGTACAGCCAGTGCAGGCGTTGTAGTAAACCATTCAGGTGCCTGTTCTGCATCGGCGTAACCAATTACTTTGGCAATGGGCTTCAGGCCCAGCGCATCGGCTTTGCTCTTGCTCATGAGAACCAAGGCTGCAGCACCGTCATTCATGGTGCTGGCGTTGGCTGCTGTTACTGTACCATCTTTTTTAAAGGCGGGATTGAGTGAAGGGATTTTATCAAACTTCACATTGAAAGGTTCTTCGTCTTTGGCAATGATAACGGGCTCGCCTTTACGCTGCGGAATTTGTACTGGTACAATTTCATTGGCAAACTTGTCCGCTTCCCAGGCTGCCTGGCTGCGTTTGTAGCTTTCAATAGCAAAGGCATCCTGATCTTCGCGGCTAATGCCACAAGAGCTGGCGCAGAGCTCTGCTGCAATACCCATGGCTTGTCCATCGTACACATCCGTCAGGCCGTCTTTGGCCAAACCATCGAGTAATTGCACATTGCCGTACTTATTACCCCAGCGCATGTTGGGCGCATAGTAAGGCACATTGCTCATGCTTTCCATACCACCTGCCACTACAATATCGGCATCGCCCAGCAGAATGCTTTGTGCCGCTTGTGCTATGGCTTTCATGCCACTGGCACACACTTTATTTACGGTGGTACAATTTACTTCGTTGGGCAAGCCGGCAAACTTAGCCGCCTGGCGGGCAGGCGCCTGACCAAGGTTGGCTTGTATTACACAACCCATCAATACGTCGTTTACGGCTTCAGGAGCTACACCGGCTTTTTCCAATGCACCTTTGATGGCAATGGCACCGAGCTGTGTGGCCGACAAATCTTTCAGTGATCCGCCGAAGCTGCCCATGGGCGTTCTTACTGCGGAAATGATGTACACTTCATTCATGGCAAACAATCAATTTAGGCGGCAAAGGTAAAGACTTATCGCTGCTGCTATAGCTTGTAACTGCACAGTTAGGCGAATGCACTTTCGTGGCTGGTGAGTGTTCTAAAACAGCGTACTAATAACGATTGGTTATCCGTTGTCTCGTACTATGGTAGTGGGCTTGCTGTACCACATGGGGTAGTGGGGCAGATAAATTTTTTCCAGCTCATTGCGCTTCACTTTTAATGAAGGCGTCAACAAACCATTTTCAACTGTCCAGCTTTTTTCGAGAATCACAATTTTTTCAATGCGTTCGTGTTTTTCCAGCGTTTTATTGAGTACTTGCATGTCGGCTTCCAGTTGTGCATACAGCGCATCTTGCTGTTGCATTTTACCAGAGTCGGACAAGGTAACCAATGCAATGGGCTGGGGTATACCTGTACCTACCACGCATACTTGTTCCAAATGATGATTGGTGAGCATGCTCGTTTCAATAGGAGCAGGCGCAATGTATTTGCCTTTATCCGTTTTAAACTGATCTTTTACACGTCCTGTAATCATGAGGTAACCATCAGCATCCAGTTCGCCAATGTCGCCGGTTTTCAGGTAGCCTTCTTCATCAAACATGTCGGCTGTCATGGCGGGCTCTTTGTAATAGCCCTGCATATTGCCTTCGCTTTTTACCCTTATTTCTTTCTCTTCTGAGAACTTCACTTTCAAACCTTGCAACGGTAAGCCTACGGTGCCAAATTTGTTTCGGCCGGGGCGGTTGAAATGCGCATACACACAGTCTTCTGTCATGCCATACGCCTGGCAAATATCAATGCCCAGCTTTCCGTACCATTCTTGTACTTCTTTGGATAGTGGCGCAGCAGCGCTTACAATAAACTTTGCGGTTGATAACCCCAAACTGGTTTTTATTTTTTTGCGAATCAAGCTGTTGACAATTGGGATTGACAGCAACAGATTGAGCTTTTTCTGTGGTAGTTTTTGCAAAATCTTTTCTCGGAATTTGATCCAGATACGGGGCACAGCAAAAAAGATATCAGGTTGTGTATCGGCCAGGTTTTCTGCAAATGAATCTAACGACTCAGCAAAAGAAACACAGCCACCGTTGTACAATGCATTTAATTCAATGCCCATGCGTTCTGCAATATGGCTGAGTGGCAAGTAAGAAAAAAGTTTTGGGCGGGCAGGCAACGGTATATCTGCAGTGGCACGATGAATAACCGTATCGATAGCATGCAGTGAGTGCATTACTCCTTTGGGGGCACCTGTTGTGCCGGATGTATAAATAATGGTGAGTGTGTCAGAAGGGTTCCATGCATATACTTCATCAATAGGTGTATGTGATGCAATCAAATCTTCCCATTGCACATCGCCATTGCTGTTATAGCTGTTATTGCCAATAATGCGGACATTTGCAGGAATACCTGAGCGTTGTTTTTGAAACTGATCCAGCTTGCCGGCAAATATGGCTTTCGATTCGCTATGTATCACAATGCTTTCAATACTGCCTGCTGTAAGCGTTGGATAAATGGGTACACTTACCACACCGGCCATCATCATGGCAATGTCGGCCATAATCCATTCTGCACAGTTTTTACTCAGCAGTGCTACTTTATCGCCGGGTTGTATGCCCATGCTGCGCAAGGCTTGTGCCATGCGTTTGCAGTGGTCTGCTGCTGTGGCATAGCTGATGGTTTGCCATTGCCCGTTAACAGGTTGGCGCAAGAAGCAATCAGTAGGAGCGGTATTGGCCCAATGCAGTAATTGCTGTACAGGAGTGCTTACAGGCATAGCAATGTTTTTATTGATTTAAAAAGTAGACATTACAAAATACGTGAATAAGACAGACGGACAAAATGCGTATGATCTATAAACATTGCACATCCATCAGGTAGGTGTTCCAATCGTAAAATTCGGCCCGGTAAATTTTCTGGGAGATTGTATAAACGCCAATGGCTTGCAAATAACCATTACACTGGTAAATGCTGAGTTGGTAAAATCCTTTTCCAAATTCACCGGTTGTTTCTATGCCTCCCGTAGCCATGGGTGCTGATGCTGCGTTGTACGACTTTCTGAATTTTGGTACCATGGCTGTGTCGCTTGTCTGCATCCATTTTTTCCAACTGTAGGCAAAGGCCGAATCTTGCTTACCGGTAAAGGGTTGTCCTTTTAAGATAGTTACCACAAAACGGGTACTTCCTCTCACATTATAATTGTCGTACACCAGCCCTTGCGTAGTTGTTTGATTGCTCCATCCTGCAGGTACAACAGGTAAGCGCAACTTATCGAATTGAATGGCTTGTGCCCATCCAGCATGAGCAACGAAAAGCAGCAAAAATGAAAGAAAAGTTTTCTGAACACTCATAGCACAAATGTAGGCGGCTGGAGTGTTATCAAAACCTGATAAAAAATGGCCGGCACATTTTGTGCCGGCCATGTGATTTGTTGTTGTAAACAAAAATTATTCTTCTTCCTTCGCTGTTTTGGTGTAGTCTTCATGCAGTTTTTTCTGCAGGTCGTATGGCACAGGTGCATACTCATGAAAATGCAGTCTGAACTTAGCACGGCCCTGCGTAATGCTGCGCAGTGAAGATGAGTAATCCGCCATTTCTGCCAGTGGTACTTTTGCTACTATTTTCTGGAAATGACCTTCGGTATCGATGCCTTCTACAAAAGCACGGCGTGTTTGCAGGTCGCCCATTACAGCACCGGTCAGGTCAGATGGACAAAGCACTTCCACATTGTAAATGGGTTCCAGTATTTGCGGATCGGCCTGGCCGAATGCATCTTTGAAAGCCTTGAGGCCAGCGAGTTTGAATGAGATATCGTTACTATCTACCGGGTGCATTTTGCCATCAAATACACTCACCCGCACATCTCGTACATACGAGCCGGTCAAAGGGCCTTCCACCATTTTTTCCATTACACCTTTTAAAATGCTGGGTAAGAAACGGGCATCAATGGCACCACCAACAATGCAATTGTAGTACACCAGTTTGCCACCCCATTCCAACGGATGTTCTTCACGGCCACGAACGTTCAACGCTTCGGGGTCAGGCATGCCTTCATACCAGGGTTCAATGCGCAAATGCACTTCAGCAAACTGTCCGGCACCACCACTTTGTTTTTTGTGGCGGAACATGGCTTCCGCTTTTTTGCGAATGGTTTCGCGGTAAGGAATACGGGGCTTATGGAAAGCAACTTCGAGCTTATGAATGTGTTCGAGTTTCCATTTAATTACCTGCAGGTGCAGTTCGCCCTGGCAATGCAGCAGTGTTTGTTTCAGCTCTTGCGATACTACTACTTTAATAGTCGCATCTTCTTCAATCAGCGTATGCAAAGCCTGGCTCAGTTTTTCTTCTTCGCCTTTGCGGGTGCTTTCTACAGCCACAGTTAAATTGCTGGTCGGAAACTCAATGGGATGCAGCTCAATATTCTTGCCTTTTTCGTGCAAGGTGTTGTTGACATGCGTATTCTTCAGTTTCATAGTAGCACCAATATCGCCTGCCACCAATTCGTTTACGTTAATCCTGTTTTGGCCTTCGAGCAACAGCAGCTGGTTCATTTTTTCGGAAGCGCCGGTCGTTTCATTCACCAGTTCCATGCCGGTTTTAATAGTGCCGCTGTACACTTTGAATAAAGACAGTTCGCCTACGTGAGGTTCGCTGATGGTTTTGAAAACAAAAATGCAGGCGTGGCCACTGGCATCGCAAGTAAGTTCGGTGCCGGCTTGTGTTTTTTGGGCAGGCATTTCATTGGCACTGGGGCACACATTGTCAATAAAACCCATGATGCGGCCGCTGCCCATATTCTTTTCTGCACTTACACAAAACAGCGGGAAAATGTCATGA
Organism: Phnomibacter sp.; assembly: GCF_036803085.1. Lineage (NCBI taxonomy): Bacteria > Pseudomonadati > Bacteroidota > Chitinophagia > Chitinophagales > Chitinophagaceae > Phnomibacter > Phnomibacter sp. The sequence goes on along the minus strand of NZ_DAIRUZ010000007.1, from coordinate 66,063 downwards.
TTAATCATGGCTTTGTGCATGCCGGCTTTCATGTCGTCTTCGTTCAATTCGCCCAACTCAAAATATTTTTCCATCAGGCTTTCATCGTTGCTGGCTACGGCTTCTACCAGTTCACGGTGCAGTTCATCTGCGGTTGCTTTTTCACTGTCGGGGATGGGTTTTTTCTCTGGTTTGCCACCATCTTTTCCGTACTCATACATTACCATGTTGAGCACGTCAATAATTTGGTTGAAACCTGTACCGGCATTGAGCGGATATTGCACCTGCACCACTTTGCTGCCAAAGTGAGCCTTAGCTTCGGTTACGGTTTTATTGTAATCGGCATTTTCATGATCCAGTTTATTTACCGCAAAAATCATGGGCGTTTTAAACTCTTCGGTATAGTCCCAAATAATATCGGTGCCTACTTCTACACCGGCAGTGGCGTTCAGCAGCATTACGCCGGTATCGGCTACCCGGAGTGCACTTATTACTTCGCCTACAAAGTCATCATACCCCGGTGTATCTATAATATTTATTTTGTAACCACGCCAGGTAGTGTGCAGTAGGGAAGAAAAGATAGAGTTGCCTCTTTCTTTTTCGAGTTCATGATAATCGCTAACGGTGGTTCCTTCTCGCACCGTACCACGGCGGTTAATCAAACCAGCTTCAAAAAGCATGTCTTCGGCTAATGTTGTTTTGCCGCTGCCGGCATGGCCAAGCAGCGCAATGTTTTTTACGTGAGCAGTATCAAAAGTTGCCATAACGTAAGTATGTAAATGGTGAAAAAAACCGTGTAGCCAAAACAGGTTCGGCCACGGCAATAATTAAGCAATCGGAATACAATGAGGGTAAGTACTTCATGTATTAAAAAAGGTTGCAAGTGTGTAGATACCTGCAACCTTTTCTATCATGTTATGCCGCTTCTCCAATGAAACGGTGAAAGTCTTTGGTGAGTTGGTCAATGTCGGCCATTAATTGTTTTACCTGTAATTCCAGGTTGTGGTGCGGAATTTTATGACCAAAGTTGGGATGGTGTTCGGCTTCGGCTACATGGTGCTTAATGGCGTGTTTTACGTCGTGCACATTAATGAGCTGAATGTGAAACTGATTGTGGTAGTGTTCTACCTCTTTCAAATAATCGTGATCCGTTTTGCCAGCAGCAGCAGTGTAGAGTTCACTGCGCAAATGATTGATGTTTTCTTTTGCCTGGCGAAGTTGATTACGCCACTGGTCGCATTCGGCCAGCAGCGCCTGATGTTCGGCTACGGTAACCATAACATGAAGTTTTAAGGTGAGCAATCTGATCAAAAGAACGAAAGGAGCTTATCAAGATACATCGTTTTTTTCCCTTCGTCAATACCAAATTTGACGAAAGTAGCTACAACTAACTATGAGGCAAGTCATGCTTTTCGGTATCTTTCCTCATGCTGAAAATTGGTTGAAAAACCTTATACTTTAGGGATGCGAAAGTTTTGTGTGACCGTTTTGTTTTGCTGTGTACTGCAGGGTGTGTATGCACAGGATAGTGCCATCATTCGCCGGTGGATGGATACCCTTGCAGCACCGGCCTTTCATGGGCGTGGTTATGTGAATAATGGCATGCAGCAAGCTGCCAATTGGATAGCTGCTACTATGCAGCAACAAGGCTTACAGATACAGCGCCAAACGGTGGAATATCCGGTGAATGTTTTTCCAAGTCCAAGTTTGTTGCAGGTGAATGGCCATACCTTACAGGAAGGCGTTGATTATTTAATAGGGCCAGAGTCGGGCGGTTTTGATGGCACTGTTTCCCGCTTATTGCAGGTTGATTCTGCTACATGGGTATCGGCCGATCAAAAATTGATTGTACAGCTGGCAGACAAACTCACCTGGAGTGTGGCTACCCGTCAGCAAAACCATTGCCGGGTTATTGTACGTCGTGCTGCAATTGCATCTGCACCCAAAAAAATTAAATTGCAGGTCACTCCATTTTTTCAGCCATCCTTCAAGGCCGATAATGTGATTGCCACCGTAGCCGGTACCCTGCGCAATGATTCTGCCATCGTTTTTACGGCACATTACGATCATTTGGGGCAACTGGGCAATGCTCTATTTGCCGGTGCCAACGATAATGCCAGCGGCTCCGCTTTGCTCATGCAATTGGCGTGCCGCATACAGGCACAACCCTTGCCGTACAAAGCGGTGTTTATTTGGTTTGCCGGCGAAGAAGCCGGATTGGTGGGTTCATCGTGGTATGTAGAAAAACCAGCATTCCCATTATCGAATATTCGCTTTTTACTCAATCTCGATTTGATGGGGAACGGCGAGGAGGGCATTACTGTGGTGAATGCTACTGAGTTTCCTAACGCATTTGCATTGCTGCAAAAACTGAATTCGGAAAAACAATATCTCACGGCCATCAACAGCAGGGGCAAGGCGCAAAACAGCGATCATTATTGGTTTACCGAAAAAGGGGTGCCTTCTTTTTTCTGGTACACGTTGGGCAAGCGAAAAGCATACCACGATGTGGAAGATATTGCAGCCACTGTTCCTCTTGTAGAAGCCAATGATTTAATACGTTTGATTCTCGATTTTTCTCAACAGCTCATTCTTCAATCCCGATAATTTTCTTGCATGATTACTGCTGCCGATTTTACCAAAGACATCATTGCCCGCTTTACCTATTACAAGCAACTGGGTGATAAAACATTTGCGCAACTAAGCGAAGATGAATTGAAATGGGAGCCAGCGGAAGGTGCCAACAGCATTGCCATTATTGTGCAGCACATGTATGGCAACATGATGAGCCGCTTCACTCATTTTTTAACAGAAGATGGTGAAAAGCCCTGGCGCAACCGCGATGCAGAATTTGAGCCCATGAACGTAAGCAAGCAAGACCTGATTGATTTTTGGGAAACCGGCTGGAGTCATGTGCTGAGTACTATTGGTTCGCTCAGCGATGCGCAACTCATGCAAGACGTAACCATCCGTACCGAAAAGCTGAAAGCCTACGATGCTTTGCTGCGGCAGCTGGCTCACTATGGCTATCACATTGGACAAATAGTGATGCTGGGTAAAATGCTGCGCAAAAATGACTGGCAAAATTTATCGGTACCCAAGGGCGGCAGTGCAGCGTACAACGAAGCGATGAAAAAGTAGTCGGCGACTTGAGAAATGATGAATGGTGAATTAGGAATGTTGAATTGAACCCGCAATCAGCATTGGCAAACTTCGGCGACCAACAAAGGCGGCATATCAGACATCAGATATCAGATATCCTACATCCTTCATCTACTTCATGTCTTCTGCCGTAAAGCCAAACGGCAGTATGTCTTTGGCAGAAGCAATCACCATTACCTCGCCTTGCTGGCCCGATAAAATGAGGCGCATAGGCTGGTTGAATCTTTGCTCGTATTCTACCAATGCCTGTCGGCACATGCCGCAGGGCGATGCTGGCTTACCACTGTTGCCATGCAGGTTGTGGTAAGATATGGCCAAGGTAGCAACCGCTTCTGTTGGGTGCAACGTGCTGAGTGCAGAGAGCAATACTCTTTCTGCACAAATACCAACAGGGTAGCTGGCGTTTTCCTGGTTGGTGCCTTTTACGATATGTCCGTTGGTTGTTTGTGCTACGGCAGCTACTTTAAATGCACTGTAAGGTGCGTATGCTGCAGCGGTATGCTCCCGGGCTGCTTGAAGTAATGCATGGTCTGCCGGCGAAAGGCTGCTTTCGTTCTCGTGGAGCTCGTAAGTAAATTGATGTGTTTTGTTTGCCATCTTTCATCAGTTTGAGTGATAAAAAATCCTTCCCCATGTTGGAGAAGGATTTCTGTTGTGGCAGTTAAAATTACGTGTTTATTTAATGCTGCTGAAAATTCGCTTCCAGCGTGGTCCTTTTTCCCAACTAAACCAAATAAAACTGGCTTTGCCTACTACATGCGTTTCGGGCACAAAACCCCAAAAGCGGCTGTCCTGACTGTTGTGGCGGTTGTCGCCCATCATCCAGTAGTAATTGTATTTAAACGTGTATTTGTCTGCAGGCTTACCATCAATGATGATTTGGTTGCTTTTTACTTCAAGGCTGTGCTCTTCGTAGTTGCGAATGATGCGTTCGTAAAGCGGCAAATTTTGTGTTGTCAAAGAAATGGTAGTTCCTTTTGCAGGAATAATAATGGGTCCAAAATCATCTACCGTCCAATCAAAACCAGCGTTGTTGATGTTGGGAAAAATGTAAGCATCATCGTGCTGGCTTACTTGTGCCACGTTTGGCGATTTACGCACTGCGTCAGCTGCTTGTTTGGTAGCATAAATCAAATCAAAGCGGGCCGTATCCAATTCAGGAAGGCGCATGTCTCGCTGGTATCCGTTGAGGTTTACTTTCATGGCTTCGCCAGTAAAAAACGATGGATGAATAGCTTCGTAAATAACAGGGCTGGTCTTTTTTTCTACTAAATAAATACGGGGCAACAAGCGAATGTTTACTGCCGTTACGTTGCTCATTTTTTTCATTTTGGCAGCATCTTCGGGGCTCATGCTGAGCTGGTATTCTCTGCTGCTAACGAATTGATTTTCGAGGTTGGCAATTTCCGTTTCCTTATCAGTCCATCGAATGTGGATGTCCGCATTTTCTTCAAGGCTGTTGAAATCAATGGCACTTTTAACCGATACGTTGTAATCGTTTTGCATGCCTGCAGGCTCGTAAGCCTTGGTATTGTTTACATACAGTTCGCCATTTTTCAGGTAGAGAGTGTCGCCGGCTACTGCTACACATCGTTTTATGTAGTTGTCGGCTTTGTCCATGGGGTGTACAATTATTTTATCGCCCCAGTCGGCAAGCAGAGCATTGCGGTTGCCACCGTAGGTGCTTCGCAATACATCGTAGTAAGGCTTGGCAGAACCATAGCCCGGATCGTTGATGATGGTATCGCCCAAGGGGAAATTAAACACCACTACATCGTTGCGTTCTACTTTTTCGTAGCCGGCTATACGGCTGTAGGGTATTTGAATCCAGGTGAGGTAGGACGGTACTTGTGAGTTCGGCATCAGGTTGTGTACAAATGGAAAGCTAAGCGGCGTTTTGGGAATGCGTGGTCCGTACGAAACTTTGTTGACGAAGAGGAAATCATTCACCAGCAAAGTCTTTTCCATAGATGGAGTAGGAATGGTGTAAGCTTCGAAAATAAAGGTGCGGATAAGTGTAGCAGCTACAACTGCAAAAACTGCCGCGTCCACCCATTCGCGGCTCGAAGGCTTTTTGTAATTGAGAAATACTTCGTGGCCGGCATAACGTTCGTTTGGCGAAAAGCCGAGGTAGGGGAAATATATAAATGGCACCAGCACGGCACCTGCATGATGCAACACATTGAAGCGGCCAAAGTGCATCACAAAAATGATGGTGAGCCAAATGCTGATGAACTGCCCTGCAATGGGAATAAACTGCAGCCAAAACCACACCCGGCGCACCTGAATTTTTTCAATAATGCACCAGGTATTGTAAAAGGGAATGAGGGCTTTCCAGGGAGTAATGCCGGCTTTTTTAAACATGCCGTACATACCAATGTGCCAGCCTATCGTTCCTATCAAAAAAATGATCCAACCCATATCGGTTTTTGTTTTAATGCCTGCCAAAGTAAAGTGTGCAGAGCGGTTCCGGCAAAAATACCTTTTCGTAGTATCGGGCCAATCCGGCAATATAGTTTATCATTTCGTTTGTATTTGACACCAGAGATTCAACAGACGACTGAAACTGATTTTTGTCAGGGTTACAAACGGGGCTTCAGCCTACTTTTCACCAACAAATGCAGTTGTTTTCGATTAAAGATGTAGAACGATTGAGTGGGATAAAGGCCCATACCTTGCGTATGTGGGAGGCCCGCTACGGGCTGGTTTTGCCTCACCGGAAAGAAAGCAAACACCGGTATTATACCAACGAAGACCTGCGCCGCATTTTGAGGGTGAGCTGGCTGTACCATCAGGGCTACAAAATTTCGCACATTGCTTCGCTGGCCGAAGAAGCCATTGCGCAAATGATAGACAAAGAAGTGCGGAGCGGCGTTTTTTTTGTAGAGCAAATGAATGATATGCTGCTGGCCAGCCGCGATTTTAATGAAGCGTTGTTTGATGCCACCATTACAGCCACCATTTTGCAACTGGGGCTGGAGCGGGCTGTGGTGCATGTGGTGTATCCCTTGCTGGAAAAAATAGGTCTGCTGTGGATGAATGAAGAACTGCTACCGGCACAAGAGCATTTTGCCAGTACACTTATTCGCAATGTCATCATCCGCCACATCAACGAACTACCCTTGGTACGTACCGAGCATCAGCAGCTCATATTGCTGTTTGGCCCCGAAGAGGAGTATCATGAAATTCCGTTGTTGTTTACCTACTATTTGCTACGCAAAAATGGATATCCGGTAATCAATCTTGGTTGCAATGTATCAGAGGCTACGGTGGAAGAGTATTGCAAACACAAGCAGGTGGCGCAATTGCACTACCATCAGCTCACCAATTTTACCCGTATGGATGCTGAAGAATATCTGGAAATGTGGAGTTATCGTTTTCCGAACAGGCAAGTGGTAGCCAGTGGGCCGCTGGTACAGTTTATACGCCATGTACCACCTAACGCAATGCTCATTAACAGCATGCAAGAATTGCTGCATTATTGCCGCCAGCCTTTTGGCGGAGTGTTGGCATAATTGCAAATGCGTTACATTCGCACATTTTCACGTACGTCGTTTTCGGTAATGGTTTTATCACTCAGGATAACAAGTCGTTCTACAATGTTGCGTAACTCACGAATATTGCCCGTCCAGTTGTGCTGCTGCAACAGTGCCACAGCTTCCGGTGCAATTTGTTTTTTAGCTGTACCGTATTCGTTGCAAATGTTGGTTAGGAAATGATCGACCAAAGCCGGAATGTCGCTGCGGCGGTCGTTGAGCGATGGTACATGAATAAGTATTACACCAAGGCGATGGTATAAGTCGAGTCGAAAGCGCCGGGCTTCCACTTCTTCCATCAGGTTTTTGTTGGTAGCGGCTACTACCCGCACATTCACTTTTATTTCTTTATCGCCACCTACACGGGTAATAGTACCTTCCTGCAAAGCCCGCAGCACTTTGGCTTGTGCATCAAGGCTCATGTCGCCCACTTCATCCAAAAACAACGTGCCTTCATTGGCCAGCTCAAACTTGCCAATGCGCTGTTTTACGGCAGAAGTAAAGGAGCCTTTTTCATGGCCAAACAATTCGCTTTCGATGAGTTCGCTGGGGATGGCAGCACAGTTGACTTCAATCAGCGGACCACGGCAGCGGTTGCTTTGCTCATGAATCCACTTGGCCACCAGTTCTTTACCCACACCGTTTTCTCCGGTTACCAATACCCGGGCATCGGTTGGGGCTACTTTGGCTATCGTGTCTTTAATTTTTTGAATGGGTTCGCTTTCGCCTATAATCTCCTGCACCTTGCTGATTTTGCGTTTCAGCGTTTTGGTTTCGGCTACCAGCGTGGTTTTGTCGGTGGCATTGCGAATGGTGATGAGCAACCGGTTGAGATCGGGTGGCTTGGAAATATAATCGTAGGCACCTTTTTTTACTGCTTCAACCGCTGTTTCTATATTGCCGTGGCCGCTAATCATTATCAGCGGCACATCAGGATTTACTTCGCGGCTTTTTTCCAAAAATTCAATGCCGTCCATCTTCGGCATTTTAATATCGCACAACACTACGTCGTAGCTGTTTTTCTTAAACTTTTCAAAGCCTTCCTCGCCATTTTCAGCTACATCAATTTTGTAGCCTTCGTGTTGTAAAATTTCGCTGAGGGTGTTGCGAATGGCTCTTTCATCATCAATAATCAAAATGCTCGACATAGTGGCTTGTGTAGGGTATTACTTCTAAAAAATGCTTGTATTAATCGGGGGCTTTACTTCAGCAATCATGCCAAACTTTGCGCCACCAGTTCTGCCACATCCAGTACCTGTACCTCAGTTTCTTTTTCGTTCACTTTTACACCATCGGTAAGCATGGTATTGCAGAAAGGGCATGCAGAAGCGATGACAGCGGGTTGTGTTTCCAATGCTTCTTTGGTACGTTCCCAGTTGACACGGGTATCGCCTTTTTCTTCTTCTTTAAACATTTGTGCACCGCCGGCACCACAGCACAAACCATTGCTGCGGCAGCGTTTCATTTCTACCAGCTCGGCATCGAGGGCTTCGAGCACGGCACGGGGCGCTTCATAAATTTGGTTGGCCCGGCCGAGGTAGCAGCTGTCGTGGTAGGTAATGCGTTTACCTTTGAAACTACCGCCTTCTTTCATTTTCACTTTCCCTTCATTGATGAGTTGCTGCAGCAACGTGGTGTGGTGCACCACTTCGTATTTGCCACCCAGTTCGGGGTATTCATTGCTCAGTGTATTAAAGCAATGCGGACAGGTGGTTACTATTTTTTTTACTTCATAACCATTGAGAACGGCAATATTTTGGCTGGCCATCATCTGAAATAAAAATTCATTACCTGCCCGGCGGGCAGGGTCGCCGGTACACATTTCTTCGGCACCCAGTATGCCGTAGCTTACACCAGCAGCATCCAGTATTTGAGCAAAAGCTCGGGTTACTTTTTGTGCCCGCTGATCAAAACTGCCGGCACATCCTACCCAAAATAAAATATCCGGCGCAGTGCCTTCGGCAGCCCATTGGGCCATGGTTTTTACATTCATATGTTCTAAGCTTAGTCATTGTTTACCAGCCAATACATCGGCAGGCAATCGATATACAAAAATGCGGGTTTGAAGGTAGCTGTTCGCCATCAGTTTGCCACATTTTGTATGGCTTGTTCACAGGGCTGGTTCAGGTCGGTTATATTTGGCCGCTTTGAAGAATGTGGGAGAAATGAAAGCATTGCTGCGTATTGCTTTTTGGGGATTGGGCATCAGTGCCTTGGGTACTTTGCCTTTGGGCACCATTAATGTGGCGGCCATGCAAATTTCTATTGCCGAAGGTGTGTGGCATGCCAGCCTGTTTGGCATAGGAGCAGCTATTATTGAGGTAGCCTATGTACGTGTGTCGCTGGTGGGCATCAATTGGATAAGGCACCGGGCCGGACTCCTACGATTGATGGACTGGCTGGCTTTTGTTATTGTAGCCACCTTGGCGGTTACCAGTTTTATGGCAGCCAGCAACCCCGCACAAGCAGGAAAAAATGTGATTCTGAATGCCGATGTACATCCGTTTATATTGGGCGTAACCATGAGTGCTCTCAACCCTATGCAAATTCCGTTTTGGTTTGGGTGGAGTACGGTGCTGTTTAGCAAAGGCATTTTGCAGGCTAATGGGCAGCAGTTTAACTGGTACAGTGTGGGCATTGGTATTGGCACCCTTATTGGATTGGCTGTGTTTGTAATAGGCGGGCAGGTGCTGCTGCAAAACATGCATAGCCACATGAACGTGGTGCAATACAGTATTGCCGCCATTTTCGCCGTTACAGCGGTTGTTTTTTTATATAAAATTATTTTCAATAAAGGTGCTGCAGCAGCGCTGAAAGCCAAAGAAAAAGTGTAATTCAATAACCGTTTAACATGAAGAAAAGACCATTGACGGAAAAGATATTTGGGCACAAATCGGTCATTCAGCTCACAGGAATGTCAAAACCGGGTAATTAGCGTCATATGTCATTGTTTTTCAATTTGTTTACCCCTACATTCACGTTAGTAACTGACTCATCTTCTCCTCTTGCATAACAGGTGAGTTCATTTAATATCCAGCTACAATTGATGTTGAAAAAACTTCATACTAGTAAAGTATTGTCGGCAATAGTGATTGTTGCGGCTATACTGGTAGTATATGGTTGGATATTCAATGTCAATATATTCAAGTCGGTTTTACCTGGCATTATCAACATCAAATTCAATACGGCAGTTGGTTTTTTATTGCTGGGTACTGCTGTATGGTTGCTGGAAGAAAAAGCAGAACCCCGCTATGTGCAGTGGGCAAAAGGCATTGCATTGTTCATGTTTGTTTTTGGCTTGCTCAGTGCCTCTCAAACCATTTTTGATTTCAATGCAGGTATTGATGAACTGATTTGGAAAGATGATCCCAACCCCGTTGAAACAAAATATGCCGGCAGGCCAAGTGTGCACACTTCGTTAAGCTTTGTCATTATTTCGTTGATCATTCTTTTCATTCAGTCAAAAAGAATGTTGTGGTTTTGTGTGATCAGTCTTATTGGCGTCATCAGCGTTTCGGCATTGGTATTTTTAAACCAGCTTTTCGGCAGTAGTTTTTTGCAGGCCATTCCATGGTTGGCCAAAACAGCATTGCTTACGGCCATATTGTTTTTACTACTGAGCACATCATTGCTGAAGAGCCGGCATTTGGCAAACTTCAAACTCACATTTGAGCAAAAAGTGGGCGTCTATTTTGCGGTGTCGTTGTTACTGTTGATTTTCATCTTTTTTGCCATTAGTGATAACAACAAGCAACGGGCCGATAGTGAAATAACAATCCGCCACACTTACGAGAGGCAGCTAATGTCGGAAAGGATAAGCAAGATGACTGCAGAAATGCAAAGCAGTATTCGTGGCTTTTTTGTTACAAAAGATCAATATTATGTAGCCGCATTCGATAGCCTTTCGATAGCTATTGTTCGTGAAATATAGCATTTCAAAAAGCTCACGCTTGACAATGGTGAGCAGCAGGAAAGGGTTGACTCGTTGAGCCGCATGGTGGAAACATATATCCATTCAAGGCGGGAAATGATCGCTTTACAGAAAAAGGGGCAACTCACTCCAGACAGGTTGACCGTAGCGGCGAATGAAGGATTATACTTAGGCAGTAAACTCCGCAGCCTTATTGGCGACATGCAACAACACGAAAATGCATTGCTCGAAATAAGGGAAGAAAGGAATAATAAAACCATTACGAATTCCAACCGCATCATTGTCATTTTTCAGGGGCTTACATTGTTGCTCATTGTTACCACGTTTTTAATTATTTATCGTAAAAACCAGGAACGAAATAGTGCAGAAGCACAATTGAAAGCATCGGAAGCGGAGCTGCGAAAATCGATGGAAAACCTGGCGTTTGCATTGGAAAGTGCAGGCATTGGCTCGTGGACGATTGATTTGGTTACAGGTGATATAAAGCGATCTGCACTTCATGATAAAATCATGGGGTATGATACACCAGTGAAGGATTGGTCATTCGATCTGTTTTTTGAAAAACACGTGGTGGCGGAAGACCATGAAAAAGTGCACAAAGCCTGGGAAGTAGCCTCGGGTGGAGAAAGAGACCTTGAGTTTGATTGCCGCATTATAAAAGCTGACGGCACGTTGGGATGGATATGGTGTAAGAGCCGCATTTTTTACAACGAAGCAGGAAAACCCTCTTTCCTGATGGGTTTTGTGGGTGATGAAACGGCAGCCAAAAGTGCGGAGCAGGAAATTAAAATGTTGAATGCCACACTGGAAAAAAGGGTAGAAGAAAAAACCCGGGAAGTGCTGGAAAAAGAAACACACTACAAAGGCTTGCTGGAAAACATGCAGGAAGGTATCCAAATCATTTCCTTCGACTGGCGCTACCTGTTTTTAAACAAAGTGGTGATACGGCAGAGCAAGTTTTCAGAAGCTGAATTACTGGGCAGGAGAATGATGGATGTGTATCCCGGCTTTGAAAAAGCGCCGTTGTTTGTTGAGTTGCAAAACTGCATGCAAAGCAGAATTTCAAAAACCATTGTCAACGAGTTTGAGTTTCCGGATGGCAGCAAGGGGTGGTTCGAGTTGAGCGTTCAGCCTGTGCCCGAAGGCATACTCATTCTGTCGATTGATATTACCGATCAAAAAAGGCTGGAAAAGGAACTGGTAGACCGGCAGCTTGAACAGCAAAAGCTTACCACACAACTCACCATTGAAGCACAGGAAAAAGAACGCAACGAACTGGCCAAAGAACTACACGACAATATCAATCAGATTTTGGCTACTGCAAAAATTTACCTGGCACGTGCCAAAAAGCATGAAATCATTCCGCACCATTTAGTGCAGCAAGGCTTCGAATGCGTCAATCTTGCCGTGGATGAAATCCGTACCTTATCTCACACGCTGGTTACGCCCACGCTGGGCGACACCGGATTGATTGATGCCCTGCAAAGTTTGTCTCGCCAGTTTGCCAATGCACATGGCCATGAAATCACACTCATCAATCACTTAGATCCTGCTGTAGCCATTGATGAGCAAAAAGAGTTGATGCTGTATCGCATAGCACAAGAGCAAATCAGCAATATCAACAAGCATGCAAAAGCTACCGTTGTTACCATTGTGCTGGCTTCTACCCCCACACAATTGCAAATGACCATCACAGACAATGGTGTGGGATTTGATACCAAAGAAAAAGCAAAAGGTATTGGCCTGCGCAATATGCAAAGCCGGGTTCAGTTTTATGCCGGTGAAATGCGTATCATTTCTGCTCCCGGCGAAGGCTGCAAATTGGAAATAACAGTGCCACTCTAATGCAGCAATGCCCTAGCGTTACTTGGGCGCTTTTTTAAACAGGTAAATCGTTACAAAAAAGAAAATCAGGTTGGGCGTCCACGCTGCAAGAGCAGGCGGAAAATTACCCTTGGTACTGAATATGGTACTAAACCTGTCGGTAAGGATAAATAGGGCTGCCAGAATAATACCCATGGCCAAATGCAAGCCACTGCCACCACGAACTTTGCGGCTGCTCACCGCTACACCCATCATGGTGAGCAACACAATGCTTACAGGAGTAGCATCTCGGCGGTGTCGTTCCACAATCAAATCGTTGATGCCTTCTGTGCCTCGTAGTTTTTCTTTCCGAATCAACTCTTGCAACTCTGGCGTTTTCAAAATGTCTTTGGTGTATTGGCCTTTCTTAAACTCGCTGGGTTTAAAGTTGAGGTTAATCACCGTGTCGTTTATCTGGCGCACTTTTTCTACATCACCGTTGATATCCCGAATGGTTACCACTTCCAGTTTCCAGCGTTTTTTGGCGGTGTCCCACACCAGGCTTTCGGCCCGTATGTTTTGCTTCAGTTCGTTGTGTTTTATTTCCTGCAGCGTAAAGGCATTGCCTCTTTTAGTAGCCGTATCAAAATAGCTTACAGAACCATAGTGCGTACTATCGTTGCGGAAGTAAATGGTACTGGCATTGTATTCACCACTATAGTTGGGGTTATCGATGTACTTGTTTTGAAACGTAGAAAAAATGCCATTGGCAATAGGTGTTACGTATCGGAAAGACAGCCACAACAAAACGGCAAACAGGATAGAGCCAATCCAATAAGGGCGCAAAAAACGGTTGAAAGAAATACCGCTGGCGAGGATGGCGACAATTTCTGTGCGGCCAGCCAGCTTGCTGGTAAAGAAAATGACCGAAATGAAAATGAACAACGGAAAGAGCAACGTAATCATCCGTGGCACAAAACCGAAATGATACTGCTTAATAATTTCCCAGGTACTGAGGCCGCTTTTTACAAAATCGTCGGAGTGCTCACTGGTATCTATCACTACGGTGATGAATGTGAGAAGCAAAATGGCAAACACAAAAGTGGAAATGTATTGCCGCAATATGTACCAATCGAGTTTGGTCAACGCTGGAGGTTTTATCGGGCTGCAATTTGCAGTATTATTTGCAATGAACAGGCCGCCGTTGTTTGCCGGCCGCTATTTTAACGATGCGCTGTTACAGCCCGTTCATCCATTTCACCGCTTCGTTCATATCAGCATCACTCCATTTGACAGCTACGGTAGCACCTTGCAACGCTACCACGCCCACTTTGCTGCGGAGCATGGTTTTAAGCACTGTGCCATCGCAGGTAAGCACCGGAATATTGAAGTGGTTGGTTTGGTTAAACCATTCTTCCACATCACCCGGTTGGTTGCTTACAATGAAAAACGGAATGGATTTTTCCCTGGCCTTGGTGTACAGTTTTACAAACAGTTCCTGCCACTCGGGCTTGTAGCCATTAAAATCTTTGGCTACAAACAGCAGCTGCTTACCGCTGGCTTGCAACAGCTGGCGGGTGGTATCTGTTTTGTTGCTGTTGTACAGCGCAAAGTCTTTGATGGCAGGTTCTGCATTGCCCTTGCGTACCACTTTTTCTTCGCGGCTCACATATTCGTAGCTCGACTCATCAAAGTCGGTGGGGAAGTGCATGGCATCAAACACCACGTTTTGACCCGCTTTTCTATAGGTATAAAAAATGGCTACGCTATCAGGTATGGAGCCCGGTGGCGGATCCATTTGTTGCAGCAGGTTTTTACCCGCCGCATATGGCAGGCAATCTACATATGGCAAATGCTTGAGCACGTTGAGCTGGCCGAAAAACACCATGCCGGTGCTAAACAAAACAGCAAACAAATTGGCCCGAAGCGGTAGTACTGCTTTTATGAATTCATGTTTCCAAACAAGCACCAATATAATGGCCGTTAGCACCAAATCTTTTACAAAAGATTGCCATGCCTGCAATGGAACGCAATCGCCAAAGCAACCACAGGTTTTTATTTTTCCACTGAGTACGGCATAGCCGGTCAGGAAGGTGAAAAAGACCATGAGCACCAGCAGCAGCCGGGTGATGAATTTAGGTGCCCAACCCAGCAGCAATGCCACGCCAGCCACTATTTCCAGCACATTCATGCCTATGCTCAGGTACAGGCTAAATGGGCTGGCCCAGTGCCAGTTCCATACGGTAAAGTATTCGTCCATTTTGTAGCCAAGCCCTAGCGGATCGTTGGCTTTGATAAGCCCGCTGAAAATGAACAACAGCCCGGTAAGAATGCGCAGTATGTTGACGATACTTTTCATGCTAAAAAAGTGAAGTGGGTTTGGGTAAATGAAAAACGTTTTTTTAACATGGGTTATCTGTTACCTCACAGCTGCTCCGCTTCGGCCAGCAGTATCAGGGCAAACACCGCGTAGTTCATGATGTCCATATAGTTGGCATCCAACCCTTCACTGATGATGGTTTTGCCTTCGTTGCGAATGATTTGCTTCATGCGGTAAATCTTCATCATAATCAGGTCGGCAAAACTTTCCTGACTCATTTCCCGCCAGGCCTCGCCATAGTCGTGGTTTTTCATTTCCATTAGCTGGCGAACGATGCTCACTTTTTCATCGTACCGGCTGGCACATTCTTCCAGCGGCAGGGTTTCAATTTCATCATTGTCAATGTCGAGCTGAATGAGTCCAATGATGGCATAGTTAATAATGCCACGAAATTCGCTGGGAATATCATCGGCCACCAGCTGCAGTTCATTTTCCTGCAACTGCCTTATGCGGCGGGCCTTAATGTAGATTTGGTCGGCTACAGAAATGGGCCGCAGCACCCGCCACGAAGTGCCATAATCGCTGGCTTTCTTCATAAAAATATCTCGGGCAGATGCAATGGCGGCGTTGTATTGTTCAATTGTTTTAGTCATGCGATGTGGTACTTTTACCGGCAGCCAAAAGTAAAGCTTCGTTATCAACCGCATGTATACACTCAATTGCAGGGGAAAACTTGTCGTCATCGACCAGCCCATGGTGATGGGCATTATCAATACCACGCCCGATTCTTTTTTTGCCAACAGCCGCAAAACACAAGTGGAGGAAGCCGTAGCCACCGCAATGCACATGCAAAAAGCAGGTGCAGCAATGGTGGATATTGGCGGCCAAAGCACCCGCCCCGGTGCCGATTGGGTAGGGGCGGCCGAAGAAACCGACCGCGTAGTGCCTGTCATTGCGGCCATTGCATCCGCCTGCCCCAACCTGCTGATTAGTGTGGATACCTTTCATGCGGCGGTAGCCGAAGCTGCCGTGCAAGCCGGGGCACATATTGTAAATGATGTAAGCGGTGGCCATCTTGATGCGGAGATGCTGCCGACTGTTGGCCGCCTGCAGGTGCCCTACATCTGCATGCACATGAAGGGTACACCCGGCAGCATGAACCAACTGGCCGAGTACGACAATCTGCTGACAGACATCCTGGATTATTTTATTGAACGATTGGCGGCATGCCAGGCGGCTGGTATAAATGATGTGATTATTGACCCTGGATTTGGGTTTGCCAAAACCACGGCACATAATTTTCAATTGTTGCGCCAGATGGAAGTGCTGCACTCATTACAACGTCCTTTGCTCATGGGCATCAGCCGCAAAAGAACCATTTACCAAACCTTAGGTACCACCTCTGCTGAAGCATTGAATGGCACCACGGTACTCAATACCATTGGCTTGCAAAAAGGAGCCCACATACTTCGGGTACACGATGTGCAAGAGGCTGTTGAAACCGTAAAACTGGTAACCGCTATGCAGCAAGCCTGAGCTTAAAACGCCCAATCGTAGCTGGCATTTACACTACGGCTGGTAGGTTGTTGTTTGCCATTGGTGAGTTCCTGTACCCGCTGCTGCATGTATTTACGCAACTCTGTTTGCGTTATTTTTTTATCATAGTTGCTGTCTGCTTTTTTATCGAACAAAGCCTGCATAAAACTGTACGAAAAAACACCGTTGTTCCACTCACTGCTTTCCAGAGCATACTCTTCACCCGCTGCAGCGGAAATGATATTGACACCCAAATCTTTCGACACATCGGTGAAATAAGTTTCCATCAGCTTCACGGTATTGCCTAGCTGTGTTTTGCCTTGCACTTTGCGAATGCTGCTGCGCCCCAAAGGTTTGGCTGCCATGCTGCTGCCAAAGTTGAACTGCACATTTTCTTTGTCTATTTCACCGCTGTGGCAGGCATCTATCAGCAAGAGCTTTTGCCTGGCCGGTACATCTGTAAAAATATTGGTGAGACTGGCATATGGAATGCTGTGCAAGGCTGGTTGTTCAAAGCTGGTTGCATAACTGGCGAGGTAAAAATTGTAACCGGTATCTAACAAACCATGGCCGGAGTAGGAGACAACCACACGGTCGTGTACGGTGGTTTGTTGTAGCAGTTGATGAATGCGGTCGAGTAAGGGCAGCGTCACTGCAGTGTCGGTGTACAAATGCACAGATGCATTGCTGTATTGCTGTTGAAAACGCTGCGCAATATCCTGCACATCTTTGGTAGCATATTGCAGGTTGTAATTGCTGTCGGCGTAGTGCGATACCGCAATGCCGATGTAATAAGTGCGGGCCTCAACAGGTGTTACGGGTTCGAAAGTAATGTCGATGCTTTCCCGCAGGCTTTCGGTGCCATTGTTGTTGAGATAAGACGCCTCAATCAAATTGTTGCCAGCACTTAGTGCTACCGGAATTTTCCAACGGTTGGTACCTGCTTTGCCGGTGTAGGCTTTTTGCCCGTTTACATACACCGTTAGTTGCTTGATGTTTGCTGCAGCATATCGGGTAATAAACTGCATCTCAACCACCGGCTCTGTGCTGCTGTTGCTGAGCTCCTTGCGGTTGTACAACAGCAAGGGCTCCATGCTGTCGAAAGCCTGCAAATCTTGTGCGGCCGTCATGCCTGCTTTTTGCCAGCGGCGTTCTGCAGCTTTTTGTTGCATTTGTATCAGCTCTGGCGCTGCTTCGCCCATGCGTTGCAATACAATGTCGGGGCGGTTCAGCTGCAGGTCAAACTGGGCGAAGGAGTAGGTTTGAAAGCCTTTGGCAAAATGCATTTCGGTGGTGAGTGTGGGCGGCATCATGTAATAGCGGTCGGGGGTAAAAATGGCGGGCCCTTTTTCTGCCGCATTGCTCAGCAATGCCATGCTGTATTGAGTGCTTTGTTTGTCGATGTCAATGCAACGCAACAATTGGTCGCTGCCCAAGGTACTCACCCAATTTCTGGTCGGGTGAAACAATACTTCATCCACTACTGCATCATGCACTTTTTGCAGAAACAAAATGACATCTGTTTGAGCATCCCGTATTTCCACCACACCATTGAAATAACCAATGGCATACATGGGTTTGGTGGGATGATGTTTGATGATGCTGATGAGAGTGTCCGATTTTCTTTTCAATCGGTATTCACCGGTCGAAAAGCTGTAGCTGTAGATGACGGTTTCTACCTTGTTGTCCAACAGCTCAAACCACAATTCTTTACTGTCTGGCGTTACCGTAAAATTATCGATGCTGTACACCCTTGCCGTGTCTCTCAATACCTTCCATTTGTTGCTTTGAATATCATAAATACGGATGCTTTCACTACCCACAATGAGGTAGCGGCTATCCGGCGTAAATTCAATATGCGTGGAAGTGGTAGTAGGCAGCAGCATCCTTGTTTGCTGGCTAAACTGTGGGCCTTTTAAAATCACCAGTTCTTTGTACAACGCATTGATGCTGGCAAATGCTTTTCTGTCTGGTGAAAGCAACGCTGCTTCCGGTTTTTTTTCGGCTTTGGGGGGTACAAAAGTTTGCAACACGTTGCCTGTATAAAAGTTGCAAACCTGCGCCAGCTTGGGCTTGTCGCCAAAGTCATTGGGTACGGTGGTGAGCACCAGCGAATCGCTTAGCCATTGATAAATACCCAATGGATAATTGCGGTTGTGCATCAGCCTGCCGGTGCTGAGGTCAATTACATGGCTGTAATCTGCAAACGTGATGCCGGGTACCGATGACAGCATTTTTCCGTTGGGTGAAAATCGCAGCTGTTGCAGGCTCATCACTTTGGTATCAAAACTGGTAAAGTTTTGTTGCTGCGGCCAGCGAAGTATGCTGGGCAATTGCTTGCCTATCGCTGCTATTTTATCATTGCTGTCATCAATGGCCAATACATGATTGGCATATTTCAAAGCATCGTTTTTATCGTTGATCCATGTTTGCTGATGGGCATCATACACATGGGCATCTTGCCCAATATTGCTGAGCAACAAATTGCCCGCAATATTCCAACGAACATCGTAGTGCTCATAACTCCGAATGTTGTTACTGCCGCGTAGCGTTTCTTCCTGCAGCGTGGTATCTGCGTCGTTAAAAATCATCAGCTTGTTGGGCGCCAGTAGCATGGCCATTTTACCCGATGCATGAAAGCTAAGCGCCATCGGCTTTTCGCTGCGGTCGTAAATGGTTTGAAGCTGCTTGGTATAGCTGTCGTTGATGTAATGCAGCTCCACCTGGTCGTTGCGGTTGGCAGCAATCTGCCAGCGTTGTGTTGATGCATTGTACGCTATCTGATTGTCGTAAGAAAACAGTTCAATTGCCGGGCTGCGCTGTTTCGTCGTAAGATTGATGAGCTGCAAAGTGCTGAAAGACCGAACGGCTACTTCATCGTTTTGGCCACTGCTGATGAGGGCATCCATTGGCGGAAATGAACTGCCCCATGCATTGGTTTGTTTAAAGCTGATGCTGTCAGTGAGTGCTCCGGTTTGTGTATTGTACCAATACAAAGCCGACACAATGCCGTAGTCGTACAAAAGAATAGCCAGCTGCGATGCTTTGTTGCACAGGGCCATCCCCCTGATGGTTTGCCCGCTGGTGATTTTGCGCAACTGCCGGCCATTGCTGCTGTTCCAGAGTATTACGTTGTGTTTATCCGCCGTGGCCAATACTTGTGCCGAAGCATCTGCGTCAGCAAACAAAATATCATCTTCATGCCCGGTTTGCAACACAGGTTGCAGGCCACTGTTTTGTGCTGTTGCAACAGCAGCCAGACTTGCGGCCATCAACAAAAAAAGGGTGCGTTGTATAAAAGCTGAAATCGTCACGTTGGCTTCTTTTGGTAAAAGTGCTTGAATTCGTGTTTACAAATTGTATGCTGATACGCTTGTGGAAAACAGTTGGCGGTCTTACATTGTCGCAACAATTTATCCTATGAAAATAAGTGTCCCTTTTTTCCTCAGCATGTGTTTGCTGTTGATGGCTGGTAATGCCTTTGCACAAACTACGCCCAGCCTGCCGGCACAGCTGGCACAGCAGCAATTGGATGCCTACAACAAACGTGACATCAACGCTTTTTTACAACCTTACGCCGATACAGTGGCGGTCTATATGTTTCCCAACAAGCTGTTGTACAAAGGCAAGGAAACCATGCGGCAGGAGTACACAGGTATGTTTGCCCAAACGCCCGATTTGCATTGTACGCTTGTCAACAGAATCGTACAGGGCAATACCGTAATTGACCAGGAATCGGTGGTATTTAAAAAAGGCGTTCCACCCTTGGCTGCCATCGCTATTTATACCATCAGCGGCGATAAAATTGTGGCCGTTCATTTTATTGCAGCAGAGTAACAACGGCGTTGGGCTGCACTTTCACCAGAAAAATGCGGCCATTGGCTACAGTTTTTGTGCTGTAAAAATGTTCAGACCTGTAGCTTGTGCATTCAATTGATTGCTATGCCAAAAACAGTGTTGATTACCGGCGGTACCAGTGGTATTGGTTTCGGCATTGCCCGTGAATTTGCCAAAGCCGGATACAATCTTTACCTCAATGGTTTGGAGCCTAACGGCGAAGCCATTACTGCAGAACTTGCAGCAGCGCATTCCGTTGAAGGTTTGTTTTCGAATGCCAACATGTTGCAGCCCGATGCCATTGCGCAAATGGTGCAGCAGGGCATCGCACAATTTGGTAGCATTGATGTGTTGGTGTGCAATGCTGGCATTCAATACGTGGCACCCATCGATGAATTTCCGGCAGAAAAATGGGAAGCTATTTTAGGTATCAACCTCAGCTCGGCTTTTTACCTGAGCAAAGCCGTATGGACCGGCATGAAGGCTAATGGTTTTGGACGCATCATCAACATTGCTTCTGCACATGGATTAACGGCCTCTGAATTTAAGTCGGCGTATGTAGCGGCCAAGCATGGCCTGGTGGGGCTTACCAAAGTGCTGGCGTTGGAAGGCGCACCGTTCAACATCAACTGCAATGCCATTTGCCCCGGCTATGTAAAAACGTCCATTGTAGAAAAGCAAATAGCCGATCAAATGAAAGTGCACAGCATGACAGAAGAGGAAGTGGTGAAAAAAGTAATGCTGGGCCGACAGGCAGTAAAAGATTTTATACCTGTAGAAACACTCGGCAAGCTGGCGGTGTTTTTAGCCAGCGAAGCAGCAGCAACCCTTACGGGCACTGCATTGCCGGTAGATGGTGGCTGGACAGCCTACTAAGCTGATGCGATAAAAAAACCGGTTTCTTTTTTTAATCCTTCTACCACATTGTAAATGAGCGGACACATGCCGTAATGGCTGAATGTGCCAAACATGCGGGTGGTAAAACCCGGCCGGTCGAGCTGCGGAAAATTACGGCACTCATCGGGCCTTATCTCATACACCTGGCATGCCTTGCCATCAAGAAACTGGCAGGGGATGGCATTGAGAAAAGACATGAAGGAGCCGCCTTCTACAAACCGTTCCCTGAATTGTGCTTCGGTCAGTTGAAGCTTATTGCTGAGACGTACGATTGCTGCATCATCAATATTCACCATCAAACGGGTGCAGCATTTGCCACAGGCAAGGCAATCTATGCCCGCTTCTGCTTCCTTGTTCAGGCGCATCACCGCTTCATCTATCACCTCTGAATCCAGTGTTTTGAGATGGGCTTTGAAATGCTCGTTTTCTTCAAAACGGTCGAGAGCCAGCGCAGCTACTTCGTCGGGGGTGGTGATGAGTTGCAAATGAATTGGTTGATGGTAATTGGAAATGGGTGTGTTATTCGCCCACAATATTGCTGATTCCTACCCGATGGTGGAGGTATTGTGGAAATGCTATTTCCTGTACCATCAACAAAGCCAGGTTGCCGGCATTGATTTCCCAGCTGCTGGGCATGTGTTCTTCCAGCGCCATAAAATGATTGTCGGCTTCCTTGGGTAAAATGTTGGGAGCACACACAAAAGTCCAGTCGAGGTCGGACGCTTTGAGGTATTCGTAGGCCTGTTTGTGCTCTTGTCCTACGGGTACATATTCCTGAGGATAATCGGGTGCATCCATTACATAATGGCCGTTTTCGTCGGGCAACACGCCGAGCCCGCCGAGTGCTACAATGCGGCGAATGCCGGTGGCTTTCATTTGGGCAATGATGTTTTTGATGCCGAGGCTGCGGGCCTTGTCGGTACCATCAAAAGCGCCGCCCAGCGCCGATAGTACCGCATCGCTGCCTTGCAGGGCTTTGCGTACATCACCCTCATCAAACACATAGCCTTTGATGCTGTGCAACTGCTCCGAACGCAGGTCTTCATCAATTAAGCTTTCGACATTGCGCCCAAAAGCGTTCACCTTCCAGCCCTTGGCCAGTGCATGAATCATGAGTTGCTTGCCTACCATTCCGGTGGCGCCAAAAATTGTTACCTGCATACATTCGATTGCTTTGCTGTATCAGCTAAAACTACGGAAAAAAGACAGGGAAGGATGCAGGTAGACAAGAGAATATTGACCGATGTGTTGCACTATTAAAATAAAATATCAGGCAGACAAGTAG
Source organism: Phnomibacter sp. (assembly GCF_036803085.1). Classification (NCBI taxonomy): domain Bacteria; kingdom Pseudomonadati; phylum Bacteroidota; class Chitinophagia; order Chitinophagales; family Chitinophagaceae; genus Phnomibacter; species Phnomibacter sp. The sequence continues at coordinate 43,777 of NZ_DAIRUZ010000007.1, read as the reverse complement.
TAAATCAAGTAAAGTGTTTCAAAGAAAAATCACACAGGGGGAGGCGTTGGCCGGGCAATCCCGATAGCTATCGGGAGGCCGGAGGCATCGGGTTTGCCTTGATCCCGATAGCTATCGGGATTCTTTGGTTACTTTCTTTTTTTCAAGAAAAAGAAAGTAACAATGCTGCTACATGAACCACATTGATTTATGAAGGATTGGAAGAAAAGAAAACTCAATTCCCTTGTGGTTATGACAAAATCACCACTTGTATCAACTGGTGGCTTGCGCCACAATCTCCGCCATCTGAATACCCATGTGGCTTTCATCAAAAATGCATTCGCCTTGTTTGATGAGCAATACCTGCGGGCTTTCGTGCCATACATCAAAATGCTCGGCGATGTGGTTGGAGAGCTGGCGGTGGGCAATGAGGTCGAGCAGGTGCCAGTCGAGCTGGTCGTTCAGTCCGGCACGTTCGAGCCTGTGCAACACCATGCTACTGATGCTGCAACGGGTACTGTGCTTAAAAATGAGTTGCGGTTTGCTGGCCGACTGCGCAACGAGCTGCGTCAATTGGTCGGCCGACTGGAGTAAATTCCACGACATCCGGAAGCCTAAATCTTTGGGGTGCAACAATTACCGACGGATAGCCGTAGGATTGCCGGGGCAGCCAATGCCACGCTTGCTGCTGGCGCAGCTGCTAATGCCGAGGGCCAACACAGCAATCATGGCCAATGCAAATACTTTACGCATGATGGATAAAATTTGAGATTTAAAGGTACAGCAGAATGCCTGTAAATGTTCAATCATTGAAAAAATGGAGGCTATTTTAAAACCAATTCAGTCAATATTTGTCTTATGTTCAAATGATTAGCATCTTGAATTTTCATTGAATATTTTGCAACTAAGTCAATCCAATCGTAAAGTTTATTTTTCTCAGTAGTCTTTGTTTCCCAATAATCAGATAATTCAAAAGCAGATGTATTAATTATAGTCTCAACGATACTGAGAACGTTATCAAATAAATTCAAGAATATTCTCGGAACTTTTTTATAAGTTTTTTTACCTACTATGATATCGATTTTTCCACCTGCAGTAAATAAATCACGAACATTCGGACAAACAACAGCTTCTCTAGTAACTAGCCAAATTGCAAGTCGTCCAAACTTATCATTACTATTTCCGAAAAGTTCGGGGAAATAAGTCATTGCTCTATTTTTGAGTTCTTGTTTTTCTTTTAGCGATAAATTATTCCAAATCCTGATGACAATATTGCTCGGCTTACTATTGTTTTCAGCATCCATCCACCAAAGTTCTTCGCCTGGCCTTAGCTTACTTTTATAATAATCAACTATTGGTCTGATTGGATTTCCCTTTTTTCGTAACGTGTCATAAGGCATTTTGATTTTATCGAAAATGGTATTTCCTTTTTCCAAATTCATGTCAATCAAGTACCGAGGCGAATGTGTTACTACAACTTCAGATAGCACCTCTTCATAAGGCCGACAACGGAATTCAACTGGGCTTGCTAACTTTGCAAACAGCATGAAAATTCTTTCTACATTGTCAACTCTTGTGCTTTCTAAAACACTATTACCTGTTGTTTTCCAATGATTTTGTGTTGTTGTCTTTACTTCAATACCATAATATTTTTTTGCAACAATATCGGGGAACTTTTGCCCCCCAATTAACTCAATTGAATTTTCGAAAGTTGTCCCTTTGGCTAAATCTGTCATTAAGTCTTTTACATATGGCTCAAGATTTCTACCTATAAGGGTGGATACTTTTTTAGAAGAATTTTTAGCATGTGCATTCAACTCAGAAATTGTTGAGCCAAGCAATGAATCAAATTCGTTCTTTTCCGGGTGTGGATTTGTTGATACTATCATTGTGCTTTCTTAAAATATAAATCCCAAATTTCTTCAATCCTCTTTGCCAAGTTATAGGCTAGTAAAGGTGGAACGGCGTTACCAATTATTTTATAAGCCTGGGATGGACTAACTAAAAAGGAACCTTTTCTTCCATTCTTATTTTCAATTACAAAGTCATAGTCTGGAGGGAAGGTCTGAATTAAGGCACACTCTCTGATGGTTAATCTCCTTTCTTTTAGGCCTTTCTTTAATTCGCTTTCAATCTGTCCTCCATTTTCTTTGGACAGTCGCCTAAATTCAATATTACCATGATGTTCAGATCGAATTGTAGGTGAAATATTTGAGAGTTTTATCTCTGTTTGTCCTTGGCAATGTTTACCCATAAATTTTGCTTTTGAGTAAAATCTTTGAGATAAGTCCTTAGTTTGCTCTGGTTCTTCTAGGTGTTTAAATACCTCTCTAAGCTGCACAAATGGTTTTAGTTTCCCTCCTTCAACTGTGAAGGAATGAGTAGGACTTGGGTAAGGATTATATCGCATTGAAATCTTTTCTTTTTCCAATTCTTTCAATGCGGACTTTTTCAATGCCGATTTTTTTATGCCAATAAATATTACCCTTTCTCTAGATTGAGGAACACCAAAATCTGCGGAGTGTAAAACTTGGGGGTCAAGCACAATATATCCATTCCCATTTGCGGAGGAAAAGTCATTTTGGATAATTGTTTTTACATCTCCAAGATTTACAAGACCTTTTACGTTTTCTGCAATGAATACTTTTGGTTGTGTGATTTCTACTACTTCTTTCATCCACATGTATAGTTGCCCGCGGGTTTCTATCGACGCTGTTTCATTTTTAATTATTTCTCCTTTGTGATTTTTATGCGAATTGAATCCATTTCGTTTGCCAGCAACACTAAAGTCTTGGCAAGGAAAGCCACCTGTAACAACATCAATATTTTTCGGAAAAACATTTACTCCATTCCGATACATTTTTACGAGGTCTACAATACTTTCTCTATGAAAATTTGCAGAGTCATGACCACGTTTAGAAAAATAATTTACCCAAGCATTTCTTGCATCAGTAAAAATATCATTAGCAAATACTGTCTTGAATTTTGTTTTCTCAAGTTGAACAAAACCATTATTGAGTTTCTTATCTATAAAATGAGGGCATAAAATTTCATTTACAGATGATTCTAAGACAGAAAAACCACCCTCGAAACCTAAATCCATTCCACCACAACCTGAGAAAAGAGATAGCACATTTAGTGATTCCTTCTTCTCATAATTAGATGTACTTAAGGATGATTTATTGTAATATAAAATATCCAATTGCGGTTCTTCCAATATGCTTATTCCTGTTTCTACTGCTCTTGTCCGCATATTCAATTTTTTTCAAGATTTGACTTCAAATATTTCACTTTTTGCTCTGCTGCTTTAAGAACCTTGCTTGCACAATGTTCATTGGCAATTTCTAAGGCAATTTTTTCACTCATAAATTGTATTAGCAAATCCTCGCCATCCATTTGCAGAATCTCAGCAAGTTTTATAATGTTGTCTCTAGATGGTTTACGTTCATTTCTTTCAATTTTACTGAGGATTGCCTGATCAATGTCAAGATATGATGCGACTTGTCTGAGTAGTAAGCCTAAGCTTTCTCTTTTGGCCCGGATAGTTTGCCCAACGGTTTCCATTTGAAATATTTTACTTGACAGAATTTGTCAAATGTAAAATGTCTTTCTAGTATTCAAAATTTCAGTTGATAACATCTTAATAAATGGAGATATTAGATGTTAAGCTTTGTATGTTAGCCCTAGTTTCTTTAAATGTTTTGGCTAATTCTATTGTTCGTGCCTGTCCTAAGTCAGGTATCATTTACTTCCCTTAAAGACCTTACTTTGCTGCTTTCAGTTCAAACGTATGACGATTCATTTTATTTCCATAGGAGGCAGTGTAATGCACCAGCTGGCGCTGGCCCTGCACCACAAAGGCTATACCATTACTGGTAGCGACGATGAGATTTTTGAACCCGCCAAAAGCAACCTGGCAGCCGCCGGCTTGCTGCCTGCACAAATCGGCTGGTTCGAAAGCAATATACACAGCGGCCTCGATGCCGTGATTTTGGGCATGCATGCCCGTGCCGACAACCCCGAACTGCTGAAGGCACAGGCTCTCGGCATTCCGGTATATTCTTTCCCGGAATACATTTTTCAAGAAAGCAAAACCAAGCAGCGCATTGTGGTAGGCGGCAGCCATGGCAAAACCACCACCACTTCCATGATTATGCATGTGCTGCAGCAGTCAGGCCTGGCTTTCGATTATCTGGTGGGTGCCAAGCTACCCGGCTTCAGCCAGTCGGTGCAGGTAACCGATGCGCCCATCATTGTGTGCGAAGGCGACGAATACCCCGCCAGCGTGGTGGAAAAGCGGCCCAAGTTTCATTTTCTGTTTCCACATGTCGCTATTCTTACGGGCATTGCGTGGGATCATATCAACGTGTTTCCGACATTCGATTTTTACCTGGAGCAGTTCAGCATTTTTATCCAGAAAATTGAACCCGGCGGTGTTCTCATTTACAACCAAACCGACGAAACGCTGCATGCATTGGTGCAAGCCAATTTGCGCAGCGATATCCGGTTTATTCCATATGGTGTGCCGGCACATCGCATTGATAACGGTGCTACAGTTGTGCTGTGGCCCGGTGCCGAAACAGCCATCAAAGTGTTTGGCAACCACAACTTGCTGAACATGGAAGCCGCCCGGCTGGCTTGTGCCGAAGCCGGGGTGAGCACGGCTCAGTTTGCTGCCGCCATCGGCAGTTTTACCGGTGCTTCCAAACGCTTGGAAGTGTTGTTGCAAAATGAGCATACCACCGTGTATCGTGATTTTGCCCATGCACCCAGCAAAGTGAAAGCCACTATTGATGCAGTGAAACAACAGTTTCCCAACCGTAAACTCATTGTCTTGCTGGAGCTCCATACGTACAGTAGTTTGAATGCCGATTTTATGCCGCATTACAAACAGGCGTTGGATGCGGCCGACGAAGCTGCTGTGTACTATAGCCAGCATGCATTGGCCATCAAAAAAATGCCGCCATTGGATAAGCAAGTGGTAGCTGATGGCTTTGCCAAGCCCGGCTTACAGGTGCTCAACGATGCTGCGGCTTTGCAGCAATGGATGGAACAATTACAGGTAAAAGATGCCAGTGTATTGCTCATGAGCAGTGGTACTTTTGAAGGCATCAATCTGTTGGAATTGTTCGGCGGTTTGATGCAATTGCCCACGGGAAATCCGGCACAGTAAATTTTCAACTACCTTCAATTATAAATCATCGTTTTCACAGGAAAGCTGCTACTTGTTATGAACCTCAGTCTCACCCGCCCATTGGCATTTATCGATTTGGAAACCACCGGTATCAACATGTCTTCCGATCGTATTGTAGAAATTGCCATCGTCAAAATTTTGCCTGACGGTACCAAGCAAGTCAAGCGGAAACTCATCAATCCGGAGATGGTGATTCCTCAGTCTTCCATTGATGTGCATGGCATCACCAATGAAATGGTGAAAGATGCGCCGACTTTTAAACAGGCGGGCAACGAAATCAAACAGTTTTTGGAAAACTGCGACCTCGCCGGATACAACAGCAACAAGTTTGATATACCACTGCTGGTGGAAGAGTTTTTACGTGCCGGGCAAGACTTTAATGTAGATGGCCGTAAGCTGGTAGATGTGCAGAAAGTGTTTCACATGATGGAGCCACGTACATTGAGTGCCGCGTATAAATTTTACTGCAGCAAAGAATTGGAGAATGCCCATAGTGCCGAAGTAGATGCTACTGCCACTTGGGAAGTGCTGGATGCACAAGTGGCCCGCTATCCGCAAATTGGCAATACCGTTGACAGTATTTTGAAAGCCGTAGGTGATGATGAAATTGTAGACTTTGCCCGCCGCATGATTGTGCAGGAAGGCAAAATCGTTTTCAATTTTGGTAAGCATAAAGGCAAAGTGGTAGAAGATGTATTGCGGATGGAACGCAGCTACTACGATTGGATGATGCAGGGCGACTTTCCGCAGCATACCAAGCAAAAGCTGACGGAAATATTGCATAAAATGATGCTGGCCAAAAAATAAGCAGATACATGCAGGCTTCTTTTCAGCGTACGTTCCTGTTGTTGCTGGTCATAGTTTTGGCCACGGCAGTGGGAGCGTGGTTCTCTTTGTACAACAACTTTTTTAGCTGGGATTTAATTCCATACCTCGGTGTGGTGCTCGGCTACGATGGTATGCAGGGTGCAGCGTTGCATCAGGCAGTGTTTACCAACGTGCAGCAACTGCCTGCCGATGTGGTGCCTGCTTTGTTGCACGAAGTGCCGTACAGAGAACAATGCCTGAATGATGCCAGTTTCTTTGAAGCACAGTTGGGTTTTTATAGGGTAAAGCCATTGTTTACAGGCATGGTGTACGCTGGCTATAAGGCCGGCCTGCATTGGTGGACAGCCATGCGGATACCCGGTATCATTGGCTTTGCAGGTATGGCCACGGTATTGTATTTGTGGGTACGCCGCATGGTAAAGCCTGGCTGGGATTTGGTAGTAACTACATTGTTGTTGTTTGGCTATGCCACACAATTGGCCCGACTTACTACACCCGATGCGTTGGCATCTTTCCTGACTCTCACTTTATTTTATGTGTTGTTTTGGCATGGCCGACAAAAAGCTATCGTGCTTGTATTGCTGCTGTTGCTTACGCTTACCCGTATCGATTTGTTGTTGTTGTGCATTCCTGTGTTGTTGCTGTGGTGGTCCCCTGCATCACTCACTCAATTGTGGAAACAACATTTGACTAAAATCCTCATCGCTGGCGGCTTGTTGTTGATTCTGGCATTTATCATTCCTATGTTGTTTGGCAATAGTTGGGAATGGTATTTCAATTATTCCATGACGCAGTCGCTGAAGCAATATGTGGTACATGCCGGAAGAAGTTTCCGCCAGTTGAGCGGTACCTGGATGCCTTTATTTTTTGTATTGTTGCTGATGACATGGCCAGTGCAACAACCTAAATGGCCGTGGTTGCTCGGTGGTATGATGGCTGTCATTGCTATACGGTGGCTGTTATTTCCCGCCTTTCAGGAGCGTTTTTTTGTGGGCTACGAAATGGTCATGGCTTGCTACCTGCTGCATGTGTGGCAGCAGCGGCAGCAGGGTGTTGGTATTTTTACCAAACCATTGCCACAAGCTCATCACGGTTCATAAAAGTTGATATTGTATGTTTGCGGATATTCAATCGTGTACAATTCTGTGAAAAAGCTGGTCATCATACCCACCTATAATGAAAGGGACAATATCCGGGGCATCATCGAAGCAGTGATGCAATTGCAGGCGGGTTTTCATGTGCTCATTATTGATGACGGCTCGCCGGATGGCACTGCTGCCATTGTGCAGGAGTTATTGCCGGTGTACAACGGCACGTTGTTTTTAGAACAACGCAGCGGTAAGCTTGGCTTAGGCACCGCTTACATTCACGGTTTCAAATGGGCACTCAGCCGCGGTTACGATTATATCTGCGAAATGGATGCCGACTTCAGCCACAATCCTGCTGATTTGCCAAGGCTGGTTGCAGCCTGCGAAAATGGTGCCGATGTGGCCGTTGGTAGCCGCTATGTAAAAGGGGGCAGCATTGAAAACTGGCCACTCGACCGACACATTTATTCAAGAGGCGGCAGTTTGTACACCCGCATGATTACCTGGATTCCGGTGAAGGATGCAACTGCTGGTTTTGTATGCTACAAACGTGCTGTGCTCGATGATATCAATTTTGATGAAATCCGTTTTGTGGGGTATGCCTTCCAGATAGAAATGAAGTTTGCATCGTGGAAGCTGGGCTACAAAATTGTAGAAGTGCCCATCACCTTTGTAGATCGCAAAGTAGGCGTCAGCAAAATGAATACCGGCATTGTAAAAGAAGGCGTACTTGGTGTGTTGAAAATTCAATGGAACAGCATGTTCAAAAACTACCGCAAGAAAGTGCGGAGTGGGAATGCTTAAGAAATTTGCAGTGTACATGTTTGCAGTTTGCAGGGGAACATAGGTGAAAAACGTTGTGCTCCTTCGTGTCTTCGTGGTTCCAAAAAAAAGTTTCCAGTTTGCAATTTTCAGTTTGCAGTAGTAGAACGTACGCCTCGAAAATTGCTAACTGTTGACTGCAAACTTTACTTACTCTTTGTGTTCCTCTGCGCTACCTCCTAAACCTCTGTGGTGAGAGCATCAATACTGATACGTCTTCATCCGATTCCATCCCGTTTTTTGCAAATCCCGGAAGCTGAACCACGCTGCTGCACCAGCAAGTACTCCCAAGGCTACACAAGCCCACCAATACGGAAAGGCCAGTGAATGCAGCAAGCCCAGGATACTCAATGCAAACATCAATGCCAGTGTTTTCATTACCGATGAACCCTGATTGTTTTTGTTGACAGGTGCCGACCACGGCAAATAATCATTGCTAAACATGACCAGTGCCACAGCCATGAGCGACAGGTTGCAAAAAGCTACAGCTACATGCAGCAATGCCATGGGCCCATTGATGATGGTGAGTAGTACCGCTACCAGCATAAATGCAGGCAGTTGAAATTGGATAATGGATGCTTTTACCGCACCACTTAAAATAGGTCCAGGCGTTGCCACCGGCGTTACCCGAAACATCCATGCCGCTTTGTAGTGCTCACTAAAATTCATTTGCCCCAAAGACGTGATGGAAACCAAACCGGTGATGTAAAGCAACATCATGATGGTGATGTTGCTTTTCCTCGATGTCAAATCCAGTTCTTCGGCTACATCACTCAGGCTGTTGTCCCGCAAAAAACTTACTGCAAAAATCACCAGCATGTAACCAATGGCCGGATACACTTTCAGTTTGAAATCACGGTTGCGCAGCATCATGCGCCAGCTAAACAAAAACGATGCTTGTTCAATTCCTTTATTGGTAAACAGGTTGGCCATCATTTGGCTGTAAGTGGTTCGGTTGCCGGCTACTTTTTTTGCTACCGCAGCTTCTCCCGAACTACCGGAAATCTGCGCCAGCTTTTGGTTGAACGTGGGTGCAAAAAAACGAACCACCACATAGATGCCCAGCACAGGCATGAGCAATGCCAATGCTGCAGCCATCAGCACAACAGGATGCGTAGAGAATTGGGTGCTTTCTTTCAGCAAGGCGGCAAACCAATAAGGTGGTGCCAGCAGCAGTGCAGGTGCTTCGCCAATCACGGCGTTTTTAAGAATGCTTTTTTCAAACAGTCTTGGTACAATTTGATAGCCGCCGTAAATGAGCACCGCAAATACAATTTGAATATAGCTGATGATGTTTTTAAACTTCTGTGGCGATGACACTTTCAATACCAACAAGTAAATGGCATTGATAAGGAAAATGGTAAAGACCGTGGATAGCAAAACACCTGCCAGTAAAGCAATACCAGCGATGGGGCCAAGTTTTACAAATGCTGTAATGAGCCCCGGCAGCGCCATGGGCAACATGAGCTTGCATACGTGTATGCTGATATGAACAATACGGGCAATCACAAACGTGGCATCATTTACCGGCTTGGGTAAAATGATGAAATTGTCGCGGATATCGATTAATACATTGGTGAAGTCGGTGATAAGGGTAAGAGCCAGCATGATGATGAACATGCTGAAATAAATAACACCGCAGGTAAGCACATCTTCGCTGGCGAAAAAGGCGATGATGAACAGCAAACCCATTAACAAAGACATGAGCATGGTGCCCAGCGTGGCCATACTAATTTGTTTGTCCTGTTTTTTATGGCTGGTTTGGTGAAAGCTATTAGGACGACGGTCATCCATCATCAGCTTGTATTCCAGTATGGTGCGGAGTTGTGTAGTATTGGCTCCAGCCTTGCGGTACAAGGCTTTGGGCAACATAAAAGCACCGAGTAATGATTGGTTGATAATGTTCAGCTTGGGCATACACAAGGCTTAATGAGTATGAAGAATGGTGTGAACCTTATTGAAAAGCACTCAGCAAATCGGATGCTGCCTGATTGATGGAATCACTGGCCGTGAGCTGCGCAAAAATTCGTTCGAGGCTTTGGTTGCCTTGTTGCGATTTCAATTCTTCAAAACTACCATCGGCCACTACTTCGCCCTGATTGATGAGGATGATGCGGTCACTTACTTTTTCTACCACATCCATCATGTGGCTGCAGTAAAAAATGGTTTTGCCTTCAGCCGCCAGTTTGCCTATCAGTTCTTTAATGATGATGACACTGTTGGCATCTAAGCCACTCAGTGGTTCATCCATAATGATGATATCTGGATTGTGTAACAAGCCGGAAGTAATCAATACTTTTTGCCGCATGCCTTTGCTAAACGTATCCATGCGTTGGTGCAGGTTGCCTGCCAATCCAAAGGCACCCAGCATTTTGGTCATGCGTTCTTCGGCTACCTGTGCATCCATGCCATACAAAGCGGCCATAAAGTGCAGAAATTCGTGTGGCGTTAGTGTTTCATACAACTCTGCCAACTCCGGTATGAAACCAATTTTTTGCTTGGCTGCCAGCGGCTCTTTGCGAATGTCTTTTCCTGCTACCAATACTTCACCTTCAAAGTCGGAGAGGAGGCCGCACAATATTTTTACGGTGGTGCTTTTACCAGCGCCATTGGGGCCAATGTAGCCAATCACCTGTCCGGGCATTACGGATAGATTGATGCCTTTGAGTACCGGTGTGCCACTGTAACTTTTCCAAAGATTCTTGAGAACGATGATGGGTTCCATAGCAATAGCTTGTGTTGATAGCAATAATAATGAAACTCGGCGCTGCTGCTGTCACTGAAATGATGAAATGTTGCGCCAAACCTCAGGCGGCGTATTTTCGCCCACATGCGGTTGGCGTTTATCAAATTGCACATAGCGGTATTGTTGGCGGGTTTTACCGCTATTTTGGGTAAGCTCATTACCCTCAACGAAGCGGCACTGGTTTGGTGGCGATTGTTGTTGTCGGTGGTAGCCTTGTTGCTCCTATTTACATGGTTGAAAAAGAGTGTGCTCACTACCCGCAAAACCATCCTGCAGCTGTTGGGTATTGGTAGCTTGGTAGGTATTCACTGGTTGTGTTTTTTCGGCAGTGTCAAGTATGGCAATGTATCTATAGCGTTGGTTTGTTTTTCTGCTGCTGGTTTTTTTTCTGCATTATTAGAGCCTGTTATCACCCGGCGAAAATGGCGACCCATTGAGTTGTTGCTGGGCCTCATGTGCATGGCAGGTATCTATATCATTTTCCATTTTGATACCCGCTACAAAACGGGCATACTCTTGGGTGTAGCAGCCGCAGCATTGAGTGCTTTGTTTTCGATACTGAACAAGCAAATGGTGAATGCCAGGGCCGATGGTTTGCAAATGACTTTTTGGGAAATGAGTGGTGCCTTAATAACGCTCAGCGTAGCTATGCCGGCGTACGTAATGCTGCGAGGCGATAGCATGCTGCCCGCACCACTCGACTGGTTGTGGCTGCTGATACTGGCCCTGGTTTGTACCGTGTGGGCTTTCTTTTTGCAGCTTCAGGCATTGCAGCATATTTCTGCCGTTACGCTCAATCTTACCTACAACCTTGAGCCGGTGTACGGCATTATTCTCGCCTTTATTTTCTTTCAGGAAAATCAATACCTGCACAGCACTTTTTTTGCCGGACTCATATTTATTGCATTGGCAGTAGCCATACAAATGTGGCGGGTAAAACAGGGTAGAGACAGATAAATCGCTTACACTTCTGCCCAGGCTTTAAAGTCTCTCACCCGTTCTCTGCTCAGGATGACTTCTTCTTGCTTGCCGGCACTGCGCAGCATGAGTTTGTAGCGGCTGTTTACATACGGTTTGATTTGAAAAATACTTTGCTGATGCACCAGGTAACTTCTATTGAGTCGGAAAAACACTTTTGGATCAAGGCATTTCTCCAGCTTCTCCATAGTATAATCTACTGTGAATTTATTGCCGTCTCTGTCTACGAGGTACACAATTTTATCTTCTGCAAAAAAGTAGCGGATATCGTCGCAGGGAATGAAATACATTTTTTGCCCCGACTTAGCCAGGAAGCGGGTTTTGTATTCCGGTTGCTCAAATGTATGGAGTAACGCAGCCGCTGTTTGTGCAGACACCGGAGTGCAAAGTTCTTTGTACTTCTGCAAAGATTTTGCCAGCATGCCGGCACTAACCGGCTTTAGTAAATACGCAATGCTGTGCAGTTGAAATGCATCCAATGCATACTGGTCAAAGGCCGTGGTAAATATGATGGGCTTGCGGTAATCTACCTGTTTGAAAATTTCAAAACTGTACCCATCCGCTAACTGTATATCGAGAAATAATAGATCGGGATGCCGGTGTGTTTCCAGCCATTGCACAGCTTCGGCAATGCTGTACAAATGAGCCACTACCTGTATCTGATCATCGTACTCCTGTAACTGGTGTTGAAGCCTTTCGGCTGCCAATAGTTCGTCTTCAATGATAACTACCCGCATATGTGTGAACTTGAATGAGTGGAATACTGACGCTGAACTGTTGACCATCGTTTTTCACCGCTATGTGCTTGCCGGTGGTGATGGCATATCGTTGATCAATGTTCACTAGTCCAACATTTCCCGATGCGGCTTTGTTGCGTTTGGGTTGTAAATTATTCGCTACAGTCAATTGTTTTTTTATCACTGCTGGTTATGTGAATCTGCAATGGTTGCTGTGGCGAAACAATGTTGTGCTTAATGGCATTCTCCACCAGCATTTGCAACGCCACAGGCACTACCTGCAATTGCTTTGCTTCTGCTGCAATTTGAATGTTGAGTTGAATGCTGTTGGGAAACCGGTGTTGCAGTAAGTAAATGTAGGGCTCCAGAAAATCCAGCTCTTGCTGCAGGTCTATCAGTTCTTTCTCCTGATTGCGCAAGATGTATTGATAGACGTTGGAAAAGGCTTCAATAAAATGATTTGCATCCTGACTTTGTTTCATCACCAATGCACTCAGTACATTCAGGTTGTTGAATAAAAAATGCGGATTCACCTGCGATTTAATGCTTTGCAGCTCAGCCTGTGTGTGCATACGGAGCAACTCTTCTGCTTCGAGTTGTTTGTTTTTGTACCGCTCCATGTAGTAGGCTACTGCATGCAGCAAATGAAAGAGCAGGTTGATGAGCAACGCATAGGTGAGAGTGAGTTTGAGTGGATTGTACAAATCAATAGGAGCGTGGTGAAACAAACGGTCGAAGGCAAAAACAACGGCAACAGTAAACAGTCCGCTGGCTACACCGGCAGCCATCCAGTACACCAACAGATTGCGAATAATCAGTTCTTCTTTTTGCGGTAGTTTATGAAACAGCGGATATAATAATCTGCCCGCTTCCCAGGTGCCCACCGTAATCACCACAATGCTGCCCAATGCCGTGTACCATTGCACATCCATACCAAAGTAGCTGTACACATTGCAAAACAAGGTGCTCAGGTAAGTGTACACGGCCAGCGCCAGTGCAAACCAGTAGCGGTATTTATGATTGAAGAAAAGCATGGCAATCGGTTATAAACAACATTCCGGATTCATAGTTCGAACCCGGAATGCTGCCGTCATATCTGTAAGGAATAACTTATGGAATAATCACTTTATCGATAACGTGAACCACACCATTGCGGGCCATAATATTGGTGAGGGCAATATTGGCGGCACCATTGTTAAACACCGTACCACTACCGCTGATGGTAACAGCACTGGTACCTACGCCAGCAACGGTGGCATTGCTACCATTGGCCATGCCGAGGTTGCCATTGGCAAGGTCGTTGCTAAATGCACGGGCTGTAACCACATGGTGGCGCAGCACGGTGCGGAGGGTAGCTACCGGTATGGCATCAATATTGCGGAAAGGGAATGCAGCATTGGCAAACAAGGCCTGGAACGCAGCATTGGTGGGCGCAAATACAGTAAGCCCATTGGTATTGCTCAATACATCAGCAATGTTGTCGGCACCGGTGGCACCTGTGCTTACACGGGTTACGGCTTTTACCAATGAGTCAAAGCCGGGTGTAGCTACAGCGGTAGCCACGATGTTGCCTACTGGTGGCTGGAGTATTCTGCCCAAACCATGTACCACTCCATTGCTGGCAGTAAGGTCGGCTTGTATTACCTGTACACCATTTACAAATACACCGGCGCTGCTGGCTTTTACAAATACAGAGTCACCATTCAGCATGTTTACTTTCACCAAATTGCCATTGCTCAATGCAATGACCTGTGCGGCAGTCAAACCCTGACCAGACAACACATGGTACGTCAACAGATTGGTGAGAGCTGCTCCGGTAGGTGCAGTTACACCGGTAAAGGCAGCATTGTTAGGTGCAAAAACGGTAAACGGTCCTGCGCCATTCAATGCATCTATCAGGCCGGCATTGGTTACCAAAGTGGCCAAAGTGCTGTAGCCATTATTTACCACAGCGTTCACCACCGTGTTGGGGGCCGGATCGTCTTTGTCTTTTTTACAACCCGTTGCAGCAAGCATCAATCCGCTGGCGGCCAGCACCAACATCTTCTTTGAAAACAGCATTTCTTTCATAGTGTTTGTGTTTGAATTGCAGTAATGACAGCAATTGTCGGGCTGTGGTTTTTACACTTTGCCCAACTGTAGCAATTTGCTCCGTCAACTGTCGTTTTTAAGGAGTGAATTGTATTGTCTCTGCTGCTCACACCAGCTTATAATCAGTGGTCATAAAAACAAAACAGCAGCCCATTGTAACGGGCTGCTGTTGCTATATATTTAAAAACAGATAGTCTTAAAACTCTACGATAAAACCAATGGTAGGTAAAATACTTACCTCATCATTCGGCAGTATTACAGGTATCGCATTGCTGCCGTTTTGCTGAATGGGTTGCCCGTTGGTAGTTACAAAAGCAGTGTTGTCTGCATTGCGTTTAAAGGTGTAGTTAGGCAGGCCGGGGTTGGCAGCACCATACCAGTTTTGTACATCCAGAAAAACATCCAGCGTAAATCTGCGGAAGTTCCATTTTTTGTCGATGCGTACATCGGCTGTATTGAATGATTGGAGTGTCAGCGTATTGGCTTGGTTGTAGTTGAAAACACCCGTGCCCAGTGTCAGGTAGTTTTGCTGGCTGGCTATCAAGTCAAACGGTGTGTAAGGGGCACCGCCCTGGTAGCGAAACTTCAAACCCAGTTCCCAGTTGCGGTTAAACTTATAGCCCCAGGTCAGGCTCAGCAGGTGGCGGTTGTCCCAGTTGGCACGTACATAGTCGCCGCTGCTGTTGGTGAATTCAGAACGGTAGAAAGTATAGCTCAAAATACCAAAGAAGCGGTTGGTGAGTTTTTGCTGCGCAAAAAATTCAATACCATATGCCCGGCCTTTGCCATCTTGGGTTACGGGTTCATTGCCAATGGCGCCAAAGTCGGTGCCTTTGTTGGCCAAACTTACGCCATCCAGCAGGCTCACAGGGTAGTTGCTGTACTTTTTGTAAAAACCTTCCAGCGTAAATCGGGTAGCGTTACTCGGCAGGTACTCCACACCGGCCACCACGTGGCGGCTGCGGATGTATTCGCCGGGGTTGTATACAATGCTACTCTGAATAGCATTCAAATATGCCAGTTGTGTATAGCTCGGCAGCTTGTAATAAATGCCGTAGCTGGCACTCACATTCCACTTGTTGCTCAGCGCATAGCTGGCACTAATGCGGGGGCTCAGTTGCTGCAGCGGATTGCTTTCGCTGTTCTGCAAATCATTTGCATCCATCCGCAGGCCGGCACTCAGTGCAAGCCTGTCGTTTAATATTCTCTTGCCCGCTTGTACAAAAGCACCATAGCGCAAAAAGTTGGCGTCGGTAAAACTGCTGATGATTTGTGCCGGTGCAACCAGGGTGCCATTGGCATCGTATTGCGGAGCACGAAAGCGTTGGCTAAATGAGTTGTCGAATTGCACCAGTTGTGCCACTGCGCCATAGCTCAGCTTCCAGCCATCAAAGTTGTTGGTAACATCAAAGCGCAGTTTGTTTTCTGTTTCGCGGCTCTGCACCCGCAGCGTTTGTTCGGTGGGTTGGGGGGCTTGATTGTCTTCATATTTCTCGGCTGAGTTGTCGAGGGTGTTGCGGCTCAGCGCCAGGTTCCAGTAGCCATTGTTGGTAAGGCGGCGCAGACTTGCACCAATGGTATAGCTCCATTGGTTGATGTTGGGGCTGCTGTTGATGGCATATAGTTTTTCCGGCGTGGCTTCTTTCGGCGCCGCAAAACTGAACTCATCTATTGCACCAATGCCTATTACGTTAAAGGTGGTTTTGGCATTAATTTTCGTAGTGGTCTTCAACTGAAAATCCCAGTAGTTGGGGCGAATGGGCAAGTCAAGCGCCTGAAACAAAAACTGCAGATAGCTGCGCCTTGCCGATGCCAGGAAAGTGGTGTTCTTGCTCAGTGGGCCATCAAACGTAGCTGCCGCTTCGGTTCCACTCAACCTAAAGTTGCCTTGCAGGCGGTTGGCGTTGCCGTTCTTTTGTTTAAACTGAAACACACTGCTCAGCGCATTGTCGTAGCGGGCATCAAATGCCGAGCTGCTCAATTTTACATCTTCAATAAAGCTCACGTTCAAAATACCCTGCGGACCACCACCGCTGCCTTGCGTACTAAAGTGGTTGATGATGGGCACTTCAATACCATCTAAGTAAAACACGTTTTCGCTGGGGGCGCCACCACGTATAATGATGTCGTTGCGAAAGCCGCCGCCACCAACACCGCCGCCTACACCGGGCAGCGATTGAATCACTTTGCTGATATCGAAGTTGCCGCCGGGGTTGGCTTTAATGTCTTCGGTGGTAAGGCGCTGTATGCTCAGCGGGCTTTCGAGGCTGGTAGCTTTGGCCGTGTTTTTGCGGCCGCTCACCACCACGTTTTCCAATTGGCTCACTTTCGCTTCCAGCTCTATCGTCAATACCGTTTCGTTACCCGTTGTTATCACCAGGTTGCTGATGGTTTTGGGTTGGTAGTTTACCGAACTCGCCGTAAGGCTGTAAGAGCCCGGGGCCAGATTGGTGAGCCGAAAGTTGCCCGCTGCATCGGTGGTAGTACCTTTGTTGCCGGGCTGCAGCACTACCGTTGCACCGCTTTGTGGCTGCAAGGTATTTTTATCAATCACGTTGCCACTCAGGCTGGCTGTGCCTTGTGCTATTACTACCAGGCTCACTATGTTGCCCACCAGGGCCAGCATCCATTTTCTCAAGCAATTTTTGGTCATACAATTAGTTGTCTACAGTTTCTATTTCTATTCCGGGTTCTACATATTTTTAATGGGGGCTGTCGGCTATTTACACCAATCAGCTGCAGTTCCGGCTACTCCGGGCTTCGCTGCGCTCCGGCCCCGCTTGCTGCGTGGCTACCGCTGCATATCCGGCTGCCCTTCAGCAATCTGCCCACTTCAGCTTTCGCCCGTTGTTGAACAAACGTCGTTCGGTTTGGTTCTACCGTTGTACAAAAGTTTTGCAAAAAACTACTGGTGCAAGCCAACACCTGTCGCAGGCCTCCCGGCCTGCGACGTTCTGTTACTAAAGCAAGCAGTAAAACCACCTGAAATTAGGTCGCCCTTTCAGGGCTTTGTTTCGTGTGTTGGTAACATTACCACGGGCTACACCCGTGGCTAGGTGATGGTCGCCCTTTCAGGGCTTTCGCATCCATTTTACCTAGGCGTATTCCTCAATGAAACTCCGTTCAATCCGCTACATCTGCTTCCAAAAAAAAACATGTTTCTGCCGCTGTTTTGTAGCAATGCATCGTGTACCTGCCCATATTGAAGGATTATTTTCTACAGCCTTAGCGCAGTACATACCGTGTACCCAGCGAAAAACCGCCATACACCCTTTCGCCGCTAAACAACGGATTGAGGCGTAGCTCCGGTTCCAACAGCCAGCGGTTGGCCAGTTTAATTTGTTTGCCCACTTTCAGCATCAGGCCCATGTCAAAGCTGTTGCTGGTCTCATAGTTGGTGACCACTACATTTGGGGCGCCTTTGGTTTGCACGGCATCCAGCAAAAAATCGAAGGTTGGCCCGGCACTGATGTTTACAATGCGGGAATAGAATTTATACAACAACGGCACCGATATGAATCGTTCAACCACCGTGCTGTTGAACACAAACATGCCGCCCGGAGGTACCTGAACATAAGTGGTAAAATGTACCGGATTGTTGCGATAATAAACGCCCGTTTCGAGGCCGCTGTGTTTGGTCAGTTTTCTTTCCAGTGCCAGCCCCACCCCCGGCTTCAGGTCGTTGGAAAAAGTAAGGTCGGCAGTAAAATTGGCACCAATGCGGGTTTCGGTTTGCGCATGCAGCAATGGCGCCGTGCACGTCAATACAATCAGGGTAAAAATATACTTCATAGAGGCGTGTGGTTAGTTGGGCGCAAAATAGCTGTCGCTTCATTGCTATTGCTGCTGGTCGTCATTTATAGACAATTCTTAACAAGCAGCAATCCCTGTACGTTGCACAATGTTTAATGATTGATACTACTGTCGCAGGCCTGGCGGCCTGTGACAACTCGTTGCGCAACTTCTATATTCATCCACCGGAAATATGTCACCCCTGCGGAGCTTTGCAACTTCGCTTCCGTGCAAACCCAAACGCATCTGTGTAAATCAGTATCACATTTATCTATATCTCAAAAAAGCTTGCAACTGAGGGAAAAAGTGAATGATCACTTTTCATGCTTCTTTTTATACGCCATCACACAGCGTACCAGTATTAATAAATCGAAAACCAGAAACAACGCCAGCACAGCCCACAACCAAGTTCGGGTTTGCGGCGATATCTGCTGAAAGGCCGGGGTATTCATGTTGCGCATCAGGTACACCATAAAGAGTAACGCCGATACACTCATGATCGAAAAAAAACAACCGAATGCGGATTTTCCTGAAACTTGCATTACTTGAAAGTTGGTGTTCACTCAAAACTTAAAACTACCACAATCTTGCGTATGCAACTTCAGCCCACCCGGTTACACAACCATCTGGTTCTACTGCAACCCCTGCAGCCAGCCGATTTCGAACGCCTGTATGCCGTAGCATCCGATCCGTTGATTTGGGCACAGCATCCCAACCCCGACAGGTATAAAAGAGAAGTGTTCAGCACTTATTTTGAAGGAGCACTCGCCTCAGGTGGTGCGTTTTTGATTGAAGATGCAGCCACAGGCACCGCCATTGGCAGCAGTCGTTTTTATGATTATTTACCCGAACGTAGCGAAGTGAAAATCGGCTATACTTTTTTTGCCCGCAGCCATTGGGGTGGGCAGTACAATCCACAGGTAAAAGCCCTGATGCTGAACCACGCTTTTCAATTTGTTGACACGGTTATTTTTCATGTGGGTGCCAACAACGGGCGGTCACGCAAGGCCATGGAGCGGTTGGGCGCCACGAACCTTGGCGAAGAAAATGTGGCCTACTTTGGCGAAGCGTCGCGGTTGAATGTGGTGTATGCCATGTACAAAAACGATTGGCTGGCAAGGCAAGGGTAGGTCTGTATCTTCGCGGCATGTTGGATGTAGTCATCATTGGAGCGGGGCCCATTGGTTTGGCCTGTGGTATCGAAGCACAGAAGGCTGGTTTATCTTATGTGATTTTGGAGAAAGGTTGTTTGGTCAACAGCCTGTACAACTATCCCGCCAACATGACTTTTTTCTCCACCTCCGAAAGACTGGAAATCGGGGGCGTTCCTTTCACCAGTTTGCAATCTAAACCCAACCGTGCCGAAGCGTTGGAATACTACCGGCGGGTAACCATGCACTTTCAGTTGCAGGTACGTTTGTTTGAAGCTGTGCAGCAAGTGCAGCCACTCCACAAAGGGTTTGAAGTAACATCAACCAAAGCGACCTATACCTGCAAACACCTCATTTTGGCAACAGGATTTTACGACATTCCGGTTCGCATGAATGTGCCCGGCGAAGATTTGCCGAAAGTGACGCATTATTATAAAGACCCACACTACTATGCGTTTCAAAACGTGCTGGTAGTAGGCGCCAATAATTCGGCAGTAGATGCAGCGCTGGAAACCTATCGTAAAGCTGCACACGTTACCATGGTGCTCAAGCATGATGATATTGGCGAACGGGTAAAATACTGGGTACGGCCCGATGTGGTGAACCGCATTGCCGAAGGTTCTATTAAAGCTTACACCAATGCTACGGTTGCGGCCATTCGGGAGCTGGAGGTAGATATTCAAACACCGGAAGGATTGGAGACCATTCCCAATGATTTTGTAATTGCCATGACCGGCTATCAACCCAATTTTGAATTACTGAAACAACTCGGCATTGGCCTGAGTGATGATGGTAAAATGTATCCGCAATACAACCCCGATACCATGGAAACAAACGTGCCAGGCATTTACCTGGCAGGTGTGGTTTGTGGTGGTATGGATACACATGTATGGTTCATCGAAAATAGCCGGGAACATGCAAGACTGATTGTGCAGCACATTGCCACAAAAGCTTAAGATGTTTCTTCTTTGTCCTCCTCCTCATCTTCATCAACAAACATCGACATCCAGTCTTCATGCTGTTGCTTTCCTTCTTGCTTATTAAAGAAGTATTTGGCTATTTGCATGCCGGCAAAAATGGCTACACTTTTCAGAATAGCAGGCAGTGCTTTGCCACTGCCGGAAGCAGCAAAAAAATCGGCGGCGTAGCTACCGGCTTTGCTATGAATGATTTTGCTGCCAAAATGCTGTAAACCCCGTAGCATGGCTACGGCAGGCAGCCTTTGTACACGACGCCGCAATGCATGATCTGCTGTTTTAATGTGCGCCTTCAGTTTTCTTTTTTCAGCTTTCAATTGCCGCAAGTTGCCAATAGGTTGCTGAATGCGATATGGTTGCATATTACTCATGTCACAATTACTTAATCGTTATCATCTTCATCCTGAGCAAACAGGGTGCTGATGATGCTGTTTTGAATGGCCTCCTGCAACGGCTTTCGCACAAAAGCCATCACAGTAAGCAGGAGTAATATATAAAAGGCGGCTACCAGTCCAAAGCCAATAAAAAAACTCTCGTATACCTGCGAAAAATAATATCCAGCCATGAAGCTGATAAACAATAGGGCAAAGAACAACAAGGAGCCTGCCAAAATGCCCACAATGAGTTTACCACTCAATATGCTTAGCTTTTCGGCAGCCTCCATTTTGGCCAGCAATAGCCGGTCATTTACCAGTTGTTTTACGGTATGTTGTACTTCATCGTACAATCCTTCTGCTTGTTGGTCAGGCATGTTATTCACTTTGTGGTAAACCGTCTTGCACTTTTTTCATAGCATGGCGGGCTTTGTCACTCAAATCAGCAAAATCCTGTTTCAGGTCAGTTGCTTTGTCTTTCATTTTCTGCGAAAGTTCTTTGCCCTTTTTGCTTTTCAGAAAGGCATATACTCCGGCACTCACGGCAATACCTGCTAAAAATCCCAACAGCGTTTTTGTACTTCCTTTCATAATGAAATGTTTTAAAAGTGAAGGCGTTCCTGCAAGAGCACAGGCTCGCTAAAAGACTCTATAAAGTTAGTGAAAATGTGGCGGAGGTCACGTATGCATTGTTATCTTTCACTAAATGTTTTTCATGTTTTACACTTCTGTTATAAATCGATTCAAATGGGTGGGTTTGATAATACTAATCAGCATGTTGCAGATGGCTTGCCAAAACAGCAATGCCAAAAAAATGCCGGAAATGAAACCGGTGGATACAACTATTACTGCACAAAATGCATTCATGGATTTGTTTACTGATTCTGCCACTGTATTGTTATTTGTGCAGCAACAACACCTCAATGTGCAGGACAGCATTTACCTCATCAGTTTTTACAAACAGCGCAATTATCAGCTGGCCTGGTACGACAGTAGTGGGGTAGCTGAGGAGGCATTCAATTTTATCAATCTCTATCGCAGTTATCAATCATCTACACAAGACAGTTCTTTGCTGCAACCCGATTTTGATGCATTGGCCAATCAGCTATACAACGATAGTCTGCCGCAGCTATTGAGCCAGTCAGAAAAAGTACAGGCCGATTTATTACTCACCCGGCATTTCTTTCGCTATGCCGAAAGAGCTTATGCCGCCGATGCGCAAATCAATTTGCGGGAACTCGATTGGTTCATACCCAAACGCAAAACCGATCCTGTTGCTTTTTTAGACACCGTAGTAGCCAGTGGCGGCAAAGGCATCAGTAATCTGTTGCCTGTGCATCCACTGTTTGAAGGATTGCGCAAGGCCTTGCTGCAATATACCCAGCTGGCCAAAGTACATAATTGGGAGCCTATTGCTTTTACCCAAAAAAAGTACCAGTTGGGTGATAGTACTACTGAAATATCCAGCATCAAACAACGATTAATTTGGCTGGGCGATTTGGCAGCTGCCGATACCGGACATGTATTTACGCCAGCATTACAAAAAGCGATATTGCAGTTTCAGCAGCGCATGGGCCTTGCCGCAGATGGCGTAGCAGGAAAAGGTTTTCTGGAAGCTATCAATGTGCCGCTTGAAGAACGCATCAAACAAATTCGCATCAACATGGAGCGGGCCCGTTGGATTCCCAAGCCTGGTAATGGGAAGTATGTAGTGGTTAACATTCCTGAATTTATGCTGCGGGCTTATGACAGCGGCCAACTCAAATTGCAGATGAATGTGGTGGTAGGCAAACCCGCCAACAACACGGTTATATTTAACGGCAACATGCAGTATGTAGTGCTGGCTCCTTACTGGAATGTACCGTACAGTATTGTGAAAAATGAAATGGGCCGTTCGGCAGCTTATTTCTCCAAACGCAACATGGAAGTGGTGGGTAAGTACAGCGATGGCCTGCCCATGGTGCGGCAAAAGCCAGGCCCCAACAACTCACTGGGAAGAGTGAAGTTTTTGTTTCCCAACAGCTACAGCATTTACCTGCATGATACACCTTCCAAAAGTTTGTTTGACCAAAACAAACGGGCATTCAGCCACGGGTGCATTCGGGTGGCCAAACCCCGGGATTTAGCATTGTGGGCACTGGCAAGCAACAAAGAATGGACAGCAGAAAAAATAGACTCAGGTATGAGTGGCAGCAAAGAAATTACCATCACCATGCAGCAGCAAATCCCCGTGTTTATTGGCTACTTTACCTGTTGGGCAGATGCTCAGGGGTTACTTCATTTTCGCAACGATATTTATGGACACGATAAAAAATTAGGCAATCACTTGTTTGCTTCGGTAAAATAACATTGCCTGTACATTTGCAGCATGCAAATAGTAGAAGTGAATTCGCCGGCTTTGGCAAAAGCCTTTTTGTTGGTGGCGCCTAAATTGTATCAGCAAGACCCCAATTACATCCGCCCATTGGATAAAGATGTAGAAGAGGTTTTTGATGAAACAAAAAACAAGACATTTCGCTTTGGAAAAGTTTGCCGCTGGCTACTGCAAAACGATGCCGGCGAACACATTGGCCGCATTGCAGCTTTTGTAAACAAACGCTACAAAAACAAAGGTGATACCCAACCCACTGGTGGCTTTGGTTTCTTTGATTGCATCAACAACCAGGCGGCCGCCAACCTGCTGCTCGATACTGCCAAAAACTGGTTGCAACAGCAGGGCATGGAAGCCATGGACGGACCTATCAACTTTGGCGAAAGAGACAAATGGTGGGGCCTGCTGATTGAAGGTTTTGACCCGCCCTTGTATGGCATGAATTATAATGCACCATACTATAAAACACTGCTGGAAAATTACGGCTGCGAAGTTTTCTTTTACCAAAACTGCTGGGCCCGTGAAGTAAAGCCCCGCCTGCCAGAAAAGTTTTATGTAGCCCATAAAAAAATTGAGGCCATGGGTGGTTTTGAAGCCCGTCGGGTGGATAAGAATAACCTGGAAAAAGCAGCGCAGGATTTTTGTATCGTTTACAACAAGGCCTGGGCACAGCACGAAGGCAACAAACAAATGGCACTGCCAGTGGCGGTTAAAATGTTTCAGAGCATGAAGCCCATTATGGACCCCGATTTGGTGTGGTTTGTGTACTACCATAACGAGCCGGTAGCCATGTATGTGTGCCTGCCCGATCTTAACCAGGTGTTTAAGTTCCTGGATGGCAAGTTTGACTGGTGGGCCAAACTGAAGTTTGTGTACTACCGCTGGCGGGGTGTTATCAAAAACTTTACGGGCATCGTATTTGGCATAGTACCCGAGTGGCAGGGTTCCGGGGTAGATTATTTTATGATTGTGGAGGCCAGTAAAATATTACAGCATCCCCAAAAAGGGAAATACGACTACACCGAACTGCAATGGCAGGGCGATTTTAACCCCAAAATGAACAACATTTCCAAAAACCTTGGTTTTACGCTCAGCCGCCGCCTGGCTACCTACCGCTACCTGTTCGACAGAACCAAAGAGTTTAAGCGGCACCCTATTTTATAAGCGGGTTCACTTGTATGGCCGATTTATAAACAGGCCTTGCCGAAGCATGCGTCAACCTCCTACATTTGTGGGGCATGGAAAAGTTTATTGTATCTGCCAGAAAATACCGTCCCCAAACCTTTAGCTCGGTGGTGGGGCAGCAGCATATTACCACTACTTTAAAAAATTCTATCCGCAACAACACGCTGGCACATGCCTTCTTGTTTTGCGGTCCCAGGGGCGTGGGCAAAACCACCTGTGCCCGAATTTTGGCCAAAACCATCAACTGCGAAAACCTGCAAGACGACGGTGAGGCCTGCAATGAATGCCCCAGCTGTGTGTCGTTCAACAATGGCAGTTCGCTCAATATCCATGAGCTTGATGCGGCTAGCAACAACAGCGTAGATGATATCCGGGAGCTGGTAACACAGGTTCGCTTTGCCCCGCAAGAAGGTAAATACAAGATTTACATCATCGATGAGGTGCACATGCTAAGTCAGGCGGCCTTCAACGCCTTTTTGAAAACGCTGGAAGAGCCACCTTCTTATGCCAAGTTCATTTTGGCCACCACCGAAAAGCACAAGATTCTGCCCACTATTTTGAGTCGTTGTCAAATCTTCGATTTCAAACGCATTACCAATGCCGACACGGTAGAGCACCTGCAGGAAATTGCCGATAAAGAAAGCATCAATGCCGAGAAATCTGCGCTGCAACTCATTGCCCAAAAGAGTGAAGGTTGCATGAGGGATTCGCTGAGTATCCTCGATAAGATTGTGAGCTTTACCGATGGAAAACTCACGTATCAAAATACGCTGGAGCACCTCAACCTGCTCGATGAAGATTATTATTTCCAACTGCTGGATGCCGTAACCGGGCAAGATGTAACCACTGCATTGCTGCTCTTCGATCAAATCAACCGCAAAGGTTTTGAAGGCAACACGGTGCTCGAAGGTTTTGCAGAATTTATGCGCAACCTCATGGTAAGCCGCGACCCCAAAGCTGCAGCATTGCTGGATGTACTGGAAGGCATGCAGGAACGCTATGCCAAAACCGCAGCCAGCTTGCCGCTCAGCTATTTGGTGAGTGCCCTCAATGTAATTAGTCAGGCCTCTATGCAATTCCGCGACGTGCACAACAAACGCCTGCATGTAGAACTTTGCCTCATCAAGCTTTGCTATTTGCAGCAAGCACTGGAACTGGTGGCGGATTCTTCGGGCCATGTGGTAAAAAAATCAAAAGTGTCGGCGCCGGTGGCAGTAAAAACAAAGCCCGTTGCCCCCATTTTTAAAACAGCACCCGCTGCCGGCGAAGCCCGGTTGGATATAGAAACGCCCAAGCCGCAGGCTCCCGTGGCGCCGGTACAAAAAGCGGCGGTTCCTCCCGTGGCTGTAGCACCGGCTCCGGTTACTGCAGCACCCCTGCAGGAAGTCGTACCTGTACCTCCCAAACCCATGCCCACAGCTATGCCTGCTGCTGCAGTAAAACCTGCCGGCGGCAAAACATCATTGCTGGACAAACTGAAACAGCAGGTACAGCAAAATGGTGGCAAAGCCGTGGTGGAAGCCCGCATGCCGGTGCTGGAAGAGGTACAGCAACTCTGGGATGCCCATGCCATTAAAGTAAAAGAAATGCAGAAGCACAGCACCGTTACCAACATGCAGTTGGCTACGCTGGCCGTGCAAGACGATACCGTTATTATCACCAGTGAAACGGTTTTCGGTGCCAAAATGCTGGAGCAGGAAGCCACTGATTTAACAGAGGCTTTCCGTCAGCATTTTCACAATGTGTCCATCAAGGTAAAAATTGAAGTGAACGAGGACGAGGCTTCCAAACAGCCGAAAGTGCTGGAGCCACGCTACCTCAATACGGCCGAACGCTACAAACTGATGGTAGATCATTACCCGCTGGTAAAAGAATTGAAAGAACGGTTGAAGCTGGATCTGGGTTTCTAAGAAATAAGCTACTGCAGCGGTTAAATGCAATCATTTTCCACTGTAGTTTTCTCATGGAGTGGTGGGCATTAGCCCATTGAAGCCATACAATTTGTAAAGAAGCCGCAACAATCGACACTGCAGGTTGGGGGGTAAGTCATTTTCCCCGAAATTCGCAACTCCAAAAAGCAAGCAATCTATTATGGCCGAAGTAATAAAGATGCCCCGACTGAGCGATACCATGACAGAAGGTGTAATTGCCGCCTGGCACAAAAAGGTAGGCGATGCCGTGAAAAAAGGGGATTTGTTGGCAGAAATCGAAACCGATAAAGCCACCATGGAACTGGAAAGTTATCAGGAAGGCACCCTGCTGCACCTCGGCACTGCTGCCGGTGGCAAGCTGCAGGTAGACGACCTGCTGGTAGTGCTGGGTACGCCCGGCGAAGATATTTCGGCCCTGCTGGCTGGCGGCGCTGCTCCTGCACCCGCTGCGGCTCCCGTGGCTGAAGCACCCGCTGCTGCTCCTGCCGCTGCGGCTTCATCTCTCGATTTGGCCAGCATTGAAGAAGTGGTGCTCATGCCCCGCCTCAGCGATACCATGACCGAAGGGGTGATTGCCAACTGGGTAAAAAAAGTAGGCGAGACTGTAAGCAAAGGCGATGTACTTGCAGAAATAGAAACCGACAAAGCCACCATGGAGCTCGAAAGCTACAAGAATGGTGTGCTCCTGTACCAAGGTGCTGCTGCCGGCGAAAAAATTCAGGTAAATGATTTGCTCTGCATCATTGGCCCAGCCGATTTTAAAATTGATGAGATTGTAGCCGCCGCCAAAGCCGGAGCTGGTGCTGCACCTGCTGCCCCCAAGGCTGAAGCTGCTGCGCCAACTGCTGCCCCCGCTCCGGCTGCCGCTGCGCCTGTTGTTGCTGCTCCCGAAGTGGTAAACACCGGCCGTATTTTAGCCAGCCCGCTTGCCAAAAAACTTGCTGCCGATAAAGGCATCGACCTGCGGTATGTAAAAGGCAGTGGCGACCATGGTCGTATCATTAAGCAAGACGTAGACAACTATACGCCAACAGCTGCACCTGTGGCCAGTGCGCCTGCCGCTGCTGCACCTGCGCCTGCTCCGGCGGCTGCTGCACCAGCTGCCACCGTTGCGCCATTTGTACCGGGTGGTGCCGGCGAAGGCTACAGCGATACCGCCAACAGCCAAATGCGCAAAGTGATTGCCAAGCGCCTCAGCGAAAGCAAATTCACAGCACCGCATTTCTATCTCAAGATGGAAATCAACATGGACAATGCCATGGCGGCCCGCATCAAGCTCAACGAAATCAGCCCTGCCAAAATCAGCTTCAATGACATGGTCATTAAAGCATCGGCCATGGCGCTGAAAAAACATCCTGCCGTAAACAGCAGCTGGATGGGCGATTTCATCCGTACTTACGAGCATGTGCACATTGGTATGGCCGTGGCCATTCCTGATGGATTAATTGTGCCGGTGATTCGTTTTGCCGACCAAAAAACCTTGAGCCAAATTGCCGCCGAAGCCAAAGAACTGGGTGGCAAAGCCAAAGGCAAAAAGTTGCAACCGAATGAGTTTACAGGTAACACCTTTACCATCAGCAACCTGGGTATGATGGATATTGATGAATTTACTGCCATTGTAAACCCGCCAGATAGCTGCATTTTGGCAGTAGGCAAAATCAAAGAAGAAGTGTACCGCAACGAGAAAGGTGAATTTGCTGTTCGCAACATCATGAAGCTGACGCTGAGCTGCGACCACCGCAGTGTGGATGGTGCTGTTGGTGCCGCCTTCTTGCAAACGCTGAAAGCCTATCTCGAAAATCCTGTAACCATGCTGGTATAACTACCGGCTTTGTATAACGAAATCCCGCTGCCACACAGCGGGATTTTTTTATGCCCTTAAAAAAAGGATCTGTGAGTAATCCATGTTTGTAGCCGATATGGCGGCGTTGTAACATTGAAGCTGAATCGGTACTAAAACGGGGTATCATTATGGGAAAGAAAATATTTTTCGGCGCAGCTTTTTTGTGTTTGTACTTGATGCTTGGCTGTAATGCAGGCTACACGCAAACTGTCACTAATATTGGCTTACAGCGGCATCAGATTGCCAACAGCGGCTGTGCGGCACTTTTTCCAAAAGCGCCTACAGGTATTGAAAGCGGATTGGATGTTGATAGTAATAAAGTTTTTACCGCCAGGGCAGAAACCATCATCAACAAAGAAACCTACGTGTATAGTGTGCAGGTAATTCAGCTAAGAAATCCTGATGCGGTGGTGGATGATTACGACCAACTTACTCAATACCTCGATTACATCAAAAGCACCCTCAATATTGCTGATGAAGAAGGCTACAAAAAAGTAAATGGATTGGTAAGAGGTAAACTCGCCAAAGCCATCAGCGATAGCTGGAGCGATCATACCGGATTAGATATGAAAGTAATGGGTTGGATACAAGGCCGGACCATGGCAGTTCTGTATGTAATGGGTAAAGGACCATTGCCGGCGCAGCTTTCTATCAATCAGTTTCTCAATGGATTTCAGTTTCCGGCTACTTTTTAAGCACCACCAAATTTGTAACATGAAGAAAGGAGCCGATGAGGGCTCCTTTCTTGTTGGGAGTAAGGGTTTGAGGGTATTAACTCAACGTACTAACCGCCGTACATGACTATAAGCGGTTTCTGTTCTCATGGAAAAAATATTAAAAGCTATTGCTGTTTTGTTCATTATTTCTGTGTAGTAAAGTTACGACAGGGATATATTAACCCATCCTTTACCTCCTATATTTTCGACGAATCGGTGGGTGGCGTTCAGAAAAAAATAATTCATCTTCATAGGGGGTTCTACATTTTTTTGTGTCTACATCTTGCTACCTATTCTGTAAACCCATCCAGCATGTCTGTCGATTTTTGGAACCAACGATACGCCGAGCAGCCATTTGCCTATGGCGAGCAGCCCAATCATTTCTTTGCTACACAGTTGTCAAAGTGGCCGGTTGGTAGTTTGTTGCTGCCTGCGGAAGGAGAAGGCCGGAATGCTGTGTTTGCGGCAACGATTGGCTGGCAGGTTACAGCGTTCGATCAAAGTGAGGCAGGATGCCAAAAATGTAAACAACTTGCTGCGCAACATGCGGTAACTGTAAATGTTCAGGTGGCCGATGCTGCAGCTTTTGACTACGGTGAAAACCGCTACGACGCCATTGCACTCATCTTTACGCATTTTCCATCGGCACTTCGCCAGCAGGTGCACAGGCAAGTGGTAAAAGCACTGAAACCCGGCGGCATATTGCTGTTGGAAGCATTTACTCCAGCACAACTGCACTACAGCAGCGGTGGACCAAAAGAGCTGCCCATGTTGTACACAGCTGCTATGCTGCATCAGGAGTTTCATGCATTATCCATTCAGTATTGCGAAGAAATAAATACAACGCTGGATGAAGGTCCTTATCATCAGGGCACAGCTGCTGTGGTGCGGCTGATTGCACAAAAACCCATGTAAACTGCGGGCCTGTATTGGCCCGTTCTTTTCACGGATGTTATACATTTAACCAGTTTATTTATTGCTTATGAAACGATTATTGCTGCTTGCTATGGCTGCTTCCTTTTTTGCTTGCAAAAGCACTCCGGATAATGTGTTGTATCAGTCGGATGAGTTTACCGTGTACACCGATAAAGTAGTACAGGGTAATTACGAAGCCACAGTAGTTTCGCCTACAGAAATTCGTTCCAACTATGTGAGTGCTGCCAGCCAGCAGTTTAGTCGTTTGGTAAAATTTAAAGTGAGCATCAATGAAAAAGACAATGAGATGCTGCCGGGTCAGGACCATTGGGTGCTGATTGGTGATGAACATACATCAGACATCAAAACATTCGGGCAAAATGATGGCGCTGTACCGGCAAAAGATCCGGGCTTTTTACCTCCCAACTACGAGTATACATTTCGCATCAATATGGCACCGGTGCTGCGTCAATTTGCGGCACAAGGGTATTTTGAAGCATTTGATGGCAGTAAGGTAGCAAAGGCCGATTTCAAAGGATTTTATTTGGCCGGAGGAAGCGAGCCACTTACTTGGGATTTTGTGAATCTCGATGAACAGGGATTGAAACTGACGGACGAAGACAACGATTCTGTGTATAGCATCAAACTCAAACTCAATCCGCTCAACCCCGAAGACACCGCTGCTAAAACATGGAAGCTCACAAATGACCTTTCCGCAAAGCCTTCTTACTCGTCGGAACAGCCCATTGTTGATGCCTTGTTCAACCTGAGTTTGGAAGAATCACTCAAGAATATTGAACCCGATACTACGTTCAGAACGGGTGCCAAATGGGGTGGTGTATGGACCCGTGACATCAGCTACAGCATTTTGTTGGCCTTTGCTTACCACGAACCAGAAGTAGCCAAGCACAGCCTCATGAAAAAAGTGAAGCGGCGTCGTATTATACAAGATACCGGTAGCGGTGGTGCATGGCCGGTCAGCAGTGACCGTACCACCTGGGCACTGGCAGCATGGGAAATATACAAAGCCACCGGCGATACTGCATGGCTGCGCAATGCGTATGAAATCATCAACAATAGCTTGCAAGATGATGCCAAAGTGGTTGGACTTACCACATCGGGCATGTACAGTGGCGAGTCGTCTTTTCTCGATTGGCGGGAGCAAACCTATCCCCGCTGGATGGATAACAAAGACATTTATATGAGTGAAAACCTCGGCACCAACGCCGTGCATTTTCAAGTGCACAACATCTTGAGTTTGATGGCGAAAGAACTGGGTATGGATGCCGGCAATCATGCAGCGACTGCACTTAATATTCGTACAGGTATTAATAACGTACTCTGGATGGCAGACAAAGGCTATTACGCCCAATACAGCTACGGCCGTGCATACGCCAATGTGTCGCCACGATTTGAAGCATTGGGTGAAGCACTTGCAGTATTGTTTGATGTAGCAGATAAAGAGAAAGCAAAAAGCATCATTGCCAAATCGCCAATCACACCTTATGGTGTTACTTGTATCTATCCTCAAATCCCTAATATTCCACCTTATCACAACAATGGTATTTGGCCTTTTGTACAATCGTTTTGGAATTTGGCGGCAGCCAAAGCCGGCAACGAGCAAGCGTTATCGCATGGCCTCGCAGCTATTTATCGTGCAGGTGCTTTGTTCCTCACCAACTACGAAAACTTTGTAGCCGAAACTGGTGACTATGCAGGAACAGAAATCAACAGCGACCGCATGTTGTGGAGTATGGCTGGTAATCTGGCGATGGTGCACCGGGTGTTTATGGGCATTCAATTAGAGGCCAATGGCATTCGTTTTCAGCCGGCAGTGCCTACTGCATACCAAGGCAGCAAAACGCTGCGCAATTTCAAATACCGCAATGCCATGCTCGATATAACGGTCAATGGCACGGGCAATGTGATTGAATCCATTACACTGGATGGAAAACCATTGGCAAATGCATTTTTGGCAGGTAATACCATTGGCAAACATCAGGTGGTCATCAACATGAACAATCAGTCTTTTGACAAGGATGGTATCAACATGCAGACGGTACATTTCAGCCTGCCCGATCCACAAGTAACATTGAATGGCAACCAACTCAGCTGGAAGGCCATTAACGGTGCCCGTAAGTATTGGGTGTATAAAAATGGGGCTGTTATCAGCAAGCAAGCCGATCCGGGTTTTGTGATTACAGATACTAATCTTGCTGAATACAAAGTGAGTGCTGTTGATGGAAAAGGCTATGAATCATTTACCTGCGAACCTGTATTGTACGGCCGTCAACAGCAGCAACTACAGGTAGAACTGGAACAGTTTGCTGCACCATCTTCTTTGCCATATTCTGGTTTTACAGGCAAGGGTTTTGTAGCCATCAGCAATACTGAAAACACAGTATTGAACATCACTGTTCAAGTACCAGTTGCTGGTCGTTACTTGATTGACTTTCGATATGCCAATGGCAGTGGCCCATGGAATACGGATAACAAATGTGCCATCCGCAGTTTGTATGTAAATACGCACTATGCAGGCAGCTTTGTGTTTCCGCAACGGGGCAAAGATGAATGGAGCGAATGGGGCTACAGCAATGCACGGTACGTGAATTTGAATGCCGGCACTAACAACCTGCAACTCAAGCTGGAGTCATGGAACATCAACATGAATGTAGATGTGAACACGGCAATGCTGGATGCCTTACGATTGGTGAAGATGTAAGGTTTAAATTTGGTTTTGCCACAGATGCGCAGATTAAATGGATATGAGTACCGGCTTTGTCACAGGCCAGGAGGCCAGCGACAGCTGCAATAAAAAAGCGACCAACATTTGTTGGTCGCTTTTTGCTTTTCTATGTATCAGGTTACTTGAGTTCACCAACCATTTCGGCAGGAATCACCCATGCATCAAATTCTTCTGGTGTTACATAGCCCAGCTTCACCGCCATTTCTTTCAGCGTAGTACCTTCTTTGTGGGCTTTCTGCGCTATTTCAGCAGCTTTGTAATAACCAATCTTGGTGTTCAAAGCCGTCACCAGCATCAGGCTGTTGTCTACGTGCTTTTTAATG
Organism: Phnomibacter sp.; assembly: GCF_036803085.1. NCBI lineage: Bacteria > Pseudomonadati > Bacteroidota > Chitinophagia > Chitinophagales > Chitinophagaceae > Phnomibacter > Phnomibacter sp. The sequence continues at coordinate 10,990 of NZ_DAIRUZ010000007.1, read as the reverse complement.
TTGGCTTCAATGGGTTCGATACCTACAGCACATTTATCGTTGAAGCTGACACAACCATCGCCAATGAGGCGGGCACTGTGCAGGAAGTTGTAAATCATTACCGGCTTAAATACGTTCAGTTCAAAATGACCGGTAGCACCGCCAATGTTGATGGCCACATCGTTGCCCAACACTTGAGCAGCTATCATGGTGAGTGCTTCGCACTGGGTGGGGTTTACTTTACCGGGCATGATAGAAGAACCGGGCTCATTGTCGGGGATGAAAATTTCACCAATACCACTTCGAGGTCCTGAGCTGAGCATGCGGATGTCGTTGGCTATTTTCATGAGGCTCACTGCCACAGTTTTCAACGCACCATGTGCTTCCACAATAGCGTCGTGAGCAGCAAGGGCTTCAAACTTGTTTTCAGCTGTTACAAAAGGCAAACCGGTGAGAGCTGCAATATGCTTCGCTACATTTTCGCTGTAGCCTTTTGGCGTGTTGATGCCAGTACCTACGGCTGTACCACCAAGCGCCAGTTCACTCAGGTGTTCCAGTGTATTGTTAATGGCTTTTAAACCATGGTTCAACTGGCTTACATAACCACTGAACTCCTGACCGAGTGTAAGTGGTGTAGCGTCCATAAAGTGGGTACGGCCAATCTTCACCACGTTCATGAAAGCCTTGCTTTTTTCGGCCAGTGTATTGCGCAGCTTCTCAATGCCGGGGATGGTTACTTCCAGCAAAATTTTATACGCTGCAATGTGCATGGCAGTCGGGAAAGTATCGTTGGATGACTGTGATTTGTTCACGTCATCGTTAGGATGTAAAAACTTCTCCTTATCGGTAAGGCTGCCACCATTAAGCACATGGCCGCGGTAGGCCACCACTTCGTTTACATTCATGTTGCTTTGTGTGCCGCTACCCGTTTGCCACACTACCAGCGGAAAATAATCATCGAGTTTGCCTTCGAGAATTTCATCGCACACCTGGCCAATGAGTTTGCATTTTTCTTCGGGCAGTACACCTGCTTCAAAGTTGGTGATGGCCGCCGCTTTTTTGAGGTAAGCAAATGCCCGAATGATTTCTTTGGGCATGCGGTTGATGTCTTGCGCAATTTTAAAATTGTCAACACTGCGCTGGGTTTGTGCTCCATAGTACGCATTCACGGGCACTTGCACTTCGCCCATTGTGTCTTTTTCTATCCGGTAGTCCATATATGTGTTTTTTAAAAGTTCCACAAGTTCACAAGTTCCAAAGTTCAATGGTTCACAAGTTGGGATGTTGAAAGCGGGTCAAGTTAATGCTGTGGAAAGATGTATATCCTAACATCTGTCATCTGCCATCTAACATTCAAATTGGTTGCGCAAATGTAGCTGATGTGGTGCAGACGCAGCTGTCATTTAGCAGTAAAAAGCATGACGATGGAGTGTTTTTAAACTGTCGAATGTCATAGCATTTATGGGCAATCTGTCCGAAACTTGTAATTGCAACGGATGCTTGGCGAACAACATTGCTGATGCTGCATGAAACAACAAACGACAAGACGAGTGGGCAAGACAAGAGGCTGTTTCAAATCTTAATGTTTACCAGTAAAACTTTCATATGAAATATCCCGGCCGCATTATCTGCAAGGGCGATACCGACACCCGCATTGTAAAAGCCATTCAAACAAGATTACAACAACTGGGCATCGATCGGTTTGATGGCACCGGTGTTTTTGGCCCCAAAACGGAGCAGGCCATTCGCTTGTTTCAGGCCCGTTTTACCGATCAGGAAGGCATGCCATTGGCCATAGATGGCGAGGTGGGCAGCATTACCTGGGAGGCGCTGTTTGGCAAGGCCAAAGTGCCCGATAACCACAGCACCAGCAGCAAATGGACAGAGGCGATGCTGCAAACCGCCCGTGGCGAAATAGGTGTACTGGAGCAACCCACCGGCAGCAATTGGGGGCCCCGTATTAAAAAGTATTTACACACAGTGGGCATCAACTTTCCGGCAGCATGGTGTGCCGCATTTGTGTACTGGTGTTTTGAAGAAACAGCACTGGCGGCAGAAAAGCCCAACCCGTTGGTAAAAACAGGCGGCGTACTGGCGCATTGGAACAAAACCACCGGCAAAAAAATAACAGCAGAAGAAGCGGTGAATAATCCGGCACTGATAAAGCCGGGACAAATATTCATCATGAACTTTGGTGGGGGACAAGGACATACCGGCATTGTAGAAAGTGTGCAGGGCGGTTTCATTACTGTGATAGAGGGCAATACCAATGATGGTGGCAGCCGCGAAGGCGTGGGTGTTTTTCGCCGTACAAGAAAAATAGCGACGATTAATAAGGGGTTTATTGAGTATAAGATTTGAGGGATTTAAACACAGAGGAATTGGAGGTTGGCACAGAGGTACACAGTTTTTTTTTGAACCACGAAGAAGCACGAAGAGTTTGCAGTTGGCAGTATGCTCCCGGTAGCTGTCGGGATTGCAGGGCAACAGTTCGACTACTGCAAATTGTGAATTGCAAACTGCAATCTATTTCTTTTGAATCACGAAGGCTCAGAGACAAAGAGTAGCACAAAGGATGTGTGATTGCTTTCTATTTACTTATTGCCTATTCCTTATTTCCTGCCTGTTTTCACACCCTGTGTACAAGCAAAACCAACTGCGTATAAAAAGAGTGGTAGTTTACTGTTCAGAACTACTCTCCCAGAATTTTAGTACCAACCATTCAGCTCACGGCAACATCCGTGGGCTGGTTGATTTTATGGAGGCAGGCACAATAGCTGCACATGGCTGAAGGGCTGGGGGATAGAACGGGTAGCTGGCCTGAGGCACGAAGGCCACTACAAGTGATAGCCCCAACTGCAGCTGCTGATTGCACTGCAGTTGACAGCCCCACAATAAAAACATAACGCTAACGGATATGTGCTACGGCATAGGGCAATACATAATAACAAAACAGGGTGATGAGTACAACGGCGATGAGGTTCATCACCAGGCCCGTTTTAATCAAGTCGGCAAGGCGGAGGCGGCCGCTGGCAAACACAATGGCATTGGGCGGAGTACCCATGGGCAGCATGCTGGCGCAACTGGCGGCCAGCACCATGGGCGTGGCCAATAGCAATGGATCGAGCTGCATGGCATCGGCCATTCCAGCCAGCACGGGTGCAAATACAATGACCTGTGCTACGTTGCTCAGTATTTCGGAAACGAAAATGGACACCAGCGTTATCACCAGCACCAATACAAACAGGTTACTGCCGGCACTGGCAGCCATCCATTTACCCAGGCTGTCGATAATGCCAACTTCATCGAGCTGGTTGGCCAGCGAAATACCGCCGCCAAACAACAGCAAAATGCCCCATGCCATTTTGTGCGTGTCGGTCCACTCGAGTAGCTGTCGGCCAATGCCTTTGGTATCGCCACTGGGCATGGCAAACAGCAGTATGGCACCCATTACGGCTATCAGATTATCATCGAAACTGGTATGCAGTTTGGTATTGATGAGGTCTTTGAAAATCCACAGAAAAGCGGTGAGGCAAAAGATAACGAGCACCCTTTTTTCGGGTACACTCATGCGGCCCAGTTGCTGCAGTTCGTGTTGTATTACTTGCCTTGCTGCGGCATTGCTTTTAATTTGGTTGCGGTACAGCACACGGGTCATCACCCAATACAAGGTAAACATGAGGATGATGGAAATGGGTACGCCAATAATCATCCAATCGGCAAACTGAAAAGTGTAGCCGTAAGTCTTTTTCAGAAATGCAGTGTACGATACATTGGGCGGCGTACCAATGATGGTGGCAATGCCGCCAAAGTTGCTGGCGTAGGCAATGCTCAAAAGCAGGCAAATGCCCATGTTGCGAATGGCTACGTCATTTTCTCGGTTGCGTTCGAGCACCTGCACCACACTCATGGCTATGGGATACATCATCATGGTGGTGGCGGTGTTGCTGAGCCACATGCTTAAAAAGCCGGTGGCCAAAATAAAGCCGAGAATAATGTGGTTGCCGCTGGTACCTGTAAACTTGACTACGTTTAAAGCGATGCGGCGATGCAGGTCCCATTTTTCGATGGCGAGGCCAATCATAAAACCACCCATGAATAAAAAGATAGCGGGATTGGCGTATGGCGCTGCTGCATCTGCAGTGCTGCAAATGCCCAACAGCGGAAACAACACAATGGGCAATAAAGAAACAACAGCCATGGGCAATGCTTCGGTAACCCACAGTGTTACCATGAGCCCGGCGCAGGCTACAGCTTTTTGTGCCAATGGTTGTAGTCCAAAAGGATTGGTGGCCCACAAGAAAATAAACAGGGCCAAACTACCCAACTGGAGCCAGCCATTTTTTGACAGAACGAATCGCATAGTTGGCGGACAAGATATTGATAAAAGCAAAACACAAAACGAGTTATAGGGCAGGTAAAAGGATAATGATGATTTTCTGTTGTTTTGTGCACTGGCTCTCAAACCTTAGCTTTGCCGCCCCATACAGAGAGGTGCCCGAGTGGTTGAAGGGGCTCGCCTGGAAAGCGGGTATACGGGAAACTGTATCGAGGGTTCGAATCCCTTCCTCTCTGCTTTTTACACTGCGAAAAACGCTGCAAAACGCTGCAAATCAACGCTTTATACATTATTTGAGTTTCTGGAAAAGTGCAAATGTCTCCGAAATTACACCACGTTTTGGTGTGATTTTAGAGACATTTTTTTTGGGCATTTTGGACTGCTGCGATATGCTTCATTTTGCATGTTTCTAAGTTCCACCAACACGTCAATTTTAATCATCAAAATGATTGACCGTTATGTTGGATTTCATGGACATTCGATTTGGCTTCATGCTGAGAAACACATCTCCGAATAAAAAGGGCCAATTCCCCATCATTTTTAGAATCACTTTTCGCAATGAGCGAAGAGATCTTTTTACAGCATTGTATTGCAGTAAAAAAGACTGGAATGCATCCGCCGGAAAATTTGACCGCAAATCAAAAATGGCTGTTGAAGGCAACCGCAATCTGGAAATGCTGCACCGGAAAGCTGCCAATGCATTTGATCAGTTGCGGTTCAATGGCGACGTGTTTAGCCTGGAAGAATTGATTGATAAAATCAAGGGCAAAGAGGAGCGTCCGCAATTGCTCATCGACTACCTGCGGGAAGGTGCCGAAAAAGTAAAGCTTCGTGCAGGGGTGGACGTCACCAAAGCCACGTATGAAAAATACCGGCGCAGTGTTTTGCACACGGAAGAATTTCTGATGAAAGAATTCAAAGTGCGGAACTATAGCATCAACCGCTTAAACACCCATTTTCTAGAAAAGTATTTTCGATACCTGCGCACCACCCGCAATTTGCAACACAATACAGCAGTAAAACATTTGTCGTTTGTAAAAACGGTACTACTGCCAGCCATAAGAGCTGGTGTGATAAAAAATGATCCCTTTCGGGAATTGAAGCTCCGGTTGAAGCCGGTGTATCCTGGCTTTCTCAACCAGGAAGAAATTGATAAGCTAGTGGCGTTAGAATTAAAGGACAGAAACATGGCCCGTAAGCGGGATATCTTTTTGTTTGCCTGTTATACTGGTCTGGCTTATGTAGACTTAAAGGGTTTGAAAGGTGAGCATATTTTTCAGGAAAAGGATGGTAGTTATTACATCATCAAAGCGAGGCAAAAAACGGGTGAGCAAAGTATTATTCCGTTGCTGCCTGCTTCAGCCCGTATTCTTCAGTCTTACAGCCCTACCGGAGATATCAGAGATTTTATGTGGTATGTTTCCTCCAACCAAAAAATGAATGAAGGCATTAAAATACTCGGCCAGATGGCGGGGATTGAAAAACCGCTGCACATGCACCTTGCCCGGCACACGTTTGCCACAACGGTCACGTTGAGCAATGGTGTTCCTATTGAATCAGTGAGTAAAATGCTGGGGCATGCTACCATTAAACAAACGCAGCACTACGCCAAAGTTGTCGCCTCGAAAATAAAAGATGATATGTCGAAGATTATGGGGCTGTACCAGTAGTAAAAAGTTATAAAAATAAATTACATAACAAGAAACACCCCTGAAAGAACCGCGTCGGAGTAATTTAAAAAAAGTATGTTGAGATGCAATTAATGCATTGTGAGGTGATACACATCTGACTTATTCCGTTGAATATCGCGGATCAAGAACCCACCCGGTTCCGGTATCTTTTCCCACAAATCGAAGCTGCTGCAGGATTTCGGCAGTGCGTCAAACACAAGTGTGAAGATGTGTGGTTTATTGGCTGGAATTGTCAGCCAATTGGGGTAAATGCCAATATTGTATGCGTGTATCAGTTGCACTTTTTCGCTTGCTGGAAATGGCACCAAATAGGTAGTGGGCCAAATTCGAATCCATTCCATTACATCAGTGCTGTTATAAGTAACATGCAAAATAACCTGTCCTTCTTCGGCATGTTGAGCCGAAAGGGCCAAACGGGTGGCTTCATCTATCTGTACTACCGTTTCTGTTTGTATGGAACAGGTTGGAAGATTGAGAATCATATTTGGGCGGGTTTATTGAAAACGGGCACAAAGTTTTCTGAATTTGATTGCAGTCTATTTGCAAAGTATCCTCACCTATTCAACAAATAGCTGGTACTTCTTCCGACAGCTTTTCCGTATGGAACAAAGACGCCAATTTACAATAGCTGTTGCAAATCCTTTGCAGGTTATGCCATAAAAGGTGATCGCTATTTTTAGTTGGTATGAGCCAATTGTAAGGTTTATTCGGCTCACGGTAAAACCAGCTTCGCAAATAGGTTGGTATTTTGCGTAGTAAACTTGTATCATGAAATACGACGTTTTCGGCGATATACACGGGTATGCGCAGGAGTTGGAAATACTGTTGCAGCAATTGGGATACGAAAGGAAAGGAGGTGTGTACACACACCCGGCGGGAAGACAAGCTGTATTTGTGGGTGATTACATTGACAGGGGGCCGATGATACGGGAGACATTGCACCTCATCAAAGACATGTGCGATGCTGGTAACGCTTTGGCAATAATGGGCAATCATGAATTCAACGCAATTAGTTTTCATACGCCACATATTGAGAAAGGTGGATTTTTCCGTGATCATTCGCTGACGGAAATTGAGCAACACATCGATACGCTCAAACAGTTTAAACACGTAGAGAAAGAGTGGCAGTATTTTCTTGATTGGTTCAAAACGCTGCCGTTGTTTCTCGATCTTGGCTACATACGTGTGGTGCATGCCTGTTGGGATGCAAAGCACATTCAATGGCTGAAAGAAAATTATACGGGTATCAATACCGAAATCCTTCGATTGGCCAATGATAAAAGCAATCGGGGCGAAGGATTTACCGTCATCAACGAAACACTGAAGGGCAAGGAATACACGTTGCCTGAGGGACATTTTTTCTTAGATAAAGGAGGAGTGCTGCGCAATGAGAGCAGAATAAAATGGTGGACGCCAAAAGCAGCTCCAATCGCTTTCAATCACTATCTGATGGATTGTCCTCCTGAATTGGCGAATGAAAGTTTGCCGGATGATGTCGAACCATTTTCATACACAGATCATGTGCCTGTATTTTTCGGACACTATTGGCTGAAAGGAAAGCCGTCTATTGAAAACAATGCTGCTATTTGTCTTGATTACAGCGTGGCAAAACACGGATATCTCGTTTGCTGCAGTGTTGACGTAATAGACCATAAACCTGTTATGAAACTATCCTATCAGAAAGCGCTTCAAAGCAGATAGAAGCGCTTTGCAAATACATTGCTATCTGTGCGACCATCTTTGGTGTATGCGGCTTTAGTGGTCTTGATTTTTCCATTTGTGCGTATCGATAAGAAGCTGCTGTAAATCGCTTTTAGTATGATTGCGAACGCTGATTGCAATGCCGTTTTTTTGGCCGATCTTTTTCCTGTGCAATTTCCGGATATCTACCGCCGATTGGTGTTTCAATTCGACCGGTATGGTATACATCACGGATTGATTCCTGGTTGCAAGGATATTTGGGTAACCGACTTTATGCCGTTGCAGACCAAGGACGATTATTTTGTGCATTACAAATACGATCCGGATTACCTACAAGCAAAAAAGTGGCAAAAGACCATTTCGAATACCAAAGCGATTTGCGAAGCCATCGAATTGAGAGCTACGCCACTCACTATAAAGCTGGATGGTGGCAATGTGGTATCCTGCGGCAACAAAGCAATTGTAACCACCAAAATATTCAAGGAAAACGAAGGATGGCACGAATATGCTTTGAAGCAAGAAATAAAAGCACAGCTTAAAGTGGAACAACTCATCGTCATTCCACAAGAACCGAATGATCCTATTGGTCATGCGGACAGCATGGTGCGATTCCTCGATGAAAACACCGTGTTGGTCAACCATTATCCCAATACAGCACCGTACCGTGATTTTGGCCTTGCCTTGCGGTGGAGCCTGCACAACGCAGGCTTGCATTGCCGCACTTTTCCTTACTACGCCTGGAAAAACAAAGACGCTTATGATGCCACCGGCTGCTACCTCAACTATCTGGAAGTTGGTCCATATATTTTTATGCCGTGGTTTAACATATTCGAGGACATGGAAGCAGATATTTCTTATCAGGATGTGTTTGGAGGCCGACAAATTATCGGCATTGTTTGTCCGGAATTAGCCAAGAAGGGTGGGGTGCTCAACTGTGCTACCTGGAGAGTAAAGCTGACCGATGATGATATTTTTACAAGGCCGAAGGCATTGTTATTAAAATAAATTACATCTATGGGTTATACTGTTCAATTCTAGCGTTTGCTTTCGCAGTTGTGCAATTAAAATTTAGTAGAAGTAGAACATGTATTCAATCCGGTGTTTACATTTAGTAATGTGGATAGTATTGATGCCAGTGTAGAAAAAGACATGGCATTGCCTGATTTGGATACTGTCAAAGATATGTATAGGCCTCCTTTTATATGTTGCAACTTACTCTTAACTAATTCGCATCATAGGGAATTATTCATCTTTAAAAGTTTTTTTAAATAAAAAGCTATAACTTAACCATATGATTTGTGTTACTGCAAATCATCATTTCAAGTTAGCGACATGAACGACAGAAGGAGAAGGCTATAGACTTCTCTTTTCTGTTTATAATTATTTTTGATATATCATATATATGTATTCAAAAAAAGTTAAAACACCAAGCGATTTTCTTCTATTGTCGAATGAGTTAGAAAACATTCGAGATTTTAGTGGGTTAGCTGTTCTTCTAGGAGTAAATCAAGACTATCTATTGATGAACATACTTCCTAGTTATACTTGTTTCGAAATAAAGAAAAAGAGTACCCTAAGAAAGGTATACTATCCTGAATATTATGTCAGTGAAATTCAGAGAACTTTGAATCTTTATTTGACCGCTTCATATTTGACAAATTACTACTTGCCTACTCAATTGCCAGTTCATTCTTATATACCACGAATCACATTAACAGAGCAGTCTGATTCTGATATTTGTCGCAACAACAAGTCAAATGCTGAAGTTCACTTTGGGAGTGAAAGGATATTGAAGCTAGACTTAGCGAACTTTTTTCCTTCAATCAAGAGTATCCATGTTAGGGATGGATTAAGAAGACTTTTGCCAAGATTACCTCAATATTGTATTGAATGGCTTGTACATCTAACTACTTTTGAAGGATTTCTTCCGGCCGGCGCACCCACATCTCCAACTATTTCAAATATTATTTTATATGACTTCGACAAATTTGCCAATTCGATAAATGGTATAAAGTATTCTAGATATGGAGACGATCTTACCTTTTCTGCAATTGACGGAAGAATAAATTTAAAGCAGGTAGAAAGGGATGTCAAAATTGAACTTGAAAAGTGGCAATTTCAAATTCAAGAAGCAAAAACATTTTTCCTCAGAAAGGGGCAGAGGTTGAGAATTACAGGTGTTGTTTTAAATGAAAAATTAAATATTAGCCGTGAATATCTTAAGTGGCTCAGGGCAGTAGTTTATTCATGCGAATCGATTGGAATTGAAAAGGCCGCAACTAAATATGGGGATAGGTATTTTGAGAAGATGCTTAACTCAACAAGAAAGAAGTATCGATATATTGGTGTTTATGTTGATAAAGGGCTTATTAAGAAATGTATAACTAACAAAGAGTTGGTATCATTCTTAAAAGCTTCACTATTGGGTCATATTAGTTATGTTTCTAGTGTTAGAGGAAAGGACGATGTCTATGTTCAAAATCTTAGAAATCGATTCATAAACTGTTTAAGAGAGGAGGGTTTAGAAAAGAAAGAAATTGAATTTGAAGCAAAATCATTTAAAGAGAATGAAAATTTAGTTTACATAACTAATGCGACATCTCAGTCTGTTGTTTATTATGCTTATGTTTTTCTTAAATCTGCTAAACTGTCAGATGATGACATCAATAGGCTCAGAAAACATTTTTCTTACAAAGATTCCAGTAACATTGATTTCAAAAAGATAAAAGAAAATTTCATCAATCAGAGTATCTATTTTCTTGAATTATATAACTATATGTTTTATAGGGATAGATTCAAATTATTTTATGAGAGCCTAAGTGATGATGAGTGGAATCAACTCTTTAATAGGGATCAAAATTTTGCTAATAAAAGAACTTATCCTCGATGGATTTATCATTTAGATTTTAACTGTTCTAATATTCGAAATAATTATAATGAAGAAGGCGTTTTTCATCCAAATTCCGGCGTGTTTTTTGAAGAAGAGAAAGCCAACCAAGTTTACAATGCATATTTGTTAGAGAAAAATTTTCTAGATCAACTAGGAATGAGAACCTGCCTTATCTGTCAGAGCAACATTTCGGAATTTACCTAAGCGTGGTTACGGTAGTATAAAACACTTTGTGTAAATTTAATCGGTAACTGTATTAGAGAAAGATTCTTTGTAGGTGTAGTGAAGAGATTACAGATGACCAGGCTGCGCAAAAAGCCGTTTATCTGTGTAATTGGTAGTATAAAACACTTTGTGTAAATGTATTCTATAGCTGTGTTCAGAGGTAAG
>NZ_DAIRUZ010000006.1:68971-268639 GCF_036803085.1 Phnomibacter sp. | reverse complement strand
GAAATTTTATTCAACCAACTTTTTGGCCAACTATTTTTTGAAGTTTTTTTTCAAGACACTCATCAGCAAAACCTAAAACCAACTTCAAAAAATTCTTACCCCAAAACCCTCATAAAGAACTATTCCTAAACCCATCAAAACATACTCGTTTTTCAAAAGCGGACGGCAAAGATAAGGGCATATTCATTCCCTCCAACTTTTTTTAGAATGAAAAATGATTGTAAAGCCTGAAAGCCTTGCCACGCTTGTATTTGAAGTGATTAATTAATTTTCTTTCCATTGAGTTGACCGAAATAATATTCGAAATTCTGTCTTCTTATTTAGTGCGTTTACTCTTTATTATTCATTCGACAGTAATGCTACGGCTTTTGCTCAAGGCATGCGGACATGTCATACTCTTATAAATCCTACATTTACCGCCGCGTTTATGCTAAAAGCGTGACCTATTAAAGACATAATCAGACTTATTATGGCGAATCAACTTTTGAAAGGAAAGAAGGGTATCATTTTCGGAGCCCTCAACGACCAGTCAATTGCCTGGAAAACTGCACAGAAGTGCTACGAAGAAGGCGCTGAGCTGGTGCTGACCAATGCCCCTATTGCACTACGCATGGGCGAAATCAATGCATTGGCTGAAGCTTGCGGCAATGCCCCTGTTATCCCGGCCGATGTTTCGAATGATGATGATATTAAAAAGCTGTTTACTGAAGCAATGGCTCATTTTGGCGGCCCGGTAGACTTTGTGCTGCACTCTGTTGGCATGAGTCTGAACATTCGTAAAGGCTTTCATTACACAAACCTGAACCACGATTTTCAGCATAAGACATTGGATATTTCGGCACTTAGCCTGCACCGGGTGTGCCAGGTGGCTTACGAAATGGACGCCATATCTGAATGGGGAAGCATCGTTGCTTTGACCTATATAGCAGCGCAGCGTGTATTTCCTGACTACAACGAAATGGCTGATGCCAAGGCCTTGCTCGAAAGCATTACCCGCAGTTTTGGCTATCACTATGGTAAGAAAAAGAAAGTGCGTATCAATACCATTAGCCAAAGCCCCACCCGTACCACTGCTGGCAGTGGCGTAAAGGGTTTTGATGGCTTTATGAGCTTTGCAGAAAAGATGAGCCCGTTGGGTAATGCTTCTGCTGAAGACTGCGCCAACTATTGTGTAACGATGTTTAGCGACCTTACCCGTATGGTGACCATGCAAAACCTTTTTCACGATGGCGGGTTCAGCTTTACCGGCGTAACGCAAGATGTGATAGAACAAATGGAAAAGTAAGGTCAGCAACTATCTGATAACAGACAACTCCCGGCCAACCTGCAGCAGCTCAAAACACAAAGCAGCGCAAAGCCGGGAGTTTCATTTTTAAAACCAAACACCTATGAACTGGGTAGAAATGGTTGGACTTGTAGGCTCGTTTCTGTCGTCGGTTACTTTTATGCCACAGGTATACAAAACCTGGAAAACGAGACGTGCCGATGATTTGAGCTTTGAAATGATGCTGATTGTCTTTATCAGCACCATTGTATGGCTTATTTATGGCATATTCAACAGCCCTATGCTTTGGCCGGTTATTATTTGTAACGGCATAGTATGTGTGCTGAGTTTATTGCTCATCTTTTTCAAACTAACGTTTAAGCAGCAATAAGAACAAAGAGAAAAGCCATTCTATAAAAGAATGGCTTTTTACAAACAGTTAGTGCTACTTGTAGATTAATATTCGTCTTCATTAAAGAAGAAATCATCCTGACTTGGATAGTCGGGCCAAATATCTTCGAGGCCTTCATAAATTTCGCCGTCGTCTTCCAGTTCCTGCAGGTTCTCCACTACTTCAATAGGAGCACCTGAACGAATTGAATAGTCAATCAGTTCATCTTTTGTGGCCGGCCAGGGGGCATCTTCGAGGTGAGATGCGAGTTCGAGTGTCCAAAACATACAGATTACCCTCCTTAAAAATTTTGGCAAATGTATATGTATCACAGAAATTACCAAATGTAGTTGTGCAAAGCCCATCAAATTGTGGAGTACCAACTGAAGTGTGGTTGATAAACACAGTGAATCAGATACTTTTACCGGAGAGAAAAATGAATGGTATGCTATCGGCGACAGGAATCAAGAAGCAATACGGAGATTTGACGATTCTGAAAGGGGTAGATATTTCGGTGGCAAAAGCCGAAGTGGTATCCATTGTGGGAGCTTCGGGAGCGGGCAAGAGTACGCTGCTCCACATTTTAGGTACCCTCGATCAACCCGACAGCGGCAGTATCAGCATCAACAACACAGAGGTGACCGGCTTGCAAGGCAATGCCCTGGCCCGGTTTCGCAATGAACATATCGGCTTTGTGTTTCAATTTCATCATTTACTGCCAGAGTTTACAGCACTGGAAAACATTTGCATACCCGGCTGGATTGGCAACAGCAACAAAAAAGCGGTGGAAGAAAGAGCACTGGAATTGCTGCGCCTGCTAGATTTGACCGATAGAAAAGACCACAAGCCATCTCAACTTTCTGGTGGTGAACAGCAGCGTATTGCTGTGGCCCGATCACTGATTAATCAGCCAGCCATTGTGTTTGCTGATGAGCCCACCGGCAACCTCGACAGCCAGCATGCTCAGGAATTACACGAACTTTTTTTTGAACTACGCCGTCAGCTGGGGCAAACATTTTTGATTGTGACCCATAATGAGTCGCTGGCGAACCTGAGCGACCGAAAACTGGTAATGAAAGATGGTGTAATTATTTCCTGATTTCCTACGAAACCCTTGGCTTCCATGGAATATCGGCCACCTTGTACAAATGGCCGGCATACCTGGCGAGCATAAAAAGATAATCGCTGAGCCGGTTGAGGTATTTGAGTACCAACGGCTCCACGGGTTCTTCCATCTCCATGAGTTGTACACACAACCGCTCTGCACGTCGGCACACGCAGCGGGTAATATGAATAGTAGAAATGGTGGGGTGCCCGCCGGGCAAAATGAATGATTTCATCGGCTCCAGCACTTCGTCCATACTGTCCATTTCGGTTTCGAGGAGGCTGATGTCCGACGGTTTGAGGTCAGGAATTTTGAGGGGTGTTTCTTTATTGGGATCGCAGGCCAGCGAAGACCCGATGGTAAATAAGCGATCCTGAATCTCTAGCAACACTTTGCCCGATGCTTCATGCTGAAGCAAATCTCTGATTAATCCGATGTAAGAATTGAGTTCGTCGATAGTACCGTAAGACTCAATACGGCTGTGGTTCTTCAATACTTTTGTACCACCAATAAGCGAAGTGGTACCCTTATCTCCTGTTTTAGTATAAATCTTAAATGCCATGTTTATTTACCTGTAATAGTGGGTGTAACAAAGGCAATGTAGGAATGTTCAGAAGATTGCCCACGATTATTCATGCACATGTTCATGCTTGCGGCTTACTTGCGTATGATCACTTTCCACCACGCCGTCACGTAAGCGTATTACCCTTTTGGCGTAGCCGGCAATATCTTCTTCGTGGGTAACCAACACCACCGTATTGCCCGCTTCCTGAATGGCAGAAAAGAGGTCCATAATTTCTACGGAAGTTTTAGAATCAAGGTTACCGGTAGGTTCGTCGGCCAAAATAATAGCCGGACTATTGACCAAGGCCCGGGCAATGGCTACCCGCTGAATTTGACCACCGCTAAGCTCATTGGGCTTGTGATGGCTTCTATCGGCCAACCCTACTTTCTGGAGCACTTCCATCGCCATTTCGCGGCGCTGCTTTTTGGCAATGCCTGCGTAAATAAGCGGCAGGGCCACATTATCAGCAGCACTCAGCCTTGGCAACAGGTTAAACTGTTGAAACACGAAGCCAATTTCTTTGTTACGAATTTGCGCCAGGTCGGCATCCTCCATTTTGCTTACATCTTTATCATTTAAAATGTAAGTGCCGGAAGTTGGGCTATCCAAACAGCCGAGGATATTCATAAGGGTGCTTTTGCCCGACCCCGAAGGACCCATGAGGGCTACGTATTCATTTTTGTAAATGTCAAGATTTAAACCCTTGAGCACTTCCAACGACTGGCTGCCCATGAAATAGGACTTACGAATATTACTGATGTGAATGATACCCTGCATGATGTTATTGATTAGTCGCGTTTGATCACTTTTGGAACCTTGAAGAATGACTCGTTTTTGTGCGGCGCATTTTGCAATGCCTTTGCCACCGGCAAGTTTTCGCCGGGCATGTCTTCCCGATACACATTGGCAGCTTCGCCCATGAACCTGAGTGGGGCCACGCCTGTGGTATCCAGTTCATTCAGCTTTTCTACAAAGCCAATTATTTTTTCCATGTCGGCTTGCATGGCCTGCTTTGCAGCCGGGTCAAATTCGAGCCGGGCAAGGTTGGCCAAATGGCCGATGAGTTTTTCGTCTACAGTCATACCTCAAAATAAATTGCGTGGTAAAAGTAAAGCAAAGGGATGCTTACCTGTGTAAACGATTGGTTTAACGGTGAAATGCAGTTATTAAAGCCAGCCTGATGGTTGCTAAAGGCGATTGAAGAATGACAAGCCCGAAGTACCTGCACTAAAAAGCCCACCCCAAAAAGGAGCGGGCCTATATATTGTTCGTGATGACGAACAAATGGGCACTATTGCTGAGCGGCACTGTGTTTGTAGTGCACTTCGCTAAGGCTGCGGAGTTTGTCAGCTGCCATTTCTGCTGTAATGTCACGCTGGGGGGTGGCCAGCATTTCGTAGCCCACCATAAACTTTTTAACTGTGGCACTTCGCAGCAATGGCGGATAAAAATGCATGTGCCAATGCCAGCCTGGTTTAGGCGATTCATTTACCGGCATTTGGTGCATACCTGCAGAGTAAGGAAAGGAAGTGCTGAATAAATTATCGTATCGGGTAGTCAGTCGCTTTAGCACATCGGCCAAAGCTGTGTCTTCTTCCGCAGTAAATTGAGTAACCTGCTGTACATGTCTTTTGGAAATAATCATGGTTTCGTAAGGCCAAACTGCCCAGTACGGTACCAATGCCACAAAGTGCTCATTTTCTACCACAATGCGTTCTTGCTTTTGCAACTCCAAAGTGAGGTAATCACTCAGCAGGCTGCGACCATGTTTCTCGAAGTATTGCTGTTGCTGTGTGGTTTCTTTTTGCAACTCTACGGGCACAGATGTAGAAGCCCATATTTGACCATGCGGATGTGGATTGCTACACCCCATGATGTCGCCTTTGTTTTCAAAAATTTGGATATACCGGATGTTTGTATGGGCCGCCAGCGCCGTAAATTCTTCTTTCCAAAGCTGAATTACTTTTTCAATATCAGCCACATCCATCAACGGAAGTGTGAGGCTGTGATTGGGCGAAAAACAAATTACCCGGCACATGCCGGCCTCACTTTTACTAACCAATAAATCTTGCTCATTGGTGCCACCTGTGGGTGTATCTGACAGCAGGGCAGAAAAATCATTTGTAAACACGAACGGATTTGTGTAAACCGGATTGATTGCACCTTCCGACCGTTTATTGCCGGGGCATAAATAACAAGTGGGGTCGTATGCTGGCAGCGATGTATTGGAAGCCGCTTCTACCTTTCCCTGCCAGGGCCTTTTCATGCGGTGGGGTGAAACCAATATAAACTCACCCGTTAAAATATTGAGCCTCGTATGCGGATGCTCCGTTGTATTAAACATGCTTATATAATTTCTGTGCCGTTTTTAATGGATGCCACGAACACGTCCAGGGGCAGCTGCATGGCAGCCTCATACGCAGGGCGTACAGCAGCAACCAACGCATCTATGGCCGACTCTTGTACAATGTTGATGGTACAACCACCAAAGCCGCCACCCATCATTCTGGCACCTAAAACTTCTGGTCTGTTCCGTACAAAATCAACCAGAAAATCCAACTCTTTGCAGCTAACAGCATAGAGCTTACTTAGTCCATCATGCGTAGCAAACATTTTTTGCCCCATGGCAGCAATGTTGCCTTGCTGCAAATCACTACAAGCATCTTGCAACCTGGCTATCTCATCAACAACATAGCGGCTACGGTTGTACACCACAGCGTCTTTAGGCTGCACATGTTCATCCAGCATAGCAATGGTAGCATCTCTCAGTGATTGCACTTCTGGATGATGAGCACTCACCCACTCCACTGCTTGTGTACATTCTTTGCGGCGGGTATTGTATTCCGACGATGCGAGTGAATGTTTTACGTTAGTGTTGAGCAATACAATTTTGTAACCATCCAAATTGAAAGGCACATATTCGTATGCCAACGAACGACAATCCAATTTTATCACCTGATTTTCTTTGCCCATCATAGATGCAAACTGATCCATGATGCCGCACATAACGCCTGCATATTCATGCTCGGCCTTTTGTGCCATTTCTACCATGGCCACTCTGTCGATATTTGTTTGCAACAAATGGTTTAGAGTAAATACGGTAGCACACTCTACCGCTGCTGATGATGACAAACCTGCACCCATGGGTACATCGCTGGTGAGCAACGCATTGAAGCCGGTCAATTGTATACCCCGCTTTGTAAACTGTGCTGCCGAACCAAGTATATAGTTGGGCCAACTCACATCTCCAACAGGTTTTAAATCGGTAACGGAAATAGAAAAAGATTCATTTAAATCAAGAGCAGTTAAATGAATCTGGTCATCATCTCTTAATGAAATGGCGATGTATGCAGCTTTGTCGATTGCTGCAGGCAATACAAATCCGTTGTTATAATCGGTATGTTCGCCAATAATATTTACCCTGCCGGGAGATCGAACGATGATGGTTGGTGTAGTGTTGTATGCAGCTAAAAATGCAGCGGATATTTTTTCTTTCATAATGCTGTAAAAATATAGATTCTATAATGGCGACTGTCATTTACTATCTACTGCAGACATCAAGAAATGACATGCTATTTTATTTGAAAAAGCGGGTGTGCAGCCGTTGTGTGTTCCCGATCCATCAGTAGTTCGAGTTGCTTTACCAATGCAGTGTGCTGCGCAGCAATATTGTGTTGCTCCCCAATGTCAGTTGTAAGATCATAGAGTTCCGTTTTAATGGGTCCGGTGCCTTTAAAAAAACGGATGGCTTTCCAGTTGTCTTTCCGAATAGCCTGCTTAAATCCACCTTCGTAAAACTCCCAGTACAAGCAATCTCTTGGCGGTTGTGTTTTGCCCAACAATGAGGGCAGCAATGAAACGCCATCTACAGCAGCCGTAGGAGTAGCACCTGCTATAGCACAAAGAGTGGGTACCACATCCCAAAATGCGCCCATGCTTGCAGAGTTGGTACCGGCTGCAATCTTGTTTTTCCAACTCACTACAAAAGGAACACGAATACCACCTTCGTACAAATCTCTTTTAATGCCCCGCAATGGTCCGCTGCTCTGCATTGCTGCTACATCTTTGCGGGTTCGGCCTCCTTCGGCATGAGTGCCATTATCACTGGTAAAAATGATGATGGTTTCATCTTCTATGTGCAGCTTTTTAAGTGTTGCTACCACTTCGCCAATGTAATAATCCATTTGCGATACCATGGCTGCGTAGGCTGCCTTGGGGTATTGCTGATAGCCATAATGCTGGTTACTTCTTTGTGGCACTTCTTCCTCAAACTTGCTGCTGCCGTCGGGATGGAGATATGGCTGTAAAAAAGCCTGCGGCACGTTCAACTCTGCATGAGGCAAAGTGAAGGACAGGTATAGAAAAAAAGGCTGCTGTTGTTGCTGTTCAATAAAGCGGATGGCTTCGTCTTTAAACCATTCGTTGGAATATTTATTGCCGGGTATTTTCACCTTGGCCGGCGTACCGCTTTGCAATTGCCATGCAGAATCGGGCAATTGATAATGGCCTTCTACATGATGTAGCAATCCGGAAAAGAAATCCCATCCTTTGTAAGCTGGTTGCCCGGTTGTATTCGCCTGGCCAAGTCCCCATTTACCCACCATGCCATTCACGTATCCGGATTTATGCAAATATTGCGGCAGCACACTATCAGCAGCAGGCAGCGGTACTTCGCCATTGCCACGAATGGTGAGGTGGCCGGTATGCTGGCCTGTCATTAATGAAGCTCTTGACGGAGCACACACAGTACTACCTGAATAAAAATCGGTAAACCGGATGCCTTTTTTTGCCAGCGCATCTATGTTCGGTGTTTGTATAGCGGTTGAGCCGTAGCAACCCAAATCGCCATATCCAAGATCATCGGCCAAAATGAAAATGATGTTTGGCTTTTTCGATGATGCCTGTGCGTACACATGTGAAGTGGTAGCCAATAAAAAAACTGTAACAAATAAAATAGCGGTTTTGTGAGTCATACATTCATTACTTTTTTACTGTTTACCATTAATCCAACACTACTGACAAACGGGATTCTCAACCAGATTGGCGCTTACGTTTAACTCTCCCGGCGGTATCGGAAATGCTTCAGATTTTTCGGGAAGATAAATAACTGAATAATTGGGGACGTTATCACTCAAGGCCCTGGTGTAAGAAGCTTGCACAGCATGCTAACGTTTCAGGTAAAAGTAACGCTAGCCTTCAAATGCAATTTCCACTATTCCTTAATGCCGCACAATAAATCTGAGAGCAGCCTGCCTCAAATTGGTTCCATCAACTGCCTCAACTGCAGGCTTACCTACCTTGTACGAACCTGATTGATCAACGAATATACTTCGGCAGTCAATTGATTACTTTCAATCAAGGTTTCAGTTGGAGGTTTATCTCGGTCGTTCCGTACCATCTCAGTAAAATGTTTCGAAACTTACACGCCCAAATATCAAAACGTCTTTGTCAATGCACTGTATCCGGGATTGATAACAGGTGTTTTTGCAGCATTATTTTCCAGCCAACGAAATAGTTTTTTGGAAAGATGCATAGCCATTTTACGATGGCTTACTACTAAATTGTTTTTCTCGGCCACATCATTCACCAAGTCATACAATGCTATCCTTTTATCTTCGAAAAAATAGACCAATTTGTAGGACCCCACACGAATAGCTGCTCCGGGTTTACCTTTTTCCTGCCGCCCTTTTATCCAATCAGTTACACCCGTTTTTACAGGATACTTACCTGTCATGATACTGGCACGGGTAGGGCTACAAACCGGGCTGGTGGCATACCCTTGCAAAAACCGGACACCGTTTGCTGCGAGTTTATCCAAATTGGGGGTTTCGTAAAATGTGCTGCCATAGCAGCCTAAGTCGGCCCAGCCAAGGTCGTCTGCTACAATCAATATCACATTTGGCTGTTTCGTGTTTTGCTGAGCAGTAGCAACAAACGCTTGTACACACAAATACAAAAACGTGACTATTGATTTATGCATTGCTAACTTTTTTTGATCACTCGTTATGGGGCTTTCACATCCTTTACACACCTAAAACCGGTATGCTCTAATCCAGTATCCGGACTACTCTTCATGCGACGTGCTACTCTGTAGCCGCTACAGTAAGCATCGTTACACAAAAAGCTACCACCACGCAGCACTCTTTTAGGTGTGTGTGGCTCTTGCGGATCATAACTTTTTTGCGGCCCTTGCGGGTTAGTTGCAATAGCAGATGCTTGTGTTTGGTAATATTGATGATCATACCAATCGCTGCACCACTCCCACACATTACCCGCCATATCAAAAAGGCCATACCGGTTGCAATCAAAGCGCATTACTGGCGCAAGCTTTGCAAAACCGTCTTTGTTTTCGTTCAGGTAAGGAAATTTTCCTTCCCAACTATTGGTCTTGGTTGCACCCGCATTTACATGCTCATTACCCCATGGGTAAATATTGTTGCTAAGGCCCCCACGTGCTGCATATTCCCACTCAGCTTCAGTAGGCAGTCGCTTACCGGCCCATTTGCAATAAGCCATGGCATCAAACCAGCTTATATGCACCACAGGGAAGTTTTCCTTCCCTGTGATATTGCTTTGTGGTCCTTCAGGATGTTTCCAATCGGCACCGGACACCCAACTCCACCATTGGCTGTAGTCATTCAAATCTACCGGGCCTGCAGATGGCTTAAACACAAGCGATGCTGCCACCATTACACTGTCGGGCGGTTTTGGAGTGCCTGGTGGCAAAGTCTTTTTTAATTCGTTCCAGTCGGGTTTTCTTTCTGCGGTAGTGATATACCCCGTAGCGTTTACAAACTGCTGAAATTGCGCATTCGTTACTTCAGTAGCATCCATATAAAATGCGCTGACTGACACTTTGTGTTTGGGATACTCATCTGCAGCTGCTTGTTCATTATCGCCGCCCATTTCAAAAGTGCCCGCAGGTATGAACACCATGCCTGCATACGAAGTATCCGCACTGCTGTCGTTGATAGAATCGGCGGACAAATTACCAAACCGGGAAGGCACTTGCATACATGCATGCACAGAATCTGGCGATGGTGTTGTTTGTTGCTCTGTATTGCGGGTACCGCAACCAATGCATATTCCCAACAGTAGCAAACTTTGCGCCACCATCCACTTATTACTTTTCTTGCAGCACATGTACATAACCGTTGATTTAAGTGGCAAAACAAATCCGGCGCAACTATTGCTTCCGGATATTGGCCAGTTGTTTTTGCATTTGCTTTACCCGCTCCGGATATTCAACTGCAAGATTTTTTGTTTCGCCGGGATCGGTGGCTAAATTATACAATTGTGGGGTAGCAAGATTGCCCAATTCGGTATTGGTATCCTTGTTGCTTTTAGGACCTTTAGATGGTTCAATATATTTCCATTCGCCAACCAGTAATGAGAGTGTTGAGTTGATAGATTGCTCCACCAAAAACGCTCTGTGTTGCTGGCTTTTGTTGAGCAAAACCGGCAAACTGTTTTTACTGTCTGGCGCTTGCCCCGATGGCACAGTTCCTCCGGTCAAATTTGCAAGCATTGCATACAAATCTATCTGACTAAATAAGGCGTTATTTACTTTACCGCCTTTTATTTTTCCTTTCCAGCTTACAATGAATGGAACACGAGTGCCCGCCTCAAATGCGCTATACTTACCGCCACGGAAAATACCGGCAGGATTGTGATTGCCCAACTTTTCTACAGCATCATCTTTATATCCATCATCAATCACTTGTCCGTTATCACTGGTAAAAATGATCAGTGTATTTTCCAAAATGCCATTTTTCTTCAACATGGCTTCTATCTGTCCTACAGTCCAGTCTAACTGCAACAACACATCACCTCTTGGTCCAAAACCACTTTTGCCAGCAAATCTTTCATGAGCCAACCGTGGCACATGAATATCGTGTGTAGAGAAATACAAGAAAAACGGATTGCTTTGCTGCTTGGTGATATATGCTTCAGCTTTTTGCACAAGCATGTCTGCAAAATCTTCATCACGCCACAGCGCTGCACTCCCCCCTTTCATATAGCCAATTCTGCTAACTCCGTTTACAATAGTCATGTCGTGACCGTGAGAAGGAAGCATTTTCAACAATTCAGGATTCATTTTCCCCGTTGGCGCAGCCGGATCTACAGGTGCAACGTAGCTTACAGTTATGGGATCGTTTTTATCAAGATTAACTACTTGATGATTTTCTACAAAAACACAAGGCACCCGATCGCCGGTGGCCGGAATAAGAAATGAATAATTAAATCCAATCTCCAGAGGGCCGGGGGTAATTTTCCCGTTCCAGTCTGCCCGCTTAGCATCGCCCAAACCCAAATGCCACTTACCTATTACTGCCGTATTGTAACCTGCTTTTTGCAGCATGCCTGGCAGCGTAGTTGTTTCTACGGGTATGAGCAAGCTGGCATCGCCGGGTGCAATGCCTGTTCCTTCTTTACGCCAGGCATACTTGCCTGTAAGCAATGAAAATCGGGAGGGCGTACAGGTTGCGGATGTAGCATGTGCATTGGTAAACCGCACACCATTCTTCGCCAAACGATCAATGTTGGGTGTAGGTATAGCAGAAGTGCCGTAAGCACCCACATCACCATAACCCAAATCATCTGTATAAATAAGAATGATATTTGGCTTGTCTTTTTTACCTGACTGTGCCATGGCTGGTACTAAACTGCCTATAAAAAAGATGCCCAACAGCAATTGTTGAAATGGATATCGCATGAAAATTATTTATTGTTTGGCTCTTTGATGTAACTGTATGAATACGTTTTGGCTGTGAGCAAATAAGGAGCATGAGTGTAGGCACCCCAACTGTTGTCACCTCCTACGCCACGCTGGTTCAGGTCTATGTGAATGAACATAAATCCACACTGGTTCAAATTGAATAGTGGGGTTTTCCCATATAGCATTTGTACCCTGCGCAGCTGCAATGCCGCCATGAATCAGGAAAATAAAAATGAAGCTAACGATGCTGAGAGCGACTTTTTTTAAACAGGCATTCATCATCAGGTAATTTTCACATCAAATAAAATGCACTATTACATGCCCTGCCAAATAGCCTTTGGCAGGCCATAGCAATGGCAGCTAAAATATTGTAAGACGGTATCCTGTTCCGCTCAAAAACAGGGGGCATCTGTGGCACTGTTAATACCTTAAATCAGTTAGCCATTTGAAACTACTTTTTATACTCAGATGGAGATACGCCAAACTGCTCTTGTAAACGCTTCCTGAAATATTTAATATCGTTGAAGCCCGACTCGAAGTATAAGTACCCCTTTTCTCAGACAGCTTTAATTAGAGTATTGAAGGTATAGTTTTGTTTTAATTTCCATTCTTCGGGAGTATGATTCTGAAGTGATTCATGTGGTCTTTTGGTGTTGTATTCTTCTATCCATTCACGGGTAAGTATTCTTACTTCCTGTAGTTCAAAAAACAGATAAGCATCTAACACAGCTTCTCTGTACAGTCTGTTGAACCTTTCTATATAACCGTTTTGCATAGGCCTGCCAGCTTGTATAAACTGGATGATTATCCCTTTCTCTTTGCACCAAAACTCAAGCTCTTTTGACATAAATTCAGAACCGTTATCTGTTCGTATTGTTGTTGGTTTACCTCTTTGTTCAATAATCTTTTCCAGTACTCTTACCACCCTTTTTGCAGAAATTGAGGTATCTATTTCAATAGCCAGCACTTCTCGTGTACAATTGTCGATTACATTGAAGGTTCTGAACTTTCTGTTACCTACCATGCTGTCACTCATAATCCCGATAGCTATCGGGACCATACTCCAGCGCTGGTTAATCTGTTCCTGTTTAAGCAATGACTGTCTTACCCTGGCAGGCAACGTGTGTAGGATTAGGCTTTCGTTCCTTTTTACCTGTTATTACCAAAGAGCCGCCTTCACATGTGGCATTCTCTTTTTGATACCACCGCGTTTCTTCATTCCTTTTAAATCCTGTTTCAATACCCCATTTGGAAGAATCAGGTTCACCGTCGGTATTAAATTCATCTGACCAAACCAATTGGTAAGAAGGAGATATTGGTGATGGTATGAAAACAGGAGATGTATTACCGTAAGATTCTTGTCCTCTTAGCAAGCAACAAACGATTTGAATGGCCAGCAATACTTCCATTAGTTTTCAAAATCAGCTTGAAGAATTCGTCATATCGGTCATGGACTGACTGATAAGTTTGAACAATAAATGTATCGTTTGTTTGTCACGAAGCAGAAACCAGTGTTTCAATCGACAGGTGTAATTCTTTCAATAAAATGTGCCAGCAAAAAATACTTTACATAATGGGTTTTACTTTCCGATACAAAACTTTGAAAAGATAAAGTCCAACTGATCCTCGTTGGTAATGGTACCGGTAATTTCTCCCAAAAAATGAAGACAACGGCGTATGTCTAATGCAATCAAATCGCCGGGTATGTGCTGCGAAAGGCCTTGCTGTATTTCAGTTAAACTATTATGTACTTCTTGTAGTGCAGCAAAATGCCGGGCATTGGTTACAATGGTACTTTCCTGATTGGTTTTACCCTGCATTACTGTTTGTACAAGATTGGTTTTCAGCAGATCCAGATTAATATGACTTTTAGCACTTATGGGCACATATGTATAAGCGCCCAGCCTCGCTTCGGTTATACCGGCTGCATGGTCAGCTTTGTTACCAATCAGCACAAATTGCCTTGCGTTGTCCTTCAATAAAGTCACCGCCTCTTTGAGTTCGTTTTCGTTATAACTGTGTACATCAAACAGGTATAAAACAACATCTGCTTTGCGCAGTTTTTCCAGGCTTTTTTCTACACCTATGCTTTCAATTACATCGCCGCTTTGCCGTATACCTGCGGTATCAATCAACCTGAATAAAACACCGTCAATATTCAACACTTCTTCAATGGTATCACGGGTGGTACCGGCTATTTCACTTACAATGGCCCTGTTTTCATTGAGCAACGCATTGAGCAAAGTACTTTTGCCCGCATTGGGTTTGCCAATAATTGCAACAGATACGCCTTCTTTAATGACGTTTCCTAATTTAAAACTATTCATCAGTTGTTGCACAACTGTATTAATCGATACAAGCAGTTGCTGCAACGCAGTTCTATCGGCAAACTCTACATCTTCTGTAGCAAAATCAAGCTCCAGTTCAATCAACGCACTAAATTGAATCAGTTGCTCCCGAAGTTGCGCCAGCACATGGCTGAAACCGCCACGCATTTGATGCAAGGCCGCTTGTTGTGCAGCAGCCGTTTGGCTGGCAATAATATCAGCCACTGCTTCTGCCTGCGCCAAATCCATTTTGCCATTCAAAAAAGCACGTTGTGTAAACTCCCCGGGCTTTGCCAGCCGTGCACCAAGAGCTATGCAGGCATCAATGGTTTGTTGTAAAATATAGGGCGAGCCATGGCAACTGATTTCTATTACATCTTCGCCAGTAAAGCTTTTAGGATTGCGGAACAAACTAATAACCACTTCATCAATTGCATATTCGTTATATTTCAACCAGCCGACATGCAATGTATGCGATGGTTTACTGGCAATTTTTTTTCCGGGCATTAATGCATCGGCAATGGCAATAGCCTGCGGGCCACTCAACCGAACTACACCAAGGGCGCCAATGCCGGGCGGTGTAGAAAGCGCTACAATTGTATCGCTCCATGCAGGAGCTGCTTGGCTATTTGTCATACAAGCAAAGATGCTGTAAAAAAAGAAAAGCCTGCAAACGATGCAGGCTTTCTTGTTGTATGCAAATGTTGTTTACTGCACAGCAATGATGTTGAGGTAGCCGCGGTAAGCAACCCTCACCCCCTGGCTTTCTGCTGCCTTCCATTCTTTCATTTGTATGAACTGCTGCAAAATACTATCCTGAAAAAGTGAGCCATCTCCTTTAATACTTGCTTCTACAAGCGTACCCTCAGCATCTACAAGAAATGAAATGGAAAAGCGTGTTTTTTTTGTATCTCCAGCATTGCCAGCTATTGCAAATTGGTTGTCTCCCAACCACTTTTTCCATCCACTCATTGATTCTTGCTCAGGCAATACGTCTACTTGTGTCATCACCATGGTGATGGGCTCTTTTTGCATAGCTGGCCAAAAGGTTTCTTGCTGGTTAATGCTGATGTACTCAAACATATTGCCAGATTGGGCTTGCGTAGCCATGCCCCCTGGCTCTATCATCACCTTTCCCAACCATTGTGTTTTACCGGGCATCTGCTGCTGCAATGTTGCGGTGGTTTTTCTTTCTGTGTTTTGCGCCTTTGCAAATACAGGAAACAACAACACAAATGAAAAAAGAATGATTACGAAAGGCATTAAAATATGACTTACAGGATTGCCTTTACCGGGAACAGCTATAGCTATTGCATGATTGTAGTGTTTCATAGTGTTGTGTTATTGATGATTACTCATATTGAACAGCTTAATCTAACCGAAAAATAATCGGTTGACTGTGGCGGTATTTTACCCGTCTGTTATTCTGTTCAGCAGGAATCCATTTGGGGCCTCGGGCTATAATGCGAACCGCTTCTTCAGCCAAACCATTTCCGGGATCATTCAAAGCCACCACATCGCTTACGTTGCCTTCTGTATCAATCACAAATTGTACTCTTACTACACCTTGCGTTTCATCATTGATGGCAGCATCAGGATATTGCAGGTTACGTTCGAGATAACGGCGCCAGGCATCTATACCTCCTGGAAACTCAGCAGGCATTTCCACTTTCACAAATACAGTGTCGTTGTTTATTTGACCTTGCAATGGTTGTACCGCTTCTCCTGTACCTTTTTCTGATGGTGGAGCTACTATGCCTTCATCTTTTCCGCCATCAATATTCATGGTACCAATTTTTGAATCTTCCAGCACGTCCATTTCTGGTGGCATTGCATCGGCTGGCACGTCTTCATCTTTTACAATGGCGGGAGGCGTAAACATGGCAGTTTGCACAGCAGAAGGTGGTGGAGGCGCAACAGGCGGCGGTGGTGGAGGCGGCATTGTTTCTTTATAATCAACTAACACCACATCTTTGGTTTGTATCACATCTTTAAGACTGTTATCTGTGCTGCGAGATAATACAGAACCGACGAAAGCGGTGATACAGATGGCGGCCATGGCTGTCATAGCTATTCCAAGGCGTTTGTTGTAAGCCCGACGCAACTCATAGGCGCCGTATGCTTTGTTTCTGCCATCAAATACGATATCGAGGATATCGGCTTGCAGGAGTTTAGTTGCGTCCATCATAGCTTATAGAATTTACAACTATGATGAACATGGTTTCATAAATCCATAAGGTTGATAAAAAATACTTTTAACTGGCGCAATAAAAAAAGAGCATCCTGTACGGATGCTCTTTTACATAAATCTATTTGCGTGAATTACTCGAGGCGGAAGGTGATAGCCTGAATGTGACGGTAAATTACTTTACGACCATTCTGTTCGGCAGGTGTCCATTTGGGGCCACGCTTAATGATGCGTACAGCTTCTTCAGCCAGACCATCGCCTGGATCGTTGAGGGCTTGCACTTCACTAATGTTTCCTTCCTTGTCTACAATAAACTGCACTTTTACTACACCTTGTGTACCATTCTCCTGAGCATCGTCAGGGTACTGTAGGTTACGTTCGAGGTAGCGGCGCCATGCATCGGGACCACCAGGGAATTCAGCAGGGTTTTCCACCTTGGTAAATACCTTGTCGTAGTCTTCTTCCACAGCTTTTGGAGCTACTACATCACCGGTACCTTTTGATTCAACGGGAGGGGCAACGATGCCATCATCCTTTGTACCTTCCTGGTTGATTGTACCAATTTTGGCCTCTTCAATCTTATCGATTTCAGGTGGCTTTTCATCTTCTTTCACTTCCTCATCCTTTACAATTTTGGGAGGAGTGAATTTTGCGATTTCAATTTTTGGAGGCTCAGGCATTTTGGGTGGAGGAGGCGGAGGTGGCGGCTCATTTTTGGGCTGCTCTTTCACCTCTTCCAGCTTCACGTCCTGCACTTCCATTTTCGCCTTCTTGTTCTTTTCAGCTTCTTTAGAAATAACTGAGCCGAGGAAGATCAACAACGCAATCAAAATCATAGCTGAAATAGCTACAGTAAGGCGTTTGTTGTACGATCTCCGCAGTTCGTAGGCTCCGTATTCCTTATTCCGGCCGTCGAACAAGATGTCGAGGAAATCGGCGTTCAAAATTTTGTTTACGTCCATCATAGCGGTAAGTATTTGCTATTTAGATTCAGTTCTGTTTCAAATTCCACAAAAAAATTATTTGCCGCCGCCGCCAGCTTCAACAGTCAGGTCAATGAGCTGCTGTTCTGGTTCTGAAATGTCAACTAATGCGTAGCGTTTTACTTCATTGATGGTCATCTCGTCGAGGGCATCAACCACATCGCGGAATTTAGCTTCCTTGGTTGGCTTTATAACGATTACCAGGTCTTTGTCATCCGTTGATTTTTTCTTGTTCAAAATTACATCGCGGATGCCAGAGAAGTTATCGCTTTTAAAGTTTGAGCCATCATCGGCCAGTATGCCTTCGTAGTAAAATACATTTCTGTCTTTACCCAGCATAATGGTGAGAGCTCCGGAAGCTTTGGCTTTGTTTTGTTCTTCAGGCTTTTCGGTATCCTTCGGCAAAAAGAGGTTCATTGCCGTAGGAGTACTCATGGTAGTGGTGAAGATGAAAAAGGTAATGAGCAGAAAGCCCAAATCCACCATGGCGGTAAGATCGACTCTCGTAGATTGCTTTTTACTCTTTTTTACACCCGGCCCTTTTTTATGGCCACCGCCACCGCCTTCTCCTATATCTGCCATAGCGTAAGTTTTTAAGTGTTGTTATTAATCAATTCCTGTTCTTATTCAGCAGCACCACCCTTGGCCTTTTTTGCTGCAGATTCTGCAGCAGGAGAGTTCAATGGCAGGGGCTCCTGGTTGGTGATGATTTTAAACTTCAACTGATCACTTTTCTTAAATGCATCAATTACATTTTTGAAAACGGGATACGTTGCGTCTTTGTCACCTTTTACCATCAGGTGCAGTTTTTCACCCAAGAAGACTGTTGTAGTAGAGGCTATCCATTCAGTGAGTTCATTGCTGGTGCTGTCTTTGCAGGGGATACCCGGCATAGAAGAACCTTTTGCCATCTCTTCTTTTGGAAGATTGAGGAATGATTTCAACTGTGATAATGGTGTAGCAAAAAACTCGGCTTTACCGGCTTTTTTTACCTCATCTGGTGTCAGCTGTAGGTTCAACCGCTTGTTCAGGTCGTCTACTACCTGAATTTTCCGCTCTTCTTCTGAGTACGACAGGTACACTTTGCCATCGGGGCTGAGTGTAACCAGGCACTGGTCTTGTTCTTCTGCAGCTTTAGAAGAAACGGAATTGGGCGTAACCACAGATACAGCCTCTGGTGGTTTGAACTTGGTGGTAAGAATGAAGAAGGACAAGAGGAGGAAGGCCACGTCAACAAACGCGGTCATATCTACCCAAGTGCTTTTTCGTGCAATTTTAGGCCTACCCATATTACTTGTTTCAATGAATTAAAAATGAGATTCAAACACTGTGCTTTTCCATACGGAGTACAGAAAAACAGACCCGCCCATTACTTGTACAGTGAGGCGAAGCTCTGAGTCAGCGTGAAGCCAGATTCATCGATACCGAAAGTAATACCATCGATACGGGTAGTAAAGATGTTGTAGAATACCAGGGCGATGGCTGAAGTACCGATACCCAAAGCCGTGTTGTACAGGGCTTCTGAGATACCAATAGCCAGAGCGGCAGCAGCTTGTGCACCGGCGCTTTCGTCACCCAGTGATGCGAATGATTTAATCATACCCATTACAGTACCCAACAGGGCTACGAGGGTTGCCAGCGATACAATAGTAGAAAGGAACACGAGGTTCTTTTCAAGCATTGGCAGTTCGAGAGCTGTTGCTTCTTCTACTTCTTTTTGAATGGCAGCCAGTTTCTGGTCTGTTTCGAGGCCAGCTTCGGTAGTCATTTCTTTGTACTTACGAAGGCCAGCTTTCATTACGTTACCTACGCTACCTTTTTGCTTGTCGCACTCACCCAAAGCGGCGTCAACGTTTTTGTTGGCCAGGTGGTACTGCACTTTACGAATGAACTCGCTGATGTTTCCTTTACCGCTTGCTTTGCTGATAGTGAGGAAACGCTCAATAGCAAATGTCCAAACCATCAGGTTCAAACCAATCAACAAAGGAACGATGATACCACCTTCATAGGCACGAACCAATGCACCTTTGGGGCCTTGGTGGCTAGGCCAAAATCCGCCGTTCAAATCGGGCTTGCTAAAGTTGCTGGGATCTCCCAGTACAAAGCGCCAGATAACATACCCAGCAATAATACACGCAATTGGAGCAATATAGCTAATCATATTGCTGCTCTTCTTAGGCTGAACAGAAGTGGCAGCCTTGGCCACAGTTGCAGTCGGTTTGTTTTCTGCCATGATCGTTGGTTTTTAGTTTAAAATTCTTTTTGTTAGAAATTTAGCAATTGGGTGGCAATTGTACTGAAAAAATGAATTCAGCAACATGACATCACGTTTTTTTTCATCAGAAATAAAGATATGTTTTTGCACAGCAACCCTTATAGCACAAGTTTTGGTTTTGCCAGCAGGTGATGTAATAAAATGAACGTCTAATGGTGTTGGCATTGAGAAAATTTCAATTTAACTCCGGCCAATAAAACGATTCACCTGCCACTCCACACATTCCGTTATGATGCTTCGCTCAATTGAACACCTAACACTTACCTTTCAAAAGTCTTTTTTTCAATCCTTTAATTTATATGCTTAAAAATTACGTCAAACTAGCGTGTGTGTCAGTACTGGCTGGAAGCCTGCTGACTGCCGGGGCGCAAGATCGCCGTACGCCTCCCCCAACTCCTGCGGCACCCTCTGGTACCCAAACCGGAATGCCCAATGGTGCCCCCAGGCCTACAGCACCTGCTGTAAGCAAATCGCCAAAGCCTTACAAAGAAGTAGTAACCGACAAAGCAAAGTCGCAAAGCGGTTTGTTTAAAGTGCATGTGGTAGAAGACAAGTACCTGCTGGAAATAGCCAACAACATGCTTGGCCGCGACCTGCTGGTTGTAAACCGAATTGGCAAAGGCGCTGCCGGTGTTCGCTCAGGTTTTGCTGGCTTTGCCGGCGATATCATCAGCGAATCTGTGATTCGTTTTGAAAAGGGCCCCGAAGACAAAATCTTCCTCAACAAAATCAGCTACCGCGAAAGAGCAACAGACTCTACCGGCGGCATGTACAAATCGCTGATGAACTCCAGCATACAACCCATTTTGTATGCTTTTAAAGTAGAAGCTTACGGAAAAGATTCTGCCAGTGCAGTTATCGACATCACCACCCTGCTGAATACTGATAACGACCTGCTGTTTTTTGATGCCGGCGATAAGCGTTCATTCAGTCTCGGTTCGGTACAGCCCGACAAATCTTACATAGTAGGCGTAACTACCTACCCCAACAACCTTAATATTCGTACGGTAAAAACTTACAGCCGCGGCGGTAGCCCTGCTGCCGGTGGCCTGTCGTTGGGTTTTGGAGGCGGCGGTGGCAATACCGACCCTGCTACATTTGAGCTCAACAGCTCCATTATTGCATTGCCCAAAACACCTATGAAGCCCCGCCACTGGGACAACCGTGTAGGTTATTTTGCCACAGGATATGTAGATTTTGATGCCAACCCACAGGGTGTAAAATCTATTACCCTTGCCCGCCGCTGGCGCCTGGAACCAAAGCCGGAAGATGTAGCAAAATACAAGCGTGGCGAATTGGTAGAACCACAAAAGCCCATCATTTATTACATCGACCCCAGCACCCCTAAGAAGTGGATACCATACCTCATTCAAGGTGTAAACGACTGGCAGGTTGCTTTTGAAAAAGCAGGTTTCAAAAACGCCATCATGGCTAAAATGCCACCAACGAAAGATGAAGATTCTACCTGGAGTTTGGAAGATGCCCGTTACTCTGCCATCGTGTACAAGCCATCAGATGTGCCTAACGCCAGCGGTCCTAATGTGCAGGACCCTCGCAGTGGCGAAATTCTCGAAAGCCATATTAACTGGTATCACAACGTAATGAAGCTCGTTCACGATTGGTACATGGTACAAACCGCCGCCGTAGATACCCGTGCCCGCAAAATGGTGTTTGATGATGAACTGATGGGTCAGCTCATTCGATTTGTGAGCAGCCACGAAGTTGGTCATACTATTGGTCTTCGCCACAACTTTGGCTCTTCTTCTACAGTACCCGTAGAAAAGCTACGTGACAAAGCCTGGGTAGAAGCCAATGGCCACACCCCATCTATAATGGACTATGCCCGTTTTAACTATGTAGCTCAACCAGAAGATAATATCACCGAGAAAGGATTGTTTCCACGCATCAGTGATTATGATATGTGGGCAATTGAGTGGGGCTATCGCTGGTATGATACCAAAACAGCTGAAGAAGACAAAGCGACATTGAATACCCTTACCATCGAAAAACTGAAAAACCCACGCAACTGGTGGGGCGATGGCGAAACCTGGGGTGATGATCCTCGTTCGCAAACAGAAGACCTGGGCGACAATGCCATGAAGGCCAGCACCTATGGTATTAAAAACTTGCAGCGCATTCTGCCTAACCTGTACGATTGGACTAAGCAGCAAGGCGAAGGCTACGATGATTATCAAAACATGTATGGTCAGGTAATTGGTCAGTTTGGCCGCTACATTGGCCATGTAAGCCGCTACATTGGTGGCTTGGAGCGTACCCCCAAAACCGTAGATCAAGAAGGTGCCATCTATAGCTTTACCAGCAAGGCAAAGCAAAAAGATGCCATGAAATGGTTGCAAGACAACGTGTTTACTACTCCTAAGTGGGTAATAGACAGCCGCTACACCAGCCTTACCAACCAGGCGCCACAAACGGTAATCAGCAGCTTGCAAAGCCGTGCCCTCAGCACCATGTTTAGTGGCAACACAGCTGCCAAGCTCAGCCGCTTTGAAGCCGAAAAGCCTGCAGAAGCGTATACCATTGTAGAAATGATGACTGATTTGCGCAAAGGTATTTTCAGCGAACTGGCAGCTAAAAAACCAGTAGACATTTTCCGTCGTTCTTTGCAAAAAGATTTTGCTGAAAGACTGATTAGCTTGCTGGCACCACCAGCTGCTCCGCAGCAAATTGCACCCGGCATTACCATTCAGGTAGGCGGTGGCGCATCTGCTACTTCTGATCTGCTGTCGGTAGCCAAAGCGCAACTGAAAACATT
Source organism: Phnomibacter sp. (assembly GCF_036803085.1). NCBI lineage: Bacteria > Pseudomonadati > Bacteroidota > Chitinophagia > Chitinophagales > Chitinophagaceae > Phnomibacter > Phnomibacter sp. The sequence goes on along the minus strand of NZ_DAIRUZ010000006.1, from coordinate 246,049 downwards.
GCAGGCTGAAATTAAAGCTGCATTGCCCGCAACTACAGACAGTGCTACTAAGATGCACCTCAGCGATTTGAATGATCGTATTGAACGTGCTCTGAAAGCCGACTAAGCGGTATTGTACCAATAATAAAAAAGCCTGTAGCTATTTGCTGCAGGCTTTTTTTGATGTCTGATGTCTGATGTCTGATGTCTGATATGAAGACAACGAACTTTTCAATTATTGCTCGGTCGTTCCGGCTCTTTGTGCCTGTGTAGTTGAAGAGATAATTGATGATAGATAGCTGATTGATAACGGAAAAGCTTTCTAACAAACCGCAGTATTCAATTGTGCTGCTTTGTGGTTCAAGAAGCTATTATAGATGAGAATACTGCCTTACAAACTGCAATCCCGATAGCTATCGGGAGCAAACTGCAAACGCAATTTATTCAATGTGGTTCAAAAAAATTACTCGTAGCGCAGGGCCACAATAGGGTCGAGCTTGGCTGCTTTGCCTGCTGGATAAACACCTGCTAACAAACCTGTTACAAAACAAATAATAACGCCAGCAAAAACCCAGCCCCATGGTATTACAAACCCCGTATTGAGGATGATGCCAAAAATATTGCCCACTACAACACCCAGCACTATGCCAATGGCTGCACCCAATAAACTAATAATGATAGACTCGAATAAAAACTGACGCCGAATAGTTTGGCTGGTAGCGCCTATGGCCTTGCTTAATCCAACCTCCTTGGTACGCTCTGTTACGGCAACGAGCATTATGTTCATCAATCCAATAGCGGCACCAATAAGCGTGATTAAACCAATAACAGCCGCTGAGCCAGTGATGCCGCTCAAAAAGCCAATAAACTTTTCAGCCAAAGCATCGCTTTTATCAATGTAAAAGTTGTCGTTTTCCTGAATATCTAGCTTACGGATATTTCTGAATACACCGGTGGCCTGTCCTACGGCATTATCCAGCAATTTGTAATCGCTAACCATTACTCCTATGCTAAAAGTGCCGATACTGGAAGACACCTGACGGATATTGTTGTAACTAGTAATAGCCACGTTATCGAGATTGAGAAATGCACTGGCGCCTTTCTTTTCCAACACCCCGATAACCAGATAAGGGCGGTTGCCAATTTTTACAATTTTATCGATGGCTTTTTTAGCATTGCCTTCAAAGCAGCGGTTCAGCACTTCATCGCCAATAACCACCACGGCCCGGCCGGTTTCCACTTCATTCAAAGTAAAGTTTCTACCCGCTGCCATTTTGTAGCCGTTCAGTTCCAGGTAGTTTTCATCGCCCCCCTGAAATGCAACATTGGGGTTTGTTTTGTATGCTTTTTCGTTGGTGATGTATTGTACCGTTTCATTAAAACTGCCCCTGAGAGAAATGCTAACTGTAGCGGGGTAAGTGTAACTTCTTTTAAATCCTACCGCTTCCTGGTAGGTGATAAAACGACCCGTATTGGAGGTACGTACTTTCTGTGCCGACTTGGTGGTTTTTTGTACAGACCGGTTGTTATTGCCCCCCATGAAAAAATTACGTTCCCGAAAACGGATGTTGAACCCGTTTGCCCCCATGGTACTAAAGCTTTCCCTGAGGCTTTGGTTCATGGCTTCGATGGCGGTAATGATGCCAATAAGGGCCATTATACCCAAGGCTATAATGGCCACAGTAATACCGGTACGCAGTTTATTCACCTTCACGGTTTGCCACGCCAGCCCTATTGAATCACCTATTTGCATGGTATAAAGGTATGGCTAATGCGGGCTGACATTTTACCACTGATAAAGTTATACCGCTTGGCATCATTGATTTGAGCACAAAAAAAGCGACCTGTTGTGCAGGCCGCTTTAGTATCTATAAAATTGATGATTAAAAATACAGGTACTGTAAAATCCATTGTGGCATTACCCCGAGAAAAATTACAATAGCCGCCACGCCAATAAGCAAATAACGGAAAGCTGGTGCCACAGGAAGGCTGCTTACGATTTCGCCATCTTTAAAATACATGGCTTGTATTACACGGAAATAGTAATACACGCTAATGGCAGCGCAAAGCATGGCCAAAATCATGAGCCACAAGTATTTGCCACCAGTGGCTGCAGCTGCTGCTACCATGTAGTACTTGCTAAAGAAACCAACCGTCAACGGAATGCCTGCGAGGCTCAGCAAAAAGATAGTCAGTGCAACAGCTATCATGGGTTCACGCTTGCTGAAACCATTGAAGCCATTGAAAGTATAATCTTCCATTTTGGCTAACACGGCAAACAAGCCAATGGTTGCCAATGAGTATGCCGCAGCATACAATACAATGCCTTCTTTGCCCCAGTTATTCATGGCAAACAAAGCAAACAGCATAAAGCCAGCTTGCGCTATTGATGAATAGGCCAGCATGCGTTTTACGCTTTGCTGAAAAACAGCTGTGATATTACCAATCAGCAATGTGAGGGCTATGATAATAGCCATCACCATTTGCCACTTGCCTTCAATAATGCTGTAAGAACCCTCGAATAGTTTTACAAATGCAACCAGGGCTGCCACTTTTACAATGGTGGCCATAAAAGATGTAAAGACGGTAGGTGCACCATCGTACACATCGGGCGTCCAGAAATGAAAAGGCGCTGCACTTACTTTAAAAGCCATGGCAACCAGCACCAGCAACATACCACCCACCAGATTGTAACTCATGGGAGCACCCAAAATGCTAAACTTCGTAAGTAAAAATGAGCCTGTTCCACCATAGATAAGGGCTATACCCATCAGCATAATGCCTGTGCTGAATGAACCCATCAAGAAGTATTTCAAACCTGCTTCTACACTTTTCAGGTTACGCTTATCGGCAGCAGTAAGAATGTACAGTGGAATAGAAATGATTTCGATACCGAGGAACAGCATGAGCAGATTGGTGTAGCTGGTGGCAATACCTACGCCGGCAAAAATGAAAAACATCAATGCATAGTATTCTGCTACATGGTTGCCTACTTTTTCAATATCGCGGCCACTAAGCAAAAAGTAAATAAGACCAGCCGCCAGCATTATTTCATTCAGCAGCAATCCAAAGCGGGTTGTTTCCAGCATGTCTTTTGTGTTCACCACAAATACAGGGTCGTGATACAATTCCCAGCTGTTGAGCACCAGCAACAAAGCCATGAGGACGGTGGCCAATAAAGTAGCCTGGTGCTTTTGCTTCATCAGCAAACCACCAAACATCATGACTACACCCAGTAAACCGCCAAAAATGATTAGGTTCATAATATCAGCTTCGTATTGAAAAAATTAGATCAGGTTCTTTATTTGGTTACCGTTGTGGCTATTACTTGTCCGGCAGCTTCGCCCAATTGCAGAAGCGGCTTTGGATAAACGCCTGCTACAAAAATCATGGCTACAATCAATGCCAGCGCCAGCCACTGCATGGCTTTCAAATCCACCACTTTTACGGCAGTGTTCAGTTCGCCATAAAATACTTTTTGAATCATACCCAGTGTGTACACTGCAGCAAAAATGATACTGATGCCGGCTACCACTGCGTACCATGGATTGTATTGATACAAACCAGTAAACATCATGAATTCGCCAATGAAACCGTTGGTTAATGGCAGCGCAATATTGGCCAGTGCCACAATCACCAGCATAATGGTGAGGCGGGGTGCCTGCTGTGCCAATCCGCCCAGTTCACTCATTTTGCGAATGCCAGTTTGCTGCTCAATAATATCTACCACAATCCACAACCCTATGATGTTGATTCCGTGATTAAACATTTGCACCAGCACACCATTGTAGGCAACGGTATTGCCGGCAAACAAACCGGCACTCATGAGGCCAATGTGGGCAATAGAAGAATAAGCTATCAATCGCTTGATGTTGTCCTGCTTCATAGCAATAAGCGAAGCATACAACATACCAATGATGCTGAAAATGATAATGATGTTGGCCATCTTATCACTCATATCAGGAAACACCGGCAGCAACCAGCGGATGACTGCAAACAAACCCATTTTCACCATTACACCGCTCAGCACCATGGTGGTGCCAGTGGGTGAGGTTTCGTAAGCATCGGGCTGCCAGGTATGAAAAGGAAATACAGGCATTTTAATAGCAAAAGCAATGAAGAAGAACCAGAAGAAATAAGCCTGTTCTTTAGCTGTAAGCACTACTGCTTTAAAACTATTCCATGCAAAACTTTGGTCGGCAGTTTTATTGTAGAGATAAATGATACCAATCAACATTAGCACAGAGCCAATGAAGGTGTAAATGAAAAACTTAAATGTAACAGCGATACGTTTTTCGCCACCCCAAATACTACACAGGAAATACACCGGAATAAGTGCCAGCTCCCAGAAGAAGTAAAACAACAACGCATCGGCACTCAGAAAAACGCCCATAAGGCCGCTCATGCTCAGCAGCATCAAGGCATAATAACTGCTGCTGTTGGCATAGTTATTATTCCACGTAGCCAAAAAGATGAGCACAAAGCTAACAGCCGTGAGTAGCGTAGTAATTTTTGCAGGGCCATCTAACAACAAAGCAAAGTTGCTGTTGATGCTACCCAGCCAGCTGGTGCTATAGCTAAGCGAAGCATGCCCTGCAGGCAAATACACCGCATACAATACCACCGCCAATACTGCAACGGAAGCAGCCAGCGAAAGTGCCTTTACCAACTGCTGCTGTTGTACAAAAAACAACAGTAAGCCTACCAACAGCGGAATGAATATGAATGAAGAGAGAATCATCTGTAATTATTTGTGCGTTTGCAGTTACAGTTTTACGTAAAAAACCAATCGGATAAGCAGGATGATAGCGATAACAATCATAAGCAGGTAACTACCAACATTGCCACTTTGCAATAACCTCAATTGGCGACTGCTGTAGTGAAGCCCCTTGCCTACTCCGTTTACTAAACGATCGATGCCGCTCTTTTCTACCACGGTGTTGAAGAAACCGCCAATGGCCAGCAAGGGCTTCACAATGATTGTATCGTACAATTCATCTACATACCACTTGTTTTCGAGCACTTTGCCCAAGCCAGTTGCTTCTGCATCTACTGATTTGCTGTATTTGCGAATAGCGAGCACAATCATCACAACAATCAGACTCACGCTAATTGCAATCATCATCCACTCCTGACTGTGACTCAATGGCTCATGTTTTTCGAGGTATTGCTTCGAGCCTTCAAAAACAGGTGTAAGGAACGTATTGAGTTTGTGCCCATCGTGCATAAATAATGCAGGGATACCGATAATACCTCCAACCACACTCAGCACTGCCAGCACTATCAAGGGAATGGTCATTGCCTTCGGGCTTTCATGCGGATGGTGGTGCGATAAATCGCTGCGGTGTTCACCCATAAAAGTCATGGCGTATAAACGGAACATATAAAATGCAGTCATCAAAGCGCCGAGCAAGCCAAGTATGTAGTAAATGGGGTTGGCTTCAAATGCATGCACCAGTATTTCATCTTTTGAAAAGAAACCACTGAATGGCGGAATACCAGCAATGGCCAAACAACCCATGAGCATAGTAAAATGTGTAATGGGCATAAACTTTTTGAGCCCACCATAAAAACGCATGTCTTGCTGATGATGCATGGCATGAATAACACTGCCAGCACCCAGGAACAACAGAGCTTTGAAAAAAGCATGTGTCATTACATGGAAAACTGCTCCGGTGAAAGCACCTACGCCCAAACCAAGGAACATGTAACCGAGCTGGCTAACCGTAGAGTATGCCAACACTTTTTTAATGTCGTTTTGCTTAATGGCAATAGTTGCAGCCAGCAGCGCTGTAGCCAAACCAACGATAGCCACCACATGCATACTTGCCGGCGCCAATGCATACATGAGGTTGCTGCGGGCAATCATGTAAATACCGGCGGTAACCATGGTAGCGGCATGGATGAGGGCTGATACAGGTGTAGGGCCAGCCATGGCGTCGGGTAGCCAAGTGTACAAAGGAATCTGTGCACTTTTACCCATAGCACCAACCAGCAGCAACAAAGTAATTCCAGTAAGCACAGCAGTTGAAGCTTCGCCAGGCAACTGCGTAAATATGTTTGCGTAACTGGTGCTGCCAAAGGTTTGAATCATCCAAAACACAGCTATCAAAAAACCGAGGTCACCTATGCGGTTCATCACAAAAGCTTTCTTAGCCGCATTGTTGTATTCTCGGTTTTTAAACCAGTACCCAATGAGCAAGTAAGAGCAAAGGCCCACCCCTTCCCAACCAATAAACATGATGACATAGTTGCCGCCCATTACCAGCAGCAGCATGCTAAATACAAACAGGTTGAGGTAGGCAAAGTAGCGGGCAAAATGAGCATTGCTTTCTTCGTGCATGTATGCTGTAGAATACACATGTATCAGAAAACCAACGCCGGTAATCACCAGCAAAAACAAAGCTGTGAGTTGGTCTACCTGAAACTCAAATGGAATGTTGAGCGAACCAACTTTGATAAACTCGAACAGTTGGAAAATCTGCGACTGGCCGGCAGCAGCACTGTTGAACACCAATATGCTCAGCACAAAGGCAATCAACACTACTCCACTGCCTACAATACCGGTAGCAGTTTTGCTCAGCCGGTTGCGCAGCAATCCATTGATCAGGAAGCCTGCCAGTGGAAGTAATGGTATAAAAGGTGCAAATTTCATAATCGTACTATTCTTCAGTTAGTTCTTCAATCGGTTCAGGAAGTTGATATCAACGCTATGCACGTTGCGGTACATCAATACGATAATAGCCAGGCCCACACTTACTTCTGCAGCGGCTACCACCATTATGAAAAACACAAACAACTGGCCTTCGGTACCGGCCGTAATATTGGCTGGATCGAGTGCCAGCATTCGTTGATGATGCAGCTTTGAGAAAGCCACCAGCAACAAGTTCACGGCATTCAGCATGAGCTCAATGCACATAAACACAATGATGGAATTTCTACGGGTAAGCACACCGGTTACTCCAATGGAAAAAATGATAACCGCTAAAAAAATGTAATAAGATATAGGCATAAAATACCGTTTGTTTCTTGTGAAATTTAATCGCCCTTTTTACCAATCACTACTGCACCCACCATTGCACTCAAAAACAAAATGCTGCTGATTTCGAAAGGCACCACATAATCGGTAAACAGTTTGGTACCCAAATTTTTGATGAGTCCAATTTCACCTGTGCCCGGCTTCGTGATGATAGCAGGATCTGGCGTATCCAAAGCGGCAATCAGCACTATCATGAGCATGCCACCGGCAATGCCGCTACTCCACAGCAGGTATTTGTTTTTTTGTTGCTCCGATTCCTTGTTGAGGTTCATGAGCATTAGCACAAACAGGAACAATACCATGATGGCACCGGCATATACAATGATGTTGACAATGGCGAGAAACTGCGCATTCATCAAAATGTAATGACCACTAATGGCAAAAAACGTAATGATGAGAAACAGTACGCTGTACACCGGATTTTTTCTGGTAATCACCATGAGAGAACTGAACACGGCCAGTGCACTCAAAAACCAGAATGTAATTTGAAAGGTATTCATTGGTTGTTTCAATAATAGTGAGGTCAAAGTAGTATGCAAGGCATACGTGTGTGCAAGTGCAATGCGTGTGAGCTGCGGCAGTTAAGCCACTTTCAATTATTCGTTCACTGGCTTACGAACCCTGCCACCGGCAGCTTTTTCATAAGCTTCTTTTTCTGTCACCGGATTGGGAATCAGCAATTCTTGTTTGTTGTAAATGAAACCCTGGCGGTTGAAGTTAGCTGGCGCAAAAGTTTCACTCAGGTAAATGGCATCTTTCGGACAAGCTTCTTCGCACAAGCCACAGAAAATGCAACGCAGCATGTTGATTTCATACTTGGCGGCATACTTTTCTTCACGGTACAGGTTTTCTTCACCGTCCTGGCGTTCGGCTGCCTCCATTGTAATGGCTTCTGCAGGACAAGCCACTGCACAAAGCCCACATGCGGTACAGCGTTCACGGCCTTCTTCGTCGCGGTTCAATACATGCAACCCACGAAATACCTGGCTGAACGGACGAGTCTGCTCAGGATACTGAATGGTAGGACGTTTTTTGAAAAGGTGCGAAAAAGTGATGGCCATGCCCTTGGCAATACTTGGCAGATACAGCTTCTCCGAAAAAGTCATCGGGCTGCGGTCTACCTGCTTCGATCTGTTGGTTAATGGTTGCATATCTGAACAGCGTTTGCGATTAATTCAAAACGAAGAAATTTCGCTGTGGTTGTTTTAGGTGAAGGATGAATTATTTAGGCCAGCCATTTTGCAAATACAATACCACGGCTGCAGTAATGAGCATATTGATAAGGGCCAGCGGAATGAGTTTCTTCCAACCCAAATTCATCAATTGGTCGTAACGGAAACGCGGTATGGTCCAGCGTACCCACATAAAGAAGAATACAAAGAATACTGTTTTAATCATCAGTGCTCCAAAGCCCAGCAACGTAAGTACATTGGGATCGAGCCCCCATTTGGTTTCATCTACAAAAGGCAGGATATCATACCCACCAAAATAGAGTGTGCTCATGATAACACTGCTGATGAACATATTGATGTATTCAGCAAACAGGTAGAAACCCAGTTTCATAGAGCTGTACTCCTGGTGGTAACCAAAGTTCAGTTCGTTCTCAGCTTCTGGCAAGTCAAATGGTGTACGGTTACATTCGGCAAACGCACAAATCATGAAGAGTAAAAAACCGAGCGGTTGTAAAAAGAAATTCCAGCCAATGGTTTGCTGCGACACCACAATGTCTTTGAGGCTAAGCGAACCCGTCACAAATACAAGGGCGATAATAGAGAGGCCCATAGCCAGTTCGTAACTAATGTTTTGCGAAGCACCACGGATAGCCGCCAACAATGAAAACTTGTTGTTGCTACTCCAGCCGCCAATCATTACACCATACACACCGAGTGCTACCACGGCAAACACATACAGCATACCAATATTGATGTCGGCTATTTGCAGACTAACAGCACGGTCGCCAATAGTGAGTGTATCGCCCCAAGGAATAACAGCACTGGTCATAAGGGCGGCCAGCATAGCCAGGCCCGGGCCAAGCACAAACAATACCTTGTTGGCTTTATTGGGAATGATGTCTTCTTTGGCAAACAGCTTGATGGCATCGGCCACAGGCTGCAGCAAACCAAACCAGCCGAAGCGGTTGGGTCCAAGACGGTCTTGCAAAAAACCAGCCACCTTACGCTCAGCGTAAGTGCTGTACATCGCAAAGCCCAGAGAGATAGATACAACCACCAGTATCAACAAAAATTTCTCCAACACCAGTGCCCAATCCAATGTGATGGCTAATAGTGAAAATGTCATTGCTTATTGATTATTCGTGATTGTTTTTCTTAAATACAGCACTGGTTGCAGGACCGTTGATTTCGCTCAGTTCAATCGCCGGATTGTTTACCTCACTCACACTGTGAATGTCCATGAGCAAACGAGGCTTGCGGCCATCCAGCACTTTTTGAATGGTTTCTTCCGGCTTCTTCAAGCCCTTGTACTTACCCTGTCCAATTACAGAATGACGATCGATAGGAGCCAGTCCTTCTATGGTCCAGTCGCTGGCTTTCTTTTTATCGAAACGGCAGTCGTTGCAAATCCAACCGGTCTTACCAGTTTTTTCGCTGGTTTTAATTTCACCCCATTCATCCTTACGGGCCGTTACACGAAACACTTCATCGCCACGCATCCACAGGGTTACTTCGCCGCAGCACTTGTCGCAATCGCGGTGTGCTGTCATAGGCTTGGTAAACCAAACACGGTTCTTGAAACGGAACGTTTTATCAGTTAATGCACCAACGGGGCAAACGTCAATGACGTTACCAATGAATTCGTTGTTGAGGTTTTGCTCAATGTACGTAGCAATTTCAGCATGGTCGCCACGATCGAGTACACCATGCACCCGCTTTTCAGAAACCTGATCGGCAGTAAATACGCAACGATAGCAAAGAATGCAACGCGTCATGTGCAGTTGAATGTACTGGCCGAGGTCACGTTTTTTGAATGTGCGGCGCTGAAACTCGTATCGGGTACCGTTTTTGCCATGCTCGTAGCTCAGGTCTTGCAGGTGGCATTCGCCGGCCTGATCGCAAATGGGGCAATCCAGCGGATGGTTGAGCAGCAAAAATTCCACCACACCGGCACGGGCATCGAGCACCCGCTGGCTGGTAATGCTTTTTATTTCCATGCCATCCATTACGGTGGTGCGGCAGCTGGCTACCAGCTTGGGCATGGGGCGAGGATCTTTTTCAGAGCCCTTGCTTACTTCCACCAGGCAGGTTCTGCACTTACCACCGCTACCTTTCAATGGCGTGTAAAAGCACATGGCAGGCGGCGTAACATCACCGCCAATTTTGCGGGCTGCCTGCAAAATGGTGGTGCCATTCGGTACTTCTACCGTAATGTTATCAATGGTTACTTTCAACAGTTGGTCCGACATATGTTGAATCCTTACTTTTTAATTTGATTGCTGCTGTTGCAACAATATTGGAGCATGTTTGCGTAGCTGTACTGTGTATAACATCTGTACACTTACGCATTACAATCAGGCGGGTGTGGGTACGTGAATCGGATCGGCATAGTGGGCCAATCCGTAGTTGCGCTGCAAGCACTCCTTCGGATTGTTGACATGCCATTCAAATTCATCGCGGAAGTGACGGATGGCAGCTGCAACGGGCCATGCGGCCGCATCGCCCAAGGGGCAAATGGTGTTGCCTTCAATCTTGCTTTGAATGTCTACCAGCAAATCGATGTCGCTCAGTTTGCCCTGACCATTTTCCAGGCGCCACAAAATCTTTTCCATCCAGCCGGTGCCTTCGCGGCAAGGTGAACACTGACCACAACTCTCATGACGATAGAAGCGGGCCAATGTATACGTGTGTTTTACAATGCACTGGTCTTCATCCAACACAATAAAACCACCAGAACCCATCATAGAACCGGTAGCAAAACCACCGTCGCTCAGGCCTTCGTAGTGCATCATGCGTTGCTCACCTTTCGCAGTTTTCAGCAGCAGGTTAGCTGGCAAAATGGGTACAGAAGATCCACCGGGAATACAGGCTTTCAGGCGTTTGCCGTTGGCAATACCACCACAGTATTCATCGCTGAAAATGAATTCTTCCACACTGATGGTCATATCAATTTCGTACACACCCGGCTTGTTGATATTGCCGCAGGCACTCATGAGTTTGGTACCCGTAGAACGACCTACACCAATTTTTGCATAGTCATCTCCACCATTATTAATGATGGGCACAACTGCTGCAATGGTTTCTACGTTGTTTACCACCGTTGGGCAATCCCACAAACCTTTTACCGCAGGAAATGGCGGCTTAATGCGAGGGTTACCCCGCTTGCCTTCCAGGCTTTCAATGAGGGCAGTTTCTTCACCACAGATATAAGCTCCGCCACCACGCTGTACATATACTTCGAGATTGTAGCCTGTGCCCAAAATGTTTTTGCCCAGCCAGCCGTTGTTCTTGGCTTCGGCAATGGCTTGTTCCAGAATATCAGGAATCCATGCGTACTCACCACGGATGTAGATGTATGCACTATTGGCACCCAATGCATAAGATGAAGTGATGATACCCTCGATGAGAATATGCGGAATGAACTCCATCAGGTATCGGTCTTTGAAAGTACCGGGCTCCGATTCATCGGCATTTACTACCAGGTAACGGGGTACACCTTCTGGCTTTGCCAAAAAGCTCCACTTCATACCGGTAGGAAAACCGGCACCACCGCGGCCTCGAAGACCACTTTTTTTCACTTCTTCTGTTACTTCATCGGGCGTCATGCTTTTGAGCGCTTTCTCTACACTCCGGTAGCCACCTTCGCGGCGGTAAACGTCGTAGTAGCGAATGCCTTCTACATGTGCTTTTTCCAACAATAATTTACGTCCCATGCTATTGCTTTAGCCTGCTGTGCAGGATTATTGTGCTTTGGTCAGAATCTGCGTTTCTAAAAAAGTGCTTAGTTGTTGGCGGCTGCCTGTGTTCTGCACTCTTCTATAATGCGGTCAATTTTTTCTTTTGTCAGATGCTCTTTGTAATACTTACCCATTTGCATCATGGGAGCGTATCCGCAGGCACCAAGGCATTCGGCTGTTTTGAGGGTAAACAAACCATCGGCAGTTGTTTCACCTACACCAATGCCCAGCTTTTCTTTGATATAAGCCAGTATGTCGTCGCTGCCCCGCAGCATGCAAGGACCGGTATGGCATACTTCAAACACATGCTTACCAACAGGCTTCAGGTTGTACATGGTGTAGAAGGTAGCCACCTCATATACTTCAATGGGTTCCAGCTTCAGCAAGCCGGCTACATAATCCATGGTTTCGGCACTCAACCATCCCCACTGTTCCTGTGCCAAATGCAGCAAAGGCATGAGTGCACTTTTCTGCCTTCCTTCAGGATAACGGGCGATGATTTCTTCCACCTTCGCCAAATTTTCTTGTGAAAACTGTACCATATTTCAGTTATTCAAATTCCATTTTTACAATCTCAATTCCTACTTCGTACTTAACACATCTTACTTCTACCCTCGTCCTTCGCACTTCAGTTTACGCATCCAGCTCACCTGCTATCAGGTTCAGCGACGACATGGTTACGATGGCATCACTCAACATGGCCCCTTTTACCAGCTCGGGGTAAGCCTGATAGTAAATGAAGCAAGGACGACGGAAATGCAAGCGGTACGGAGTACGGCCACCATCGCTGATGAGGTAGTAGCCCAACTCACCGTTGGCACCTTCCACAGCGTGGTATACTTCACCCTTCGGCATTTCTATTTCACCCATGATGATTTTGAAGTGCCAGATCAGCGCCTCCATCTTGGTGTAAACGTCTTTCTTTTCGGGCAGGTAATATTCCGGTACATCGGCGTGGTACACATCGGCTTCGGCACCTTTGAACTGTGCCAGCTTTTGCATGGCTTGTTCAATAATGCTGAGGCTCTGCCACATTTCGCCATTGCGTACCATAAATCGGTCGTAGTTATCGCCGGTGGTACCTACGGGAATATCAAACTGGAAATCTTCGTAGCTGCTGTATGGCTTGGCCACACGTACGTCGTAATCTACACCGGCAGCCCGCAGGTTGGGGCCGGTAAAGCTGTACGCCAACGCTCTTTCGGCACTGATGGCACCAGTGCCTTGTGTACGATCCATGAAAATGCGGTTGCGGCTGAAGAGGTTTTCAAACTCTTTCAGCACCACAGGATATTCTTTCAGGAACTTTTCAATCTTCGTAAATGCAGTGTCGTTAAAGTTGCGTTCGAAACCACCAATGCGACCAATATTGGTAGTCAATCGGCTGCCGCATACTTCTTCGTAAATTTCATAAATCAGTTCACGATACTGCATTACATACAGGAAGCCTGTGTAAGCACCTGTATCTACACCCACAATAGAGTTACAAATAAGGTGGTCGGCAATACGGGCCAGCTCCATGATGATGACACGCAGGTAATCTACCCGCTTCGGCGTTTGAATACCCAGTAGTTTTTCGCAGGTAGTGTGCCAGCCCATGTTGTTCAGCGGGCTACTACAATAGTTAAGTCGGTCGGTAATAGGTGTTACCTGATACAGCGGACGTCGTTCGGCCAGTTTTTCAAAAGCCCGGTGGATGTAACCAACGGTTTGCTCTGTATCTACAATGGTTTCACCATCCAATTCTACCACATTCTGAAACACGCCATGTGTAGCCGGGTGCGTAGGCCCCAGGTTCATGGTGGTGGTTTGCTTTTGAATGCTGCCTTCTGGCAGTGGAATGTGGTGTGTTACTGATTGATTACTCATATGCTACAGGCTCTTGTGAGAGCTTTAATGCTGTCGTTAAAAATCTTTATCCGGGCCGGTTAGTTGTACGAACCGCCACGGCCAAACATCTCATCGTCTTTGTCAATACGGCTCTGGTCTTCCAGCGGGTACTCTTTGCGCAGCGGGAAATAATCCATTTCATCTACATTGAGAATACGCTTGAGCTTGGGATGGCCCACGAAGTTGATGCCATAGAAATCATAGGTTTCACGTTCCATCCAGTTGGCACCAGGAAATATACTGGTGGCAGTGTACACATCTGGTTTTTCGATAGCTGTGAACACTTTCATGCGCAGCCGCACGTTAGCAACCAGGTTGTGCAGGTGATATACCACGGCCAGCTCAGCTCCGGTATTGTCGGGATAGTGAACGGCACAGATATCGGTCAGAAAACGAAAGGCAAGCGTTTCGTCTTCAAACAAAAACTGAAGGATTTTCAGGTTGAGCTCTTTGGGTGCCGTTACCGTCAATTGGTCGTAGGTATTTTCCCACTGCAAATTGTCAGCACCAAACTTGTCGTTCAGTTTTTCTTGTATGGTTTCGTAGGTAAGCCCCATTGAAAAAGGTCTTAATGATAATTGGATTATTGAATGCCGTATTCGCCGAGCAAAGCTTTGTATTGCTCACCATTGCGCCGGCGGATGCTTTCTTTACCCACCAAGTCTTGAATTTTCATCAGTCCATCGAGTATTGCTTCGGGCCGAGGAGGACAACCCGGTACATATACATCTACCGGTATTACCTGATCGATGCCTTGCAGTACACTGTAAGTATCGAAAATGCCGCCAGAAGAGGCACAGGCACCAACAGATAATACCCAGCGTGGCTCGGCCATTTGCAAATACACCTGGCGCAATACCGGACCCATTTTTTTGGCAATGGTACCCATTACCATCAGCAGGTCGCACTGGCGTGGGCTAAAGCCTACCCTTTCGCTACCAAAGCGGGCAATATCGTAGTGGCTACCCATGGTGGCCATAAATTCGATACCGCAACAGCTGGTGGCAAATGGCAGCGGCCATAAAGAGTTTTTACGGCCGAGGCCTACTACTTCGCTCAGCTTGGTCACAAAAAAACCTTCGCCTTCGATGCCGGGAGGTGCTTCGGCTATTTTGATGCCGCTGTTAAATCGTACGGGGCGTCCCTGATATATCAAATCACTCATACGCTATTATTTGAATGGTGAAAGAAAACTGATGCTTCGATAACCGATTTCAGCTGAAAATGTTTTGCTGAAATCACTGTTGGTTATAGTGTTGGCATCAATCTTCCCATTTCAATGCTCCTTTTTTAATGATGTAGGTGAAGCCTGCAAAAAAGAAACCTACAAACATCAATACTGCCCAAAAACCGTCCCATCCCAATGATTTGAAATTGACAGCATAGGGATAGAAGAAAATTACTTCCACATCGAACAGAACAAACAAGATAGCCACGAGGAAATACTTAACTGCCATGGGCTGGCGGGCATTGCCAACCTGCTCAATACCACTCTCAAAGTTGTCGAGCTTGTCGCTGGTGTTGCGTTTTGGCCCAAGGTAATGGCTTACCGCAATCATAACGGCAATAAAGCCAATGGCAAAAAGCAACTGAATTCCGATGGGCAAATACTGTGAGGGGCTTCCGATTACTTCAGCTAATGAATACATGCTGCTTAAAGTTGATGCGGCGCAAAAATAAGTTCCTGCGTACTAATAACCGTGTGAATTGTACAAATTCAATAAATAAAAATCCCCCGCATACAACGGGGGATTTTTATTTATACAAAATCACTTTAAATCTAAGGTTTTCGCTGGCCCGAGCCACTTGCAGCACTTGCGGCAGGAG
Source organism: Phnomibacter sp. (assembly GCF_036803085.1). Taxonomy (NCBI): domain Bacteria; kingdom Pseudomonadati; phylum Bacteroidota; class Chitinophagia; order Chitinophagales; family Chitinophagaceae; genus Phnomibacter; species Phnomibacter sp. The sequence goes on along the minus strand of NZ_DAIRUZ010000006.1, from coordinate 230,405 downwards.
CGGGTTTAGTGCCGGCTCCGGAAGTTCCTTTGTTAGCTCCGTTTGCCTTCAGCAATCGTTGCGCTTCGGCTACTGCCATTTGGCCGTATGCGTTTACAGGGTCGATCGCCAAAATTAAATTGGCAGCATCCAGTGCTTTTTGATAATCCTGTGCTTTTACCAGGTAGTAAAATACTTTGTAGCCATGGTTTTGAATAATACGGCCTTTGTTTTTGGCAGTATCCTTCATCAAGAACTGGGTGTATTCATCCAGTGCAGGAATAGCTGAACCCTTACTTGTATCAGGGTCGGCAGCTACTGCAGCTCTCGATTTGAAAATATAACCCTGAGGCTGATCGGGGTAATTGCTGATATAGGTAGAGGCAATTGTTTGACAAGCGTCATACTGTTTTGCCTTGTAGGCGGCATCGCTCAAAAAGTACAGCGTACGGGCACTGTTGTCAGGCTTTACTTCTTGCTTGCGGGCCATCCATTTGTAGGCGCCTACCCAATCTTGCTGAGCGGTATAGGCATTGGCCATACCATCCATGATGATTACTTTGCCAGCCACAGATGTATCGAGACCAATAGCTTTTTCAGCCATGGTTTCTGCTTTTACTACATTGCCGGGCACTTTCAGGTAAGAAGCCGCCATGTAGGCATAATCTTCTCCTTCAATTTTATCTACATCTTCCTGAGCAATGTATTTTTCCATGTATTCCATGGCTTTAACCGAATCTTTCAGGCGGTCGTAGTTGAAGCTGTACAGCTTATTCACTTTGGCAAATTTTTCGCCATTAAGGCTGGCTTCAATGTCTTTGGCTTTTTGCAAAGACTCCTGGTATTTACCAGCACGAAACAGGTAGTCAGCATAGAAATAATCGGTCTCTACGTCTTTATCGGCATTAGCAATAAAAAGCTCGATGTATTCTTTGGCCTTATTTACATCACGGTTTTTGTAGTGGTCATACATGCTCAGGTAAGACAATGAAAACTTATCGCTGGCTTTGATGGCTTTTTCGTAGTAGTCCAGATACATTTCGGGGTTCTTCTGGCTTTCGAAGATTTTACCAATACGCCAGTAAGCAGCGGCAAATGTGGGATCCAGCGCAATGGCTTTTTCGAAAGCCCGCTTGGCCTGTCCGCCAAACTCACCACCTCTCTTGAGGTAGGTAATACCCAGGTTCAAAAACATATCTGGAGTAGCACCAAGGAGTTCTTCGCTTTGTGCTGCTTTTGAGGCAGCATAATCAACATCGCCCGTTTTGCTATCACCACCGGCATTAGCCCGTACAATAGCATTCAAAATAGCGGGGTCGCCGTATTTCTTATTTTTTTTGGTAGCGGTAGCCAAAATAGCCCCTTCAAAATGAGCTTTCGCTTCAGTGGCTTTGCCTTCCAACAATTCAATTTGGGCCTGCGCCACTACCAGCAGCGGGTTTTGAGCGGTGGCAGCCATTGCTTTACTGTACAGTTCTTTGGCTTTATCACGCCATGTATTGGTGCGGTGCAATTGTGCCTGAACCAGGTACACCTGACCCAGCCAATAATTATACTCTGCATTGGCCGGTTCTTTTGCTACTAATCCTTCGAAAATGGTTTGAGCCTTATCTACACGGCCATCCACCAGGTCCTTAAACCCTTCCTGCTGTGTTTGAGCAAACACGCCAAACGCCACTGCCAGGGACATCATGGAAAGAAAAAAACGCTTCATCATGCTTAGTTGTGTTTTTTGCAAATTGTTCTTTAGAATGAGGTGTGCTGAACTTGTGAGGGTGTCAAATTATTATTCTAAGACGAAAAGATGGGATGTTCGATACAAAACAAAGGATTTCTTAGAAATCCGTTAACAGAATTTACTATTTTATGTTCATGTTTCTAACATTAAACTGCATTCTGCCGGGTAACAAATAGGCTCTTTTGAAAATGAGCTGTCCTCTTTCATAAATCAGGAAGTTGACAAAGCCTTTGCCCAGGCCCTGATAGTTTTCTTTTACGATATAATTGAGGCTTCGGATGAGTGGATAGCGGCCCAATGCAATGTTGCCCTGATAAGGTTTTACATAGGCAGCTTCGTCGCAGGTTTCACAGGCCAGCGAGGCCACGTTTACTTTGGAAAGGAAACTCAATTGGTCCTGATCGTCGCTATTGCCAATCCAGCTTACGCCAATCATACCAATGGCGTTGGGGTCATTGGCCACATATTCAATCACTTCGGGACTGGTTTTGGCAGCCACTACATTTTTACCTAAGGGCTTGCCGCGGAGCAGGCTATCCATTGCAAATCGAACGGTACTGGTAGCACTCAGGCCATCCATCACCACTTTGTACTTAAAACTGCTATTGCCTGCCAGCATGTTTTTAATATCGCCCATGGTAAAAGTGCTGTCCTTGGCCTTTTTATTGGTTACGATGGCAACGGCATCGTAGGCGAGTATGCCCCAAGCCGGCTTAAACCCGAGCTTTTGCTCAAACTGTGTTGATTCATCTTCGCTGAGGCCGCGGGTTACAATCACCATGCGGGTGCTGTCGCTTTCCAAATCTTTCAGGCATTCGGCCTCTGGTTTGTACTCTGCTATAATTTCTGCGTTGGGAAACGAAGACTGAAACACCTTGATCTGTGAATCAATAACGGGTTTGAATGATTCATCAATGCTGATACGAATGCGGCCACTGGTAGGTGTATCGTCGGACACAACCGCAGGTGACGTGCCGTTATTACCGCAGGCCATCAGCAAAAAGCCGAGCACAAACACTACCCAAGCGTTATGTTTCTTATTCATCTTCATGTTGAAATTCCTTTTCTAATTTGGCTGCCACATAACCCCGGTAGGCTTTGAACACACCATACAGCATGAACAAAATGCCTATCACCCATTTCATTTTGCCTGTAACAAAATTGCTGCCCTCGAAGTAGTCGTATCCAATAATTTTTTCTGAAAACATGATGAATACGCCAAAGAAAACCATCAATGAGGCCATGAAGTAATCCATCATAGCCCTCACATTGGGTGTACTTTTTCGACGTGATGTTTTGCGAGTCTGCATAATTTTTAGGAAAGGGTGGAAAGATAATCAATTCAAGGCTTGTGCAATGTGTGTAATGGTCACCGGTTTGTCAGTCAGCAATCTTAATACCATTATTTCTGCTGCTAAGATGCCAAGTGGGGCATTTTCCACACAAGGCTGAAAGGCAAACATTACTTTTGCCCCTCAAAAAAAGCCGTGTGTGCATGAAGATATTGATGGTATGTCTGGGAAATATTTGCCGCAGCCCGTTGGCAGAGGGCATTATGCGGCACAAAGCACTGGCAGCCGGTTTGTCTTGGGAAATTGACAGCGCCGGCACCGGTAGCTGGCATGTGGGCGAACCACCACACCGGCTGTCGCAAAAAACGGCGCTGCACTATGGCGTAGATATCAGCAGCCAGCGGGGCCGCCAGTTTCACGCCAGCGATATGGAGCGGTTTGATGTGATTTTCTTTATGGAAGAAAGCAACCGCCGCGATGCCAAAGCCTTGGCCCGCCATACCTGGAATGATGCAAAAGCCCACCTTTTGCTGAACGAGGTAACACCCGGTGCCAACGAGCCCGTGCCCGACCCTTACTACGGCACGGAGGAAGATTACCACCATGTGTTTCGTCTCATCAGCAATGCCTGTGATGCTTTTATTGCCCGACAAATGAATGTGTAACTTTTCTGATTTTTCCAATATGTCAAAACCTTCTTTGCCGCAAGGCACCCGTGATTTCAACGCTTCGGTGGTACGCAAACGCCAGTTTATTTTCAGCACCATTCAGCAGGTTTTTCAGCTGTATGGTTTTGAACCGCTGGAAACACCGGCCATGGAAAACCTCGACACCCTGATGGGCAAGTATGGCGAAGAAGGCGACAAACTCATTTTCAAAATTTTGAACAACGGCCTCGACCGCCCCGAAAAGCATGCCAAGGCCAAAGAAGATTTTGACAAAATACTGCAGGGCAAAAATGTAAAAGACCTAACGGAAAGGGCTTTACGCTACGACCTCACCATTCCATTTGCCCGTTATGTAGCCATGAATCATGGGCAGCTCACCTTTCCTTACAAACGCTACCAAATGCAACCCGTGTGGCGTGCCGACCGGCCGCAGCGTGGCCGCTACCGTGAGTTTTACCAATGTGATGCCGATGTGGTGGGCAGCAAAAGTTTGCTAAACGAAGTGGAGCTGGTGCAATTGTATGCCACCGCATTCAGCCAACTGGATGTGCCGGTAGATATCCGCATCAACAACCGCAAAATACTGGCTGCACTGGCCGAAGTATGCGGCGGTGCCGATAAGCTGACCGACATTACCATTGCTATTGACAAGCTCGATAAAATTGGCATTGATAAAGTAAAAGAAGAACTAACGCAACGTGGATTGCTGCCGGCACAAATTGCAGCCATTGAGCAGTACCTGAGCATAGAAGGCAGCAACGAAGAAAAGCTGGCGCAACTCAACAACATTGTAGGCAGCAACAGCATTGGCGCTGAAGGCATTGCTGAGCTGCAAACCGTTATCAACTTTGCACCACTGCCCGATAGTCGTTGTACGCTTACTGCCGACTTCACCCTAGCCCGTGGCCTCAACTATTACACAGGAACCATTTTTGAAGTAAAAGCCATAGGTGTGCAAATGGGCAGCATTGGCGGCGGTGGTCGCTACGATGATTTGACCGGCCTGTTTGATGTGCCCAATATTCCCGGCGTTGGCATCAGCTTTGGTGTAGATAGGATTTTTGATGTGATGGAAGAGCTGCAACTTTTCCCAGAAGCGGTGCAGCAAGGCACACAGGTATTGTTCTTCAATTTGGGCGATGCAGAAAGTAAGGCCGCCTTTGGTTTGATGCAACAATTGCGCAGCCGCGGCATCTCTGCCATGCTGTATCATGAGCAAGCGAAGTTTGACAAGCAATTCAAGTTTGCCGATAAGAAAGGCATTGCCTATGTAGTGGTGATTGGCTCCAACGAACTGGATCAAGGCATTTGCAAAGTGAAACATTTGGCCAGTGGTAACGAGCAGGTATTTACGCAGCAAGATTTTGCTGCTCAATGGCAGCCGGCCTAATCAGGCAGGTTTTGTTTGTTGCGTTGTTTTTTTACTTACCCACAGTACACCTGCTACCACCAGTACGGTACCAATGGCTTGCTGCCAACCAAAGGGTTCGCCCAAAAAATACCATGCCTGAAAAATGGTGACGATGGGGCCCACTGAACTAATGATGGCCACGTTGCTGCTGCCCACCCGCTTAAGCCCGGCTGATACGAGCAGTGACGGCACCACCGTGGTAAATACGGCCATCAACAACATGTACCCATACACCTGCGGCGAGAAAGAAAGCAGTTGCTGTACAGCACCACCCATTACAAAATAGTGGAGAAAAATAGCGGTGGTTGCACTGAGCATGGCCACAGCCGTAAACTTAGATACGCCTACTTGTGGCACCAGTTTTCCGCTAAACAATACATACAACGAAAACGTGATGGCGCAGCCCACAATAAAGGCAGCACCAATCCAAACATTGCCCGTTTGCGGCTGGTCAAAATCGGCTGCAAAAGCAACACCAATACCTGCGTAGGAAAGCAGTAAAGCCAACACCTGATGCCGTTGAATTTTTTCTTTGAAAAACCAGGCACCAAACAACACTACCATGGTGGGATAGGAAAACAAGATGACTCTTTCGAGGCCGGCAGAAATATGTTTGAGCCCCCAGAAATCGAAAAAGGAACTGATGTAATAACCGAGCAAACCCAACAAAATGGTGGGCAATACATGCGACTGTTGCATGAACGATTGATGTGTGGCATTTCGCTTGTGCTGCTGCCATTGCAACAGCAACATGGCCACATAAAATGGCAGCGAAAACAACATACGCAGCACCAGCAGCTCACTCACACTCATGCTGCTTTGGCGGTACACCAGCTTGGCCAGCACGGCTTTGCCCGAAAACAAAACCGCAGACAACAGCACCATCAGCACTCCGTAAAGTGCTACCCGATCTTTCTGCTGTTGTTGATGTGCTGCTTGCAAAGTGCTGCGAATGTACAGCCAGCACCTTTGCCAAATAAAAAAGGACTGAATCATCAGTCCTTTTTGTATGCTTCTACTCGTTTATAGTTTTTGCAAAATCATCCGGTGATTCCAAAACTTGGCGAAAGATTCTTTGGTGCCCGTCACATCCAAATCGGCCACCACCACATGAATGCTGACGATTTTGCCCGCATCATTTCTTTTGAATACAGCAGTGCCGTTGTATTCCACAATAGAAAAACGGTCGGCTTCGATTTTAGATAATGTAGCAGAACCGATGGCAGAACTAATGCTCAATACACCCGATTCAAAATTGACCATGGCTTCGGATACTGCACTGCCTTGCGGAAAAATGTATTTGCCGGCATATTGCTGCAAAGTGCTGTCTTGTTGGGCATGCACAGCAGTGCCCACACCAATCATCAGCAGTAAAACAACCAGAATTCTTTTCATTGTTAAAAGGGGTTTGAAACAGAAAATTAGAAGGAATAATAATCAACCACGACTTAAATTTTCATACACCACTGCAGCACCCTGGCCTACGCCAATGCACATAGTAGCCAGCCCGTAGCGACCGCCGCTGCGTACCAGTTCGTGTATGAGGGTGGTTGAAATTCGGGCACCGCTGCAACCTAGCGGATGGCCAATGGCAATGGCGCCACCGTTCACATTCACTTTTGCCGGGTCGGCTTGCAGCTCCTGCACACAGGCCAGCGATTGCGACGCAAAAGCCTCATTCAATTCTATCACATCCATGTCGTTGATGTTGAGGCCGGCTCTTTGCAACGCTTTTTGCGAAGCAGGCACCGGGCCAATGCCCATCACCGCAGGGTCTACACCCGATACCGCCATACTTACCACCCGGGCCAATGGCTGCAGGCCAAACTTTTTTACAGCAGTGTCGTTCGCCAGCAGCAAAGCACTTGCGCCATCATTGATGCCCGATGAGTTGCCAGCAGTAACCGTACCCGATGGTACAAACGCCGGTTTCAATTTGGCTAATTGCTCCATGGTTGTTGCCCTTGGATGTTCATCTTGCGTCACCTGCGTTGCTTGTCCTTTTGCATCGTACACAGCTACGGGCACCAGCTCATCCTGCCATTTGCCCGCTGCCAATGCCGCCGCATATTTCTGCTGCGATTGCAGGGCAAATGCATCTTGAGCCTCACGACTGATCTGCCACTGCCGAGCCACATTTTCTGCCGTTTCGCCCATGCTGTACGGGTGGTACAGCGCCGTCAATTGCTTGTTGATGAAGCGCCAGCCCATGGTGGTATCAAACGTATTTACTTGCCGCGAAAAAGCCGATTCTGCCTTGCCCGTTACAAACGGAGCACGGCTCATGCTTTCGGCACCGCCGGCTATGTATACATCGCCATCGCCATGGTGAATGGCCCTTGCCGCATCCATAATGGCTTGCAGGCCACTGGCACACAAACGATTTACTGTTGTGCCCGCCACACTTACCGGCAAGCCAGCCAGCAGTGCCGCCATGCGGGCCACATTTCGGTTGTCTTCGCCGCTCTGGTTGGCCGCACCGGCAATCACATCTTCAATGGCAGCCGCATCCACCGTGGGGTTGCGTTGCAATAATTGTTGAATGGAAGTGGCCAATAAATCGTCGGGGCGAACCGAAGCCAAAACACCGCCATAGCGGCCAATGGGTGTACGAACAGCATCAATGATATAAACAGCACTCATACAGGCAAGATGTGATTTTAAATCCGTTGAAGAACAAAAATATCCTTCCTGGTGCTTCGTTATTTACCTTTTACAAAAAACAGGTTGCACCGGGCAATGGCATTCCTTCTTAGTAAAAGCTTTGCAGCCCGGCGGCTTATCTTTGCCGCATGCAAAACATTCGCCAGCTCAGCAAGGAAGAACTCACCCAATGGATGACCGCTCAGGGTTTGCAAAAATTCAGGGCCAACCAGGTGTGGGAATGGCTGTGGACCAAACAGGCTCACAGTTTTGCCGACATGACCAACCTGAGCAAAGAACTGCGCCAGCAGTTGGGCGAACATTTCAGCCTGCCAGCCCTCATTATTGACGAGTCGCAATACAGCGCCGATGGGACGGTAAAAAGCCGTTTCAAAACCTGGGATGGCCATGCGGTAGAAGGCGTACTCATTCCGACCGACGAACGCAAAACAGCCTGTGTGAGCAGCCAAATTGGTTGCAGCCTCAGCTGTAAGTTTTGCGCCACCGGCTATCTCGACCGCAAACGCAACCTCACGTTTGATGAAATCTACGATGAAGTGGTACTCATCAACCAGCAGAGCCTGCGGGTGTACGATCAGAAGCTCACGAACATTGTATTTATGGGTATGGGCGAACCACTACTCAATTATCAAAATGTATTGAAGGCCATCGAACGCATTAGTGCACCCGATGGTTTGGGCATGAGTCCACGCCGCATTACAGTAAGTACCGCAGGTGTGGCCAAAATGATTAAGAAACTGGGCGATGACGAAGTGAAATTTAAACTGGCCCTGAGCCTGCATGCCGCCAACGATTCCAAGCGGCATGAAATCATGCCCATCAACGATACCAACGACATCAAATCGTTGATAGAAGCGCTGAATTATTTCTATCAAAAAACGAAGAACGAAATTACCCTGGAGTACATTCTTTTTGATTCTTTCAACGATAGTTTGAAAGATGCAGATGAGCTCATCAAACTCTACCGCCAAATACCTGCCGACCTCATCAACATCATTGAGTATAACCCCATTGATATGGCGCAGTTCTGCAAGCCTACTGAAGAAAAAACGGATGCGTTCATGGCCTACCTCGACAAGCATAAAGTGAATGCCCGCCTGCGTCGCAGCCGAGGCAAAGATATTGATGCGGCTTGTGGTCAATTGGCCAATAAATAGGTGCAGCACCGTTTTCTATATGGCATATAAAAAGGAGCATTCATCGCTGAATGCTCTTTGTCGGGAAGACCACGCTTCTAGCGTGGCGACCCTCCCGCCCTACAGCGGGATGCGCTACCGGCCTGCACTACTCCGGATGATCATTCATCCATCTGCCAATTCCTCGTTTCTTGATTTGAATTTCTAACTGCAAAGCTTCTCGTTTGCTTTCGCAAATGATTATTCTTCTTACTGCCCATGGCACTCCAGTTTTGGTGCTGGGTGTAGCCTTGGAATTATGCTTTTGCAACCGCACATCCACATCAGCACTAGAACCGCAATAGTATCCCTGATGTTTCAGGCTTTGAAGTATGTATACGTAATGAGGCATAAAAAAAGAGTGATGGCTTTCGCTCATCACTCCTCTTTGTCGGGAAGACCACGCTTCTAGCGTGGCGACCCTCCCGCCCTAAAGCGGGATTCACTACTCGGGATGTTCAGCTATCCATCTGCCAATACCCCTCTTTTTGATAATTATTTCCAACTGCAATGCCTCTTGCTTTGTGGCACACTCTACAATGCGTACCAGTACCCATGGTACACCATTTCTGGTACTGGTTGTGGCTTTAGCATTATGCTTTTCTAGCCTTGACTCCACATCTGCAGATGCACCACAGTAGTAGCGATGATGTTTTAAACTTTGAATGATGTAAACAAAATGGAGCATAAAAAAAGAGTGATGGCTTTCGCTCATCACTCCTCTTTGTCGGGAAGACAGGATTCGAACCTGCGACCCCCTGGTCCCAAACCAGGTGCGCTACCGGCCTGCGCTACTTCCCGAACTATCTTTAAAAACCAGTGCTTTAGATTTTAGTCTCACTGCTGAAACTGCGAATCATACCCAGCATCATTTTACTCATTTGCTCGTAGCGAGTATAAAAATGCTCAAAAGTAGTTTGGTCAATCCAGCCGATTTCTTTGCCCAGTTCCATGAGTGCAACACAACTATTAATGTTGCCTCTGGCAATGGTCAGGAAATGTTTCTTTTCCGGATGCGTCATACGGGCAGTGCTTTCAGCCAAATTAATGACCGTGCCCATACTGGCTTCTTTCCACTGCGTGGCGAAGTCGGCATTTAAATCGTTTTGCTGAAACAAAAACTTGAGCACCTCGATGTTCTGCGTTTTTGTAACCTGATAAACCTCTAACTTTTCAAAGTCAAACATGCGTGTGTTTAAATGTGGGTCGAGATCAGATCTTCAACATTTTCGGGTTTTGTTCTGGTCACGCACCTATTTCAACCATTAAGTCTTTCATCATCCAAAGGTTCTGCCAATTTCATTTTAGAACCTTAAAAAAACCATTTGCGGTGAGGGCGGGATTCGAACCCGCGGTACAGTTTAACCCGTACGGCAGTTTAGCAAACTACTGATTTCAGCCACTCATCCACCTCACCGGCCGAACACCTTCTCTTTTTGAAGGGGCAGCAAAAATAGTTATTTATGCTTTCGAGCAAAATCAATTTTCAAAATTTGCCTTCCATTGCAATAAAACAGTGGTTGGAATTTCAAAAAGGTCACGTTTGCGGGCAATCTCTAAAAGCGGTAACGTATTCAATTCCAGCAACTTATCTGTTCTGGAGATGATATAAACTGGTGATTTATTTTGCGCAGAAAAAGCTGAACAGAATTTGTGCAACTCCGCAGTATCTGTAAAAACTTGTATCCGAAAACCTGGATTTTTGGCATTAAAAAGGAAAGCTGGATTGAAATCTTTGTATGCCACCACTGTGTTTTTGCCCTTGTTTAAAATGGGCTGTAACAGCGTAACCGGATTTTGCTGATAGACCAACGGATAAGCAATGGCCAGAAAAAAAGTATTGAATAACAAATAAGTGCCCGCCAGCCACGCAATGGCATTGCCGGGTTTGCTTTGTGGCCGTAGGGCGGCCAGCAAAATGCCAACGGGCAGCACCAGCAAACCAAGGGCCCACCAGCGATAAGGGGCTGTTTCCGGTTCCATGCCCAACGCCACAAAACCACCTATGGGCAGTGCCAGCCCGATTATCCCCAGCACCCACCAGGTGTATTTTTTCCAAGTGGCATTTCCGTGCAGTATTTCTGTAAGCAGATAGCCCAGCAGTACCGCTACAAATGGATAGCAAGGCATGGGATAGTTGGGCAGTTTTGTGCTGCTAATGGTAAAAAACAAGATGTATACCAATGATACCAGCAGGCTAAACAACACCAGATCAGACATGGGCTTACGGCGCATCAAGCCTGCGAGTGAAGCAATGTGCGTACTAAAAGGCAACATGCCAATAAGTACAATGAGGATGGTAACAAAAAACGGACCGCCATGGCCTTCCATTTCGCTGCTAAAGCGGCTAAGGTTGTGCTCCAGAAAAAAACCTTGTGTAAAGGCCCCTTGTGTGGCCTGATGTACTGCCCAATACCAAGGTGCTGCTATGCCTGTGTACACCACAGCTGCCAGTAATAACCGTACATCTGTGAGCACCCACCACTGCTTGCGAATTACTACATACAACAGTATTACAATACCGGGCAAACCCAATGCTACCGGACCTTTGGCCAATGTAGCCAATGCCAATGAGGCTGCTGTAGCCAGCAACCACCAAGTGCTTTTTTGCTGTAAATACTGCAACGCAGAAAACAAGCCAAGTGCTGTAAAAAATATGAGGTACGGGTCGGGTACGGCCAACCTGAACTCGAATAAAAAATGCGTAGACAGCGCCAGTGCAAGAGCCGAAAAAAAAGCATGCGTAGCGGTGCTGAGTTTTCGTACAAACAAAAAAGTAATAAGTACGGTACCAATACCCATGATGGCACTAAAAAAACGGGCTTGCCATGCGCCATCGCCAAACATAGAGAAGGCCACATGCATGAACCAATAATGCAACGCTGGTTTATCAGTACGTAGGTCGCCATTAAAAGTGGGCACCACCCATGCGCCGGCATGCCACATTTCTCGGGCACACTGGGCATTTTTGGCTTCGTCTAAAATGTACACCGGAGCTGCGCCCAAGTGTAAAAACAATAAGCCTGCAACCGCCAGCAGCAACCACCAAAACCTTTTTTGATAATAAACATTCGTGTACATACCTCAGCATTAAAACCGAGGGCAATGTACCGCATTTTTAGTGCTGTTATCTCTGTCGAAAAATGCCTGATAAGTAATGGACAACTCAAACCCTCCCCTGCCCAGGCTAGCGGTACGCAGTGGCGAAATATTAATATCGTAGCTCAAGGCCGCAGAAAATGGTTTGAAATCGAGTTTTACCACAGGAATAACCGCATCTTTCAAACGCAGAAAGCCCCCGAAATGAATGTTGTATTGACTGTCGGTAAAATCGTATCCGCTCAAAGCAAAACCTACCATGCCGCCGGCCAGCGTTTCATTGTAGCTGTTTTGCCGGGTATGGTCTGCCTGCAAAGTGAGGTAAGTATTGGGCGTCATGCCAAAGCGGAGCCCGAATGAATACACCCATTTTGGGCTCAATTCAATATCAGGGTTTCTGTAAAATGAATTGGATGGCCTGTTGAAGTGATGATAAGCCACACCAACGAAATAATTATCGTATTCACTTTCGCCCATACCCGAGTTGAAAGACAACCCCACACTGGCATCGCCATAGCCACGATTGTAATTGGCCAACGATTCATTGATGCTCAACATCGGATTCCAGCCGGTACCATCGTACTGGCTGTTGGTGGTTACTTTACTTTGATCGATAGATCGCTGCACATATCCCCCCATAAAACCCAGCGACAGATATTTGGTTTTGTTATCGCTCAGCGATTTATGATAGTTAATGGTTGGTAAAAGATGGGTGGTTTTGAAATTAGTAGTACCCGCCATGTCATACATCATTTGCCCGCCGATGGTAAGAAAATCGTTGGCGGCTCCAATAGGCATTTTGTATTCAGCATTAAATGAACCAGTACGATAAGGTACAGTAACAGCCCCCCATTGGGTACGATACACACCCTGCGCCCTGAAGTCGCCGGTAAAAATGCCCGCCAGTGATGGATTGCGCCACAGCGGTGCTTCAAAAAACTGTGACAAATGGATATCCTGACTGAACAGCCCCAAAGGCAGCAGTAAGATAAAGAATGATATGTGCAGGTAGTGTTTACGCATGATGGCTGTTTGCTACTTCAATAGCGTTACGTTACCTTTTAATCCAAAAATTTCATTATTGCCACATTGCACTTCAACCAGATAAACATACACATCCGGAGTAAGGGCGACGCCTTTGTACGTGCCATTCCAACCGGTTGTCGGATCATTCAATGCAAAATTCTTTCGTTCATACATCACTTCTCCCCACCGGTTAAAAATGATCATACTCTTAATACCTATTACTCCCTCTCCACGAGGATAGAACACATCATTCTGTCCATCACCATTAGGCGAAAAAGTATTGGGTAAAAACACATTATCGCCAGTGCAATAGGGCTCTACAAAAATGGTATCCTTTGCCACACAGCCACCTGCATTGGTAGCAGTAGCAGTGTAGGTAATACGTCTGTTAACTGTTGCATTAGGCTCGGGACAAACAATGCAACTAAGGCCCTGTGCCGGCGACCAACTCCACCTGATGATATCGGGCGATGATTGTGTACGCAATGGTACGACTACTCCACCTGCAGTTCTAATGCTGGTTTCTACAATATTAAACTGCGGAATTGGATACACTACTACAGATACAAATGCAGAGTCGGTGAAACAGCCTAAAGAATCGGAACCGGTAACTCTATAGCGGGTAGTGCTTACAGGCCGGGCTACAGGATTAGCCACATTGGGGTTGCTTAACCCGGCTGATGGCGACCAGGAAAGTATATCATAACCCTGCGACCGTAACTGTACTGATTCACCCACACAAATGGTATCGCCTAAGCCAATACTTAAAATACCGGGAGCTTTTACCCTTACCAAAGCAGTATCGCTGGAAGTACACCCGTTTACATCGGTACCAGTAACACGGTAAATGCGATTCGATGGAGGATTAGCAAGTGGTGATGCGCAACTGGTACAACTTAACGTTGGGTCTGCATCCCACACATACGTAGCTGCGCCTGTGGCCAGTAATGCTTGTGGTGTGCCGCGGCAAATGTATAAGCCCGGCCCTGCTACCACCCTCGGCGTATCATTCACAATCAATGGTTGCAACACGGTATCAGTACATCCAAACCTGTTTACACCAATCAGTTGTACGTTATACGTACCAGGCAGTGTATAACTTACCAGCGAAGGGATGAGTTGATTGCTCACCTGCCCGTTGCCAAAACTCCATTGATAGCTCATTTGCGTTGTATCGGCATTGAGCCATACACCCGTAAACTGCACCTGCGCCGGCACACAAACGGCTGGTGGAGCATTGTAGGCCAGTTGTGGCGATGGAGAAATTATCACAGGTACATCCAACGTGTCGGAAGCATAACAATTATTGGCCGTCCACACTTCAAAAGTAACCTGATACACACCCGGCGTTCTGTAAGTATGAGTAGGATTTCGAAGCGAAGACTCAATGCCATCGCCAAAGCGCCAGCGGTACCGCACCACTATATCGTTGGTAATAGAAGAATCGGTAAACGATACAGTAGCTGAATCGCAAAAGGCGTTTTGCATAACCGATTGTATGAGTGCTCTTGCACCAAGCACATGTATGGTATCCGTTCCCTGAACAGGTACTTTACAGCCAAGGCCGTCTTCCAAAATAAGGCGTGGCACATAAGAACCCGGCGTAAGATAATTGTGGTTTGCCGTGTTGTTTCCTGTAAGGTCAGAAGTACCGTCGCTGTAATCCCATGTATAATATCGGGTGTTAATGGTTGTAGCCGAAAAAGAAACCCCCAGCGGCGGACATCCAATGAGCGGTCCATAGGTAAAAGTACCTTGTGGGCCACGAATTTCTACCTGACGGGTTACCGAATCCACACAACCGCCATTGCCCACCACTCGAAGCTTAACATTAAAAATACCGGGGCTTGTAAATGTATGTGCAGGACTTACCACAATGGAATTATTGCCATTGCCGAAGTCCCAAAAGTTTTGCCTGTTGTTGATAGAAGTATTGGAAAAAATCACCAACAAAGGCGGGCAGGTACTAAAAGAATCACTCATAGAAAAACTGGCCCTGGCATTGGCTACGGTTATGTACTGAGGTCTTGTTAATGTATCCACACAACCATAGCTATCTGCAATGGCCAGCGAAACAGTGTACACGCCTTCGGCTGCATAAGTTACCGAAGGATTGAGTATGGTGCTCTGTTGTCCATTGCCAAAATCCCAGTTATACGTTAGTACAGAACCATTTGAACCAATGGATTGATTAGTGAAACGAATTGGAGTGTTCAAACACACCAACGTATCGCTGGCAATAAACCGGGCGGTAGATTCATGCACTTCTACAGCGGCGGGGCGTGTAAGTGTATATCTGCAGCCCAAAGAATCGACCACTGTTAGCCGTACATTGTAAACACCCGCTGCATTGTACACCACTCCAAAGGGGGCCGACGTAAATACAGAGTCGTTACCAAATCCGAAGTTCCACTCCCAGCTTCTTACAGGATTAGTACTGGTAAACCTGGTAGAGTCTGTAAAATTGACAAGGCTACCAACGCATACATCTTGCCTGATTGGCCCAAAGTTGATGCGTGTACCTATGTCTGCAATAGTAAAGGTTTGCAAGGTTGTATCGCTGCAACCATTTCTATCTGTAATCACCAGTCGTACTACAAGGGTTGCAGTATCTGTCAATACC
This sequence comes from Phnomibacter sp., assembly GCF_036803085.1. Taxonomy (NCBI): domain Bacteria; kingdom Pseudomonadati; phylum Bacteroidota; class Chitinophagia; order Chitinophagales; family Chitinophagaceae; genus Phnomibacter; species Phnomibacter sp. Next base: position 214,730 of record NZ_DAIRUZ010000006.1, on the reverse strand, counting down.
CGATCTAAAAAATTGACACCGGTGTTGATGGGAGACTCCGCATTAATCGTCCATTCATAGTTGGCAATATTAGCCGGATTGAGCTTAGGGCCCCGGGCATAAAACCGAAGTTCGTTACTCCGGCAGGTGCCCATTTTTTCCATTTCAATATTGGCCTCTTCATCATAAATATTTATCCCTATAGATGCTTCATGCTCACATAAAGAATCTGAAGCCACCAACCTTACGGTGTAAGCACCTGTATTGGTGTAGGTATAATTGGGACTATAGGTAGATGATGAATCGCCATTGCCGAAATACCATTTCCACTGTGTACCGCCAATGCTGGCATTAGTAAAAAAACGCTGAAACTGATTGGTACAACTAAATGAATCTGTAAACCTGGCAATCGGCGGACGTACGTAGATGTAGCGATTCACCGTCAATGTATCATGGCATTGATTATTACTCACAATCAACCGCACATTCATCCATCCTGTATCGTTATACTGATAGGTTGGATTTTGTGTGCCAGAAGAACCGCCATCGCCAAAAAACCATTGCCAGCGGGTAATAGCGCCAGTGCTTTGATCGGTAAAAGATACATCCGTAGAAGGGCATACATCCCTTGGCGTTGCAGTAAATGCAGCTACAGGCTTTTCACTTACCAGAACATTACCTGTGAGTGTGGCCGTACACCCGCCCAGTGTAGTTATTGTTAGCCGAACAGTAAACGAGCCTGCCACTCCAAAGGTTTTGGTCGGATTGCGAACTGCTGCAGTGGTACCATCTCCAAAATCCCATGCATAGCTTACAATAGAATCATTGGTTACAATAACGGGTACAAAGGTTTGCACATAGGGCACACAACCATCAAAAGGCAATCCGCTGATTGATGTAATTCTGGGCGCTTCCACTCTTACAGCTGCCGGAACATTCAGTGTGTCAATACAACCATTATCATGTCGCACAATCATGCGTACACTAAATGTGCCCAACGAATTGTAAGTAGCAGTTGCAGATTGCTGCGTACTGGTTTGGCCGTTTCCAAAAGTCCAGCCTATGACGGTGCTATTGGGTGTGGTATTTTGAAAATTAACCACATGAGGTACCCGGCACCCAATAGCAGGACTATAACTAAATGTTGGCGCTGGCTTATCAAGCACCGTAAAACTGCCTTGAGTTGAATCAACACAACCACCCTTCCACACAGCCATACTAAATGTGTACACACCGGGGGTATTAAAAATGCGACTCACATCTCTTTGCCGCACCACCACTCCATCGCTAAACCGCCATATGGTAGAATCAAAAGTGGCAAAGGGGGTTGACGTATTTTGAATTGCCACCGGGCGACCAATACAAAATGGCCCAGCACCTATGTTAAAGGCTGCCGTAGGGCTGCCCACAGTTACTGCTGCTCTTTGTATAATGGTATCAGAGCAACCTCCTGCATTGGTTACAATCAGTTCAACATCATATTCTCCGGCAGCATTATAGGTATGAATCGGGTTGGTGGCAGCGCTGCTGTTTCCATCACCAAAATTCCATTGCCACGAGGTGATGTTAGTACCAATACTGGTACTGGTGAATGCCACATTAACCGGCACCACGCAATTTCGGGCCACAGTTTTTGTAAACTGTGCCAACAGCGAGTCTCCCACCCGAACATAATTATCCAACGATAAAGTGCGGCTGCAACCTTCACTATTTTGCACAGTAAGTGTAATGGTAAAACTGCCGGGGGTGGTATATGAGTGTAATGGATTACGTTGATTACTGAGAGTGCCGTCGCCAAAATCCCATGTCCAGCTTTGTAATGTACCGCTGCCCGCTATGCTACTGTCGGTAAATTGAACACTCAATGGCAAGCAACCAAACCGGGGAACAGCCCCAAAATTTACAGTTGGGTTGGCATATACGTTAATGAAAGAAGTTTTAGTGATAGTTGCAGAATCGGTAGTGCCTCTGTATACGGTAAGGCTTACTGTATAAACCCCCGGCGTAAAATAAGTTGTGCTCGGGTTTTGAGCCGTGCTGATTACACCATTGCCCAAGTCCCAGCGCCAGCGATCGGGTGTACCAGTAGATTGATCAGTAAATATGACCCTGATAGGTGCGCAACCACTCAATTGATCGGCGGAAAATTGCGCCGTCAATTGTGCATTGCCCTGTAAGCAGGCAAACAGTAAACTCCATAAAAAAAGTAATCGGATATTCATGTATTTGCCTCGTCCTCCGGGTGCCTGTGCCCCTCCATTGTGTATTGTATGCCTCAGCCTCTGCCAAGATAGTTTTGGTTTTGTGCCTGCTATTGGGTGTTTATTCAGATGTACACATTTGTTTACCCGCCAGCCACTGCACCTTTTGCTCATAAGTTACAAATTGCCTGCCAAAAAAACTGCTCTCAAACTGCAATGCTTAAATGTGGACAACCAATTACAATCTGGCTAAGTTTGTACCCAATCATTACCCAATTGTAACCACCATGCTCATCAGCGATATTCTTTTTCAATTAGAACTACTGGCGCCGCTTGCCTGGCAAGAGTCTTACGACAATGCCGGTCTCATAACGGGAAAAAAGTCCTGGAATTGCACAGGTATCATTTGTAGCCTCGATGCTACCGAAGAAGTAATTGCAGAAGCCATCGAAAAAAACTGCAATCTGGTAGTAGCGCATCACCCTATCCTTTTTCGGGGGGTAAAAAAACTTTCCGGCGACAGCTACCCCGAAAGAGCCATTATTAAAGCCATCAAACACGATATTGCTATTTATGCCATTCATACCAACCTGGATAATTATCAGTTTGGTGTAAACTACTGGATGGCTGAAAAGCTAGGCCTCAAAACCAAAAGCCTGCAGGTGCTGCAACCCCGGCCCGGCACTTTGCAATACCTCATTACTTATGTACCCGCTGCACAATCAGCAATGCTGAGAGAAGCACTGTATGCTGCCGGAGCCGGCGCCATTGGCCAATATGCCGAATGCAGTTTCAATACCGAAGGCATGGGCAGTTTTCGTCCGTTGGAAAATGCCCAGCCCGCCATTGGTGCAGCCGGCGGGCCGCTGGAGTGGGTGGAGGAAACCCGCATAGAAGTAGCTGTTCCTGCTCATTTGGCGGGCAAAATAATGGCTGCGCTTCACCAGGCACACCCCTACGAAACCCCTGCTTACCAATTGATTTCATTACAAAATGAGCTACCACAAACCGGAGCAGGTATTATTGGAGAGCTATCTGGCAGTATTACCGAAACAGATTTTTTGCAGCGCATCAAAACGGCGTTTGGCTTACAAATCATCCGGCATACGCCGTTTATCAACCGGCCCATTCGCACCATAGCCATGTGTGGCGGAGCTGGCAGCTTTTTAACTGGTGCTGCCATAGCCGCCGGCGCTGATGCATTCATAACCGCCGATGTGAAATACCACGAGTTTTTCGATGCTGATGGCCGCCTTTTACTGGCCGATATTGGCCACTACGAAAGCGAACAGTACACAGTACAAGGGCTGGCCACATATTTGAAGGCCAAATTCCCTACCTTTGCCGTCCTTCATTCAGCCGTACAAACCAATCCGGTCCGTTACTTTGCCTGAGTTTGGTTTCAATTCGCTGATTTTCAATTAAAATTGATATTTATCCATGGCCACTGTTAAGGATTTTTCGGTTCAGGAAAAACTCGCATCGCTGGTAAGACTCCAAAAGATTGAATCTAAGCTCGACGAAATGAGCATCCTCAAGGGCGAACTTCCTATGGAAGTAGCCGATTTGGAAGATGAACTGCAGGGTTTGCATCACCGCCGTACCCGCATCGAAGAAGAAATTAATGGCATCAACGAATTTGTTGACCAGAAAAAAGCCAGCATTGTTGAATCTGAAGAGCTCATCAAAAAGTATGAAGCTCAGAGCAACAACGTAAAAAACAGCCGCGAATTCGAAGCCATCAATAAAGAAATTGAGATGCAGCAGCTGGAAGTAAAACTGGCTGAAAAGCACATCAAAGACGCTCAGGAAGAACTGCAGGAAAAAGCCCGCCGACTCGATAGCGCCAATAAAGCTATTCAAACCAAAGAGGGTACACTGGCTGCCAAAAAAGGCGAACTCGAAAAAATTATTGCAGATACTGAAAAAGAAGAGCTTCATTATCAAGGTCTTGCCAACGAAGCCCGTGGCAAGGTTGAAGAACGCCTGTTGGCTTCTTACGACCGCATCCGCTCTAACTACCGCAATGGCCTGGCCGTGGTACCCGTACTGCGTGATGCCTGCGGCGGTTGCTTTAATGCTGTGCCCCCGCAGCGCCAAAGCGAAATTCGCCAGCACAAAAAAATTATTGTGTGCGAAAACTGCGGCCGCATCCTCGTAGATCAGGAGACCAACGATAGCATCGAAATTAAATAAGCCTTTGGCCCAACTATATCAAAAGCGAAGTTCCACGTGGGCTTCGCTTTTTTGTTTTCTTTGCAGGGTGAGGATTTTTCTACAGGCCATTTATAGCTTCATTTTTTTACTGACCTTTTTGCCGGGGCAAGCCCAGCAAGATTTCCGGTTCAACGACCGGTGCTATCAAGCCTATCAGCACATCATTGCCCTTCGGTTGCAACCCGCCATTAAGTTGATTGCAGCCGAAAAAGCTGCCGACCCCAACAACCTCGCCACCGTGCTGCTCGATAATTACATCGACTTTTTCACCCTCTTTTTTAATGAAGAAAAAGCAGCCTACGACAGGGCTAAACCACTGCGCAGCCAGCGGTTGGAGCGATTAGCCACCGCACCCAAAACATCGCCACTCCGCCTTTTTTCCCAAGCCATTGTACACCTGCAATGGGCAGCCATCCATATTAAGTTCAACCAAAAATGGGCTGCCGGCTGGGACTTTAGAGATGCTTTTAAACTTGCCCACGATAACAAAGAAAAATTTCCGGGTTTTTCGCCCAACAACATGATAACTGGCCCCATGGAAATGGTGGCATCCACCATACCCAAAAGTATGCGCTGGCTAAGCAGTGTTATGGGCCTTAGCGGAACCATGCAACAAGGGCAGCTTCAGCTCCATCAGTTTTTGCAAGCCAATGATTACTGGGGCAAACTCTTTCGGCAAGAAGGTATTTTTTACCACTGCTACCTGCAAAACTACCTGCTCAACCAGCCCGAAGAAGCTATGGCTTTTATTGAGCAACAGCAGCTCGACCTGGTGAACAATCACTTGTTTGCTTACATGGCGGCCAACCTGCACCTCACCAATAAACGCAGCCGCACTACCCAGGTTATTATTCAGCAACGTAAGCAATCGGCCGACTACCTCATCACTCCCGTTTGGGATTTTGAAATGGCTTACGCAAAACTGTTTCATCTGGAAGCAGACGCCCATGTGTACTTCCTTCGTTTTTTGCAGCATTTCAAAGGCAGTTTTTATGTAAAAGATGCCTGGCTGAAGTTGGGTTACCACTACTTTTTACAAGGCAATATGCCACAATACCGGTTTTGTATGCAGCAGGTGATAGCCAAAGGAAATACGCTGGCTGATGCTGATAAAAGAGCCATGAAAGAAGCCAAGGCACAGGTATTGCCCAACCCCATGCTGCTGAAAGCCAGGCTGTTATCGGACGGGGGCTACAGCCAGGAAGCTTACCAGCTTCTGGAAGGCAAAAGTGCCAACGACTTTGCCGATGTGGCCGAAAGGTTGGAATTTGCCTATCGGCTCGGCCGCATTTACGACGATCTCGGTTACGACGACCGTGCCCTGAAAGCCTACGATTATACCATCGCTCAGGGCAGCCTACGGACTGAGTATTATGCTGCCCGGTCAGCATTGCAGGCCGGCATGATTTGCGAAAAAACCGGGCAGTTTGGTAAAGCCCGGGCATATTTTCAAAAAGCCATGGACATGCAAAACCACGATTATGAAGAATCGATAGAACAGCGGGCCAAGGCAGGTTTGGAACGATGCAAGGGCAAATAAACATCCGCCGCTTTCCACGGTATTCGGCTTGTCGTGTATAAAAGCTGCACCTCTCATCCCTCTTCATGAGGTAGTTTGCCCTCGTTTGTAGAATTGGCACTTATTTTGCCGCCAGAAAAGCATGAGTATGAGGAAATTGAAAAAAGGAATTGTAACACTATTTTTTACACTCACCATTTGTGGGGCCGTGGCACAAGATGCGGCCTATCAACAATACATTGACACCTACGCCCCTCTTGCCATAGCCGAACAACAACGCACCGGCGTACCGGCGTCCATCAAGCTGGCACAGGGCCTGCTGGAAAGCGGTGCCGGCAAAGGCGATTTGGTAAGCCGCAGCAACAATCATTTCGGTATTAAATGCAAAGCCACCTGGACAGGCGATAAAGTGTACCACGATGATGATGCCCGTGGCGAATGCTTCCGGGCTTATGCCTCTGCTGAAGAATCGTACCGCGACCACTCCAACTTTCTGAAAGCCAATGGTCGTTATGCGGCCCTGTTTACCCTCGACGTAAATGATTACAAAGGCTGGGCCGAAGGTTTGAAAAAAGCGGGCTATGCTACCAACCCGAGGTATGTGGCACAGCTCATAAAAGTGATTGAAGAAAACAACCTGCAGAGCATTACTGCATTGGCTTTGCAAAATAATATACCTGCGCCTGTAACACCCGCAGTAGCAATACCCGCCAGCGAAGAAAAAGTAGAGCCCAAACCGGCAGTGGTGGAGCAAGTAGTAGTGCCAGTGGTAGCCAAGCCTGCTGCACCTGAGGTAAACAACGAACCTGCCCCTTCAAAACCAACAGCTGCTGTAGCCCCCAGTACAGCTTATCCGTCCGGCTATTTTTACATTAATGAAACCAAGGTAATGTGGGCCGAGGCTGGCACCAGCCTGCTGGCCATTGCTGCCAGCAACAATTTGGCATTGGCAGATTTGCTCCAGTTCAACGACATGGCCCGCACCGATATTTTGCCGCAGGCACAACTGCTGTTTGTTGAGCGAAAAAAGAAAAAATCCGACAAGCCATTTGTGACCAGCAACACAGGCCAAACCTTGTGGCACATCAGCCAAACAGAGGGCATCCGGCTGGCACAACTGCAAGAGTGGAACAAGCTTAACGCCAACGAACCATTGGCTGCCGGCACCAAAGTATTGCTGCAGCCAGCGACTAACAGCACTGTACGTAGCAAATAAGTGTACTGCTTTGCCCGCAGTTCTTTTTGCTGATGGCGGGTGGGGTCGTACTTTCGCCGCTTTAAAACTCAGCCGTTATGTCTGCCAGCGTTCAGGTTCTCGATAAATCGTTTGTACCCTTTTTGGATGCCGAAACCATTGATGCAAGTATTGCTACGCTGGCGGCACAAATCAAAGCAGACTATGGCGACAAAACGCCGTTGTTTATTGCCATCCTGAACGGCTCTTTCATGTTTTCTTCCGACCTGTTTAAGAAGCTCGACTTTCCGGCTGAAATCTGTTTTATCAAACTGGCTTCTTACAAGGGCACCAAGAGCAGCGGCCATGTGATTACGGCTATCGGTTTGGATACAGTGATTAAAAACCGGCACGTTATTATCCTCGAAGACATTGTAGATACCGGCAAAACTCTGTCGGCATTTCTGCCCGAAATAGAACACCAGCAGCCCGCCAGCTTGTCTATTTGTACCCTGCTGCACAAGCCCGAGGCCCAGGTGCATCCCCTCGACCTGAAATACATCGGCATCACCATCCCCAACAAATTTGTGGTAGGCTATGGCCTTGATTATGATGGTTTTGGCCGCAATTTGCCTGAAATTTATCAGCTGAAAGACTAATAAAACCACGGCCGCTACGTTGTAGGTACTGAAGAAATGCCGTGGTACCGCTGTGCCATCATGCTACACTACCTGCAACATATCGGTAAATGCGCTTTGCTGTGCCTGCTCCTCTGCCCCGCCGTGAGCCATGCACAGTCATTCTATTTTACAGGTGGTTTCAAAGACAGCACCGGCACCCTCATACCTTTTGTCAACATCAAACTGCGCAGCAATCAATTGCTGTATCAGGCCGGCAGTGGTGGCGAGTTTGGCATTTCTGCATTTGTAGCTACAGATACCGCCACCTGCTACGCAGAAGGTTTTGACACTACGCAAATAGTATTGATGCACGGCAAATACCAGCAGGTTGTGCTTCGATACAACGCTACCATGCTGCAAAAAGCTAAACTGGAAAGCAGACTATCGAGCCTGAGCATGGCGCCACAGCAAAAACAACATGCTCCGGAAATAGCCACGGGCAATGGCGAATCGTACAACGAAATTGTGCCCAATCATTTCACCAATACAAATGCGTTTCCATCCGTTGGTTTTGTGCCCAACAACAACCATGCATCGTATAGCAATATCCGGCGGTTCATCACCCACAGCACACAGGTACCGCCCAATGCCGTACGTATCGAAGAACTCTGGAATTACTTTAATCTTCAATTGCCACAGGCACAACCCGGCGACAGCAGCATGGGCATGGCATCGGCATTATCCGTTTGCCCATGGAATGCCAGCCATTTGTTGTTGATGCTGAATGTGGTAGCGCCAAAAATTCCCGTAGAAAATTTGCCCCCGGCCAACATGGTTTTTCTTATTGATAACAGTGGCTCCATGGAAGAAAACAACCGCCTGCCATTGTTGAAGAATGGTTTTAAAAAACTGGTGGAGCATTTGCGGCCGCAAGACAGGGTTGCTATTGTCACTTACGGCGGTTCGCCGGGCATTATGTTGCCACCCGTTTCGGGGAAGTATAAAGACAGCATACGTGCAGCTATTGATGCACTCATTGCGGGTGGCGCCACAGCAGGTTCCAATGGCATTCAACTGGCGTATGAACTTGCTACGACCAATGCACTGGATAGCGGGGTAAACAAAGTGATACTGGCTACCGATGGCGATTTCAACATGGGCATTACAGAAGATGAAGCACTGGAAAGACTCATCAAAGCATACAGACATACCGGAGTCACACTCAGTTGTTTGGGTGTAGGCATGGGCAACTATAAAGACAGTAAAATTGAAGTGTTGGCCAAAATGGGCAATGGCAATTTTGCCTACCTCGATACCGAAGAAGAAGCGCAAAAAGTGATGGTGCAAGAGCTGACGGAGAACCTCTACCATGTAGCCGCCGACGCCAGCATTCATGTGTATTTCGACAGCAGCGTGGTGCAGCAATACAAGCTCGTTGGCTACGACAACAGGCGGCAGGCTTTGGCCAACAACACACTATTATTGAATGGCGCCAACATTGGCTCTGGCCAAACCATAGTGGCCATGCTGGAAATTGTACCCAAGGGCAATGCCAGTATTCAAACGCCGCTGCAAGGCTCTTGGGAATTGCAATACAAATGCCTGCTGCGGGATAGTGTGCAGATTGCCCACAACATTCCATTTACTGCAGCCCCAATGGCTTTGCCGTTGGCAGATGCCACGTTTAAAAAAGCAACAACCCTGGCCTGGTACGGTCAGTTGCTCCGCCAGGCTACGCCACAACAGCCCGTATCTTTTACAGATGTGATGACGCTGGCTGCACAATGCTTTGCCGCCGAGAACAAATCGGATGCAGGCTTTTTACAATTGCTGCAGAAAACACAACAGGTGTACAATCCAGCACCCATTCAACAGCGCTGGCGCAAAAAGCGGAAAACAAAATAGCCACCCTTTTTGGATGGCTATTGATTACTGAAATACAGTTCCGTTATTCAAACATTTCCTTCACTTTCTGGAAGAAGGATTTGCTGTTTTTATCTGGTGCAGGTTGAAAGTTTTGACTGCCATTCATTTTTTCCAACATGGCTTTTTCTTCGCTGCTTACATGCTGTGGCGTCCACACATTTACATGAATGAGCTGGTCGCCTTTTTCGTAGCTCTGCAAGCTGGGGAAACCTTTGCCTTTGAGGCGGAAAATTTTACCACTCTGCGTACCGGCTGGTATTTTGATTTTGGCCTTACCATCAATGGTCGGCACCTGTACTTCGGTGCCAAACACCGCATCGGGGAAAGAAACATATAACTCGTAAGCCACGTTCAATCCATCGCGGTGCAGTTCTGCATGGGGTTCTTCTTCAATCAGCACCCGCAGATCACCAGCATAGCCACCCCGTTCGCCGGCGTTGCCTTTGCCTTCTACCCGCAGCTCTATGCCCTCATGCACACCAGCAGGTATGTTCACAGTTACCGTCTCCTCGCCAAACACCCGACCATCGCCTTTGCAGCTGCCGCACTTGGCGGTGATGCTGGTGCCTTCACCATTACAAGTAGGGCAAGTGGTTACGGTTTGCATTTGACCGAGGAAGGTGTTTTGCACCCGGCGCACCTGGCCGCTACCGCCGCAGGTACCGCAGGTTTGCACACTGCTTTTGTCTTCGGCCCCGCTGCCACCGCAGGTTTGGCAACCCACGTATTTTTTCACCTTGATGGTTTTGCTGGCGCCTTTGGCAATCTCTTCAAAGTTGAGTTTGATTTTTACCCGCAGGTCGCTGCCTCGGGTACCACGGGCACGGCTCTGGCCGCCACGACCGCCACGGCCACCACCGCCGCCGCCAAAGAAGCTGCCAAAAATATCATCACCAAAAATGTCGCCGAACTGGCTGAAAATATCATCCATGTTCATGCCGCCTGGATGACCACCGCCACCGGGACCACGGCCAGGACCAAATGCTGCATGACCAAAACGGTCATACTGTGCCCGTTTATCAGCGTCGCTCAACACTTCGTAGGCTTCTGCTGCTTCTTTAAATTTTTCTTCTGCCGCTTTATCGCCGGGGTTACGGTCGGGGTGAAACTGCATGGCCACTTTGCGATAAGCTTTTTTAATCTCATCGGCCGAAGCGGTTTTGCTAACGCCCAGTATTTCGTAAAAATCTCTTTTCGAACTCATAAACTTAATTTGCCAATGTGCCAATTAGCGAATGTGCTAATGGAGCTTGGTGATATAAAACAGGCTGATGATAAATGAGTGCATTGACACATTTTCCCATTTGCCCATTTACACATTATTTACCGACCACCACTTTTGCAAAGCGAATGATTTTTTCGCCGAGGTAATAGCCTTTCTGTATCTCATCTATCACTTTGCCCTGCATGTCTTCAGTTGGAGCCGGTATTTCGGTAATGGCTTCGTGCAAATCGGGGTTGAACTCCTCGCCTACGCTGCTCATGGGTTTGAGGCCTTTTTGCTCCAGGGTACTGCGCAGCTTGGCAAATACCAGCTGAACACCTTCTTTCACCACGGCTACATCTTGTGCCGCTTCCATGGTTTTTTCGGCCCGTTCGCAATCGTCGAGCACATCGAGCAGGGAGCCAATTACTTCGCGGCCTGCGGTTTGGATCAGCTCAATGCGTTCTTTAGCCGTACGGCGTTTGTAGTTGTCGAACTCGGCAAACAGGCGCAGGTATTTGTCTTTTTGTTCTGCCAGTTCTGCCTGCAGTTTTTCCATTTCATTTTCGGTAGCCACGGCTTCATTCAGGTTGTTGGTACCTGCTACATTTTCATCAGTATTCATGCTTTCGCCTGCTACTGATTCTGCGTTATTGTCAGTCATTTCTTCGTTTTTATGCAATTCTTGCTGTTCCATAGCTAAAAATTGAGTGCAAATGTAGAAGCGACAAGAATGCTGCCAACGGCCTTTTTGTGTAAAAATGGCAGTGCCACTACACTTTAATGGTTCAGTAAAATTGAAACAGGCATTGCTATGAAAAGCCAACAGCCCGCAATGTGCAGGCTGTTGGCTTTTTTATCATTAAAAAAATTACTGCTTCACAAACCGAATTTGTTGCAACAGGTTTGATTCGTCAGACAAAACGATCGTATACATACCCGCTGGCAAAGTGGCTGTTTGCAAAGCAACGCTTTGGCTACCAGCTACGAGGTTTACCCGCTGCGACTGCAATACCTGTCCGCCAGCAGACACCACACGGATAAGGGCGTTGCCTTTTTGATTACTGCTCAGTTGCGGCAATGCATTGCCGGATACAACATTGGGCACCAGGCTCATACTAAATCCTTGTGCCGAACCGGTAGCCATCAGTATGGCTACGCTGCTGTAGGTAACTCTGCCCGCATCGCTGGTAAGTTTTAAGCGATAAAAAAGCTTGCCGGCACCTGCTGATGCATCTGCAAAGGTGAAAGGCTCGTTGCAACGGGCTGCGGTAGCTTTTTCTGAATATACTTTCGAAAAGTTTTTACCATCGGCACTGCGCTGCAGCTCAAATGTGGCATAAGCACCTGTGCAGCTAACCTTCCAGTTAAGCTCTGCAGACTGACCTTGCCTGCGGGCACCAAATTGCTTAAGCGTTACATTTAATGGTACCAGCGGAAAATCGTTACTGGCAGAGAAAGTGATGGGATTAAAACCGAAGTTTCCGCCACTTTCCGAGCCATCACCAATGTTTTGCACCAATGCTTCGTTGCTACGATAAGCCGAGTTTGATACATAAGTAGCTACAAATTTGAATGTAATAGCACCAGTAATTCCTAACTCAGATTTGGGGATAGTTCTGCTGCTGGTGTTGCTGTTGGAGCTCACAAACGTAAGAGAACCACTACCACCGGGAGTGAGCTTAAACAACGCCGAGCCAAAAGTTCCCCATGCCAAACCGTAATCGGCAGTAAAGCCGGCAGGGAAGGTTACTTCAGAAGTGTTGCTCCCACTGTTGCCAGATACTGAAGCACGGCCACCGTCTGCATCATCGTTGATGGTTGTGGTATTGGCAAGCCCGCCAGCTTCTGAATCAAAATAAATGACCAGATTGTCGTTGGCGCCAAATGCCGCACCAGTTGTAAGTGAGAATATAATATCATTCCCCGATTCGGTTACAACGAGTGAACCGTTACCGATGGTTCCGCCAAAGCCGGTTTTTGTATTGCCACTATAAGTGGATTGACCATAGGCCTGACCGACCAGCAATACTGCTGCGAGTAAAAGTTTTTTCATAAGCAAGACATGTAAAATATACACAATATTAAGGACAATTCAGATTCAAATCATTCAGAATCTGAGAAAAAAATACCCACTTGTTAAACCAGTAAAAGTCCGGCTTTGTTCATGCCCAACATGGGTTTGTTGTCCCAAAATAATTCAAAATGCTCCAAGCCAGCCGCGGCATAATCAGCCTTCACTTCTTGCAGTGTCCATTGCTTTGGTTGGTCAATGTGTATTTTTTGGAGTAGCTCATGCAGCCATTTACCCTGCGTATCGGCCACGCTGATGCTGATGGTTTTGCTACGGCTTTCGAACTTTAAAGATGCCATGCTCCAGCTGCTACCCTTTTTGCTTTTTACAAAATATTCTATACCTGGCAGTGGTCCCAAAAAAATGAGTTTAGCATTGGGTGAATGGCTGCTGAATTCGGGCTCCAACAGTATCTGCCGTATGTAATCTGGTGGCACAGCAGTTTTGGGCACTTTATGTTCAAACCACTTGTACAACGGCACATCAAAACCTACACCGTGCATGTAGTTATGCAGCGATTTTTTTAACCCATCGCTAAACAGTTCATGTTCGGCACCGGTGGGGTCTTCGTGCACCACATCATTATCGGCAAAAGATGGCACCTCAGGAATAACCGCCTTCACCCCAAATTTTTCGGGGGCCAAACCAACGGGGCTATGGGCGGTCATAGCAAACTGATGCCAGAAGCCCGATTGCAGCACACCAGCTTCAAACAACTGTCGTACCATTTCGAGTGAGTCAATGGTTTCCTGTGCCGTTTGTGTTGGAAAACCGTACATGAGGTAGGCATGCACCATAATACCAGCTTCGGTAAAATGCTTGTTTACCCGGGCCACCTGTGCCACCGTTATGCCTTTGTTGATAAGCTGCAACAGACGGTCGCTGGCTACCTCGAGGCCACCACTTACAGCAATGCAGCCAGCTGCTTTCAGCAAATAGCAAAGGTCTTGCGTAAAACTTTTTTCGAAACGAACATTCGTCCACCACGCAACATTTAGTTTGCGCCGGATAATTTCGATACTCAATGCTTTCATGAGAGATGGCGGTGCTGCTTCATCTACAAAATGAAACCCATTGAAACCGGTTTGTGCAATGAGTTGTTCCATGCGGTCGACAATCTGCGCTGCGGCCACAGGTTCGTACAGCCTGATGTAATCGAGGCTTACATCGCAAAAGGTACATTTACCCCAATAGCAGCCATGTGCCATGGTGAGTTTATTCCAACGGCCATCGCTCCACAGGCTGTGCATGGGGTTGGCTATTTCAATGGCGTTAATGTATTCCGACAAGAGCAAATCGCTGTAATCCGGCGTACCCACTTCACTCATTTTATAATCGCTGCAGGTAGTGGTATTTATGTACAGCAACTCATTATTGTTTATCAAAAAACAACGCTTCAATTCATCTTTGGTACAATCACCATCTATGTATTTCAGCAGTTGCTCTAAAGGCCTTTCGCCATCATCTAAAGTGATGAAATGATAAAACTCAAAAACCCGCTTATCGGTTAGGCTGCGCAATTCTGTATTAGCAAAGCCTCCACCCATGGCCACTTTTATGTGCGGATATTGCTGTCGTAAATATTGCGCAATGCGCAATGAACTAAACAAGTTACCGGGAAATGGAACAGATAGCGTAACCAGCTTTGGCTGCGCTGCTTGTACATGAATGTCTAATTGCTCAATCGTTAGTTCGTCTATAAAACTGAGTGGCTGTTGCAATGTTGCATACAATTCATCAAAGCTGTTGGCACTGCGGCCTAGCCTTTCTGCATACCTGCTAAAGCCGAAATGTTCATCGATATTTTCTTTAATAAAATCGCCGAGGTCTTCGAGGTACATGGTAGCCACATGTTTGGCCTGATCCTGAAAACCCATGCTGCCAAATGAAAAATGTAAATCATCGAGCTGTGCAAAGCGACTTGCTTCGGGTAGGTAGCCCCGTTTAGCAATGAGTTGTGCCAGGGTAGGCTTTTTACCTTGCAGCAATGCCACCACATCGTTGATGGTGTGTATGTACAAATCTTGTAATGAAAAAATTCGCCGGCTGTTGTCGCTGAAAGATTCCTGCTTGTGGGCTGCCATGTCGAAAATGCGGCGGAGACCAGTGGCACAGAACATACGCAGGGTTACTTCGATACCTAAATCGGCCTGGCGACTACTGATGCCTTTGGTGTTGAAAAAACCTTTTAGGTAGGCAGTAGCTGGATAGGGCGTATTGAGCTGAGTAAACGGCGGCGTAAGCAGCAAAACATCTGTTGGCAACGGAAAAATTTTGGGCAAAAATAAGGTGGATTGCAGCTGCAGTGGGTTTCTGTTTCAGCAACTGCTTAAATGGATATTGCTGGTAACTACACCTACAAGTGATGTGTGCAAAAAGCAGGAATGCTGACAACTGTACTACTGCTGATGATAGCCCCGATGGTAGCGGTAGCTGCACCGCCTTAGCGGGGCACTATAAGCGAACAGCGGGAAACCGAAGCCCGGATATGTACAACTGCTGATGCTTCAGATTATTTTCTCTTAAATACATTTATGCAATTTTTCACCTGACAGCATCTGCGAAGCTGTCAGGTGAAAAAATCATCTTGCCCAGGTTTCTACGAGGCGAACGAATTCGCTGCGGTAGCCATCGATATCGGTATCTTTTGCATAGCGGGCAAGGTGAATAAGATCTTCTAATTTGAATTCGCCTATCAATTCGGAGTGGCGCAATACCAACCCAAACCACGCTACTGCTGCTGCAAACCGAAAATCATTACTGCTCTTGTCCAACTGCTGCGATTGTGCATCAATTACCTGCAAGCCTTCAGTACTCTTGCTTTCTTGTGGCAGCTTGTAGCGAAACTTGATGGTGGCCAACTCTTGCTGATACCGTGTATTATTCTTATCACGGTTGTTGTATTTAAGTATTGGTTCATTTTGTAAAAATTTACTGTCGGCGCCGGTGGGAATAATTTCATACAAAGCTGTTACCACGTGGCCGCTGCCCAACTCACCGGCATCAATGGTATCGTTGGCAAAGTCTTCTGCTTTCAACATGCGGGTTTCGTAGCCCAACAACCGGTAGCGCTGTACATGCTGCGGATTGAATTCAATTTGAATTTTTACATCCTTCGCCACTGCATGCACCGTGCCTGCAAACTCTTTTCCCAACACCCGGTTGGCTTCCTGCAAATTGTCGATGTAAGCATAGTTGCCATTTCCTTTTTCGGCGAGAGATTCCATGACATCATCGCGGTAGTTGCCATCGCCAAAACCAAGGCAGGTAAGGTATACACCGGTTTGGCGCTTTTGTGCAATGAGCTTTTGCAAATCGCCGGTGCTGCTGATGCCTACATTAAAATCGCCATCGGTAGCCAGCACTATGCGGTTGTTTCCTTTCTTGATAAAATTGTCAACCGCAATTTTATAAGCCAGGTCGATGCCTTCGCCGCCGGCTGTGCTGCCACCTGCAGCCAATTTATCAATGGCTTGAATAATGCTGTCTTTGTATTGTGCACTGGTGCTGGGCAATACCACACCCGCAGCACCGGCATACACCACAATAGCTACCCGATCTACTGCCCGCAGTTTCTTTATCAACACTTTCATGGATTGCTTGAGCAAGGGCAACTTGTTGGGCTCATTCATGGAGCCCGATACATCAATTAAAAACACCAGATTAGAAGCCGGCAAATCATCTTGTGGCAGCTCTTTTGCTTTGAGAGCAACCCGCAGCAATGTATGTCCGTTATTCCATGGCGCCTGGCTGTACTCGGTGTACATGGCAAAAGGCATATTGCCCGTAGGTGCAGCATAATTATACTTGAAGTAGTTCACCATTTCTTCAATCTTAACGGCACTGGGTGGTACCTGCTCACCATTGTTGATGAAGCGCCGCACATTGCTGTACGAAGCATTGTCAACATCAATACTAAATGTACTAAGCGGCTCTAGTGCAGGATTGGTAAACGGATTTTCTACAAACGGATTGTACGACTCTGCTTCTATAGGATATGGTTCAATTTGTAATCTTCCATTTTCGGCGGAAACGCCTATCTGCTGCAGGTTTAGCTTGAGTTTATCTACCTGAGCATCTTCTTTTTTGCTGCGCTTTTTGGTATTGATGACAACCACACCCTGCGCAGCACGACTACCATAAATAGCGGATGCTTTGCCGTCTTTCAACACATCAATGGATTCTATTTCTGCAGGATTGATTTTTTTGATATAATTATCTGACACGGGCACTCCATTGAGTACATAGAGCGGTTGGTCGTTTGCATTGAGGCTGGCAGCACCACGGATGCGTACTTGTGTAGCAGCACCGGTTATGCTGAAGTTGGATGATGGCTTTGGCGGTACGGCCTGATTGCTTCGTACATCCAACCCCGCTACCCTGCCCTGCAAGGCTTGTGTAAGTTCTCTGCGTTGTTGTTGCTCTTGTTTGGACTGTGCTACAGCCATACTTTTTTTCTTTGCCGAAACAGAACCTGTTACCACAACTTCATCCAAGCCACTGGTAAGTGTTTCAGCTGGTTTGGCAATGGCTACAGTTTGTACTGTATCCTGCACAGTTGTAGGAGCAGCAGGTGGTAATACAGTAGCCACTTCCTGCAATTGATTGCCCGTATTGGTAGACGTGGTATTGGAGGCTGCAATTTCTTTTTGTGGCGAGGCTTCTTCGTTCTCTCTTACTGATGCAGGTGCTGGTGTGTTGCTAATGCTGGCAATGGATGCCGCAGTGTCTTGTGGAACGGTAGGAGCTACTGGCTCCACTTTCACCACATCAACTGAAGGAGCAATGGTTGGTGCTGTTGCATTATATCGCCAAATGCCCAGCATGAGTATCACGATGGCGGCGGCAGCAATGCTCAGTATCCGCTTCCACTGAAATATAACGGCCTTGGGTTGCTGCTGTTCATCCAGCCGCTGTTCTACCCGCTGCCACACGGCGTCAAAGCCATCAAAACGTTGCTCTTCGGTATGGCGGGCCGCATCTTTAAACGATTCGAAAAATTTATCTTGATTGCTCATGGCGCTGAAAAGATTGGTCATAAAATGTTTGTACCATCTCCTGCAATTTTTTGCGGGAGAAACTCAACTGCGATTTCGACGTGCCTTCGGAAATGCTGAGCAGTTCAGCAATTTCGCGGTGGGTGTAGCCTTCTATCACATAGAGGTTAAACACTGCTTTGCAACCATCGGGCAACTGGTGTACCATTGCCATTAAATCGGCGCTGGCCATGGGAATGGGCGTGTTGTCGTCGGGCATATGTGCCACGGCATCCTCATCCATGTGAACCGCAAAGCTGGTTTTCTTTTTCAGGTAAGCCAGGCATTCATGCACGGCTATGCGTTTGGCCCAGCCCTCAAAAGCCTGCACTTCTTTGAGCTGCCCAATTTTGGTGAGGATAATAAAACAGGTTTCGGCCAGTACATCTTCTACTTCGTGTGGGTGCCGTAGGTACCGCCTGCAGGTGTGGTACAGTTTGGGCGCCACTTGCTCGTACAACATGCGCTGGGCCGGTCGCTTCATTTGCTGACAGTCACGTATCAGTTGTTCGTTGATCACTACGCGGTGCTTTATTATCCAAGAGGGAATGTAGGCGCAAAAGGTTGGAAAGGGCGTGATTTTTTATGCATCGGTAACGGCCTGCATGACAGGCCAATGAAAAAGATGCCCATCCTTAACAAAACCATTTTCGCTTTCTTTCAACCTTTTTTTCGCAGTATTGTAGTATTAGCCGGTAACATGCTGCACTATCTGTTGATGGCTTTGCCAGTGCTTAACACACTTTTAAGCCAGCAAAACCAATGGTTTTCTACTTCAGGGAAACAGTGTTGATACCGAAAAAAAATTTCTATGAGAGTATCTGTGTTCAGAAAAGAACACTTCAATGCTGCGCATCGCCTGCACAATCCGGCGCTGTCGGCAGAGGAGAATGCCGCCATTTTTGGTAAATGCAATTACCCCAACTACCATGGGCATAATTATGAATTAATTGTGCAGGTAACGGGAGAGATTGACCCCAAAACCGGCTATGTGATTGACATGAAAGTACTGAGCGACCTGATCAAGCGGGAAGTACATCAGCGTTTCGACCACAAAAACCTGAACCTCGACACGGATGCTTTTGTAAACCTCATTCCTACGGCCGAAAACATAGTAGTAGTTATTTACCAATTGCTACGGCCACATATAGATCCATCGCATGACCTTAAAATCAGATTGTATGAAACAGAACGGAACTTTGTGGAATACCCCGGCTAAGCAAGTGTTGGAAGAAACAGGTTTTGAAACACATGAAACCTTAGCCAACATGAAAGAAGTAGATGGCATTGGCCAACTCACCATTGACGAAATAGGCGATGAACACATTGCCACCAGTTACGATACACCGATGCGTCCTGATGCATTCGACCTGAGCGACGACAGCAAAATGGATATTATCGAAGGCCATTTTCGTGAAATCATGCTTACACTCGGCCTCGACCTTACCGACGATAGCCTGAAGGGTACACCCCGCCGCGTAGCCAAAATGTATGTGCAGGAAATCTTCAACGGCCTTGACCCCAAGAACATGCCGAAGATTGCCCTGTTCGACAACAAGTATCAGTACAACGAAATGCTGGTAGAAAAAAACATTAGTTTTTACAGCAACTGTGAGCACCACTTTGTACCCATCATTGGCAAGGCGCATGTAGCCTACATTTCCAATGGTAAAGTCATTGGCCTCAGCAAAATCAACCGCATTGTACAGCACTTTGCCAAGCGGCCACAAGTGCAGGAGCGCCTTACTGTGCAAATTGCCAATCACCTCAAGCAAGTGTTGGAAACAGAAGACATCGCCGTGATTATTGACGCAGCCCACATGTGTGTAAGCAGCCGTGGTATCAAAGACCAAACCAGCACTACGGTTACCAGCCACTTTAGTGGCGCCTTCCGCAGCGAAGCCAAAAAGAATGAGCTACTGCATTATATTGGCAAAATGGCCGGCTAATCAATAGCAGACTTTCCTTCATAAATAGAAAAGCGTAGGCAACAACCTACGCTTTTCTATTTATGTACTTTTTCCAAAAGAAATTATTGTACTTGTGCCAATACCGATTCGTACAATGCTTCGTATTTAGGTACTATTTGCTGTATGTCGAACTTGCAGGCATGCTCGTAGGCTTGCTTTTTAAAGCGGGCCAAGGTGTCGTCATCTTTGAGCATGCTGATGGCGTATTCAGCCATTTCATCAATGTGGCCAACTGGTGCCATGTATCCGGTTACACCATGTACATTTATTTCGGGAATACCGCCGGCATTGCTGCTTAACACAGGTACGCTGGCAGCCATGGCTTCCAATGCACTCAGGCCAAAACTTTCGTATTCGCTGGTCAGCAAAAACAAATCACTAATCACCATCACATCTTCCATTTGCTCCTGCTTGCCCACAAAGCGAACATGGTCACAAATATTCAATTCGCGGCTCAGCTCTTCGGCCATGTGGCGTTCAGGACCATCACCCACCATCATGAGTTTGCTGGGCACCTGTTTCAATACTTTGGCAAAAATGCGGATCACATCATCTACCCTTTTCAGCTTTCTGAAGTTGGAGGCATGTATGAGAATACGTTCGCCATTCGGCGCCACTGCTTTGCGGAAAGCATCAATCGGCTTTTTAGAAAACCGGCTAACGTCTACGAAGTTGTGAATGACTTCAATCTCTTTTTTTACATGAAAAGACTTGTAGGTTTCTTCTTTCAGGTTCTCTGATACGGCCGTAATAGCATCACTTTCATTGATGCTGAAAGTAACCACCGGTTCGTAAGTTTTGTCTTTACCTACCAGCGTAATATCTGTACCATGCAGGGTGGTAATAACCGGCAAACGAATGCCATCATTCTTCTCCAAAATTTGCCGGGCTATGTAGGCACTCAATGCATGCGGAATGGCATAGTGCACATGCAGCAAATCGAGTTTTTGATTGAGCACCACATCTACAATGGTGCTGGCCAGCGCCGACTCGTATGGTGGATATTCAAACAGCGGATAAGTGGTAATACGAACCTCGTGGTAAAAAATATTGGCATTGAATGCACTTAACCGAACGGGTTGGCGATAGGTGATAAAATGCACCTGATGTCCCTGGTTGGCCAGTGCCATACCCAGTTCTGTAGCAAGCACGCCACTACCGCCAAATGTGGGGTAGAGCACTATTCCAATTCTCATACTGAACGTCGGTTGTTTTTTTGAACCTGTGAAGTAACGATAAAATACTTGGAAGGTTCGCTAATTATTGATGAAGCAATCTTGAACAATCCCACGACTAAAATTTTAGACGCTGCCGGGTGTTCCTTACATTCGTACAAACCGTTTTCCATGCGCAAATTTGTTGGCATTACCACACTTATCATTCTTGTTGCCGCCGGCCTGTTGTTTTGGTGGCGTTTTTATTTCCCTTTTGGCGAAAAAGGCGTGAAAGCTGGCGAACTCAACTTTGTGGTGTACAAAGGCTATGTGT
The DNA here is from genome assembly GCF_036803085.1 of Phnomibacter sp. Classification (NCBI taxonomy): domain Bacteria; kingdom Pseudomonadati; phylum Bacteroidota; class Chitinophagia; order Chitinophagales; family Chitinophagaceae; genus Phnomibacter; species Phnomibacter sp. The sequence goes on along the minus strand of NZ_DAIRUZ010000006.1, from coordinate 193,322 downwards.
TTAAAACCTGGGAAGGCAGGCTCATTCAGGCCGGTTACAAATCGCAGGTACCGGGTAGTGTGCAGAGCAACGAGTTTGAATTCAGCGTAACCAACGAAGCCATTGCCGAAAAACTGCGCCTGAGCAGTGGCAAACAGGTTGAGCTTAGCTATACTGAATATTTGGGTGCCATACCCTGGCGCGGAAACAGCAAATACATTGTGGATAGTATCATTTCCATTAAGGAAATTGCACCGCCACAAAAATCACCCTATTAAAAAAATAACGGGTCTTTTGTGCAGTGAAGGAATGGTAGTTACTCTCCATTCCTTTATTGTTTTTGTAACAACCCATTCACTGTGTGCCGTCATATCTGCTGCTATACATAAGCGGGTATTGGGCTGCAGGTGTTGCAGCATGTCCTTCAACATCGGCTCATTGCGGTATGGCGTTTCAATAAACAAATGACAGCCCTGCGTTTTTTGTGCTTCGGCTTCCAGTTGCTGTAATTTCTTTTTCCGCTCTGCGGCATCTATGGGCAAATAGCCATGAAAAGAAAAATGCTGTCCGTTGAGCCCGCTAGCCATAAGTGCAAGCAAAATAGAAGACGGCCCAACCAAGGGTTTCACGGTTGCCTGCAACTGCTGCGCTTTGGCTACCAATAGTTGGCCGGGGTCGGCTACACCCGGGCAGCCACCCTCGCTGATGATGCCAATGTTGGCGCCATTTTTTACTTCTTGTGCAAAGGCATTCAGCACATCTTCTTCTGCTTTGCCAATGGCATACCAGCGGTAATCATCAATCACCATTTCCCGCCACATGCTTTTGAGATAGCGCCTTGCCGTCCGTTCATTTTCTACAAAAAAAACACTGCACTGCTTCACTGCATCCAGCACATACGGCGGAATGGTTTCATTCACACCTTCGTAGAGATAACAGGGAATAAGATAAACGGACATAGTGAAGATTTCTGATGTATGATGTTTGATGTCGGATTTCATCCGTGGTCGGTCGTCAGTGGTCTGTGGTCAGCCTTATAAATTTTCTTCCCGATGATACAAACTTATAGTAGCAGCTACCACCGCATAAGCTGGTGCCAGCACCCAACCTATAATGGGCACAATGTGCATGAGATAAAACACCATACCATTGCCAATGGCCAATCCTTTGTGCTGACTGATAAATTCAATGCTTTGGCCGGCACTCATTTTGTGACGCTCCGCACTATAATCGAGCATGCTGAAACCGTAGTAATAGCATTCAATAAACAAGCCCAGCAATGGCGCTGCCCAACCAACCAATGGCACTAGTGAAAGTAGCATCACTGCAATGATGTACACCGTTTGCCAAAGAGTATTGCGCAATGCCAGTTTGATACCCCGCACCATGTCTTTCAATAATTGCGCTACGCTAAAAGGAAAATCGCGGCCTTCGAGAATGGCTTCTGTTTTTTCGCTGAGATAGGCAAATACGGGAGAACCAATGATGAGCCATAAAAACTTGAACAACGAAAAATAAAACTGCAGCATGATGAGCGTTAGCACAAACTCTGCAAACGACACGAGGAAGCTGAGCCAACCACTGTTCATACGATCGAGCCAACTGCGCAAACCCGTGATGGTGTTGAGATAATCCACGGCATCGCTGGCGGTGTTCCAAAAGAAATACATGCTTACGGCAAACAACAGCATGTATAAAATACCCGGTATTAAAATCCAACGCCACAGTTTGTGGGTGGCAATGAACCGGTGTGCCTTGCCGTAGGCTTCAATGGATATGATGATTTCTTTGAGCAAAATATATGTATCCTATTTTTTCGTCACGCTTTTCCAAACAATATTACAGCCCACACAGGATATTTGATGCATGAAACCTTTGTCCATCTCTTTTTACAGGCAAACAGATGTGGTACAAGTAGCTGCGCAACTCTTGGGCAAGGTACTGCATACCCGTTGGGATAACGAGCACTGCTATGCCAGAATTGTAGAAACAGAAGCGTACAACGGCGTAGTAGACAAAGCCAGCCATGCCTATGGCAACCGCCGCACCAAACGCACAGAAACCATGTACGCAACTGGCGGAATAGCGTACGTATATTTATGCTATGGCATGCATCATTTGTTCAATGTGGTTACTGGTAAAAAAGATGTACCACAAGCTGTACTCATCAGAGCGGCAGAGCCGATGTTTGGCATAGAGCAAATGTTGGAACGCCGCAATAAAAACCAATTGGATGCTACACTCACCAAAGGACCCGGCAGTTTGGCACAAGCCATGGGCATTCATACCCTGCACAGCGGCGAAAGCCTTACGGGACAACAGATTTGGATTGCCGATGATGGTTTCAGTTACAAAGAATCAGACATTATTGCTACACCCCGCATTGGGGTAGATTATGCCGGAGAAGACGCTTTACTTCCCTATCGGTTCATTGTAAAAGGCAACAAATTTGTGAGTGGTAAAACAGCTCAAAACCGTTAGAACTTCGGACAGTTGATGCCTATAGAACCATCTTTTTTATGGATGTAAATCAGCGAGATTTCAAACCCGCCCCGGCTGTTACTTGCAGATTTTAATGAAGAGGTATTCACATCGTAAGAAGCACCAAAACGCCAGTTGCCAAATTCTAATCCGATGTAAGGAATCAATGCATCGCCAAAGCGATACCAGCTGCCGGCATAAAAAGTAGTGGGGCGGTAATCAATATCATTGTTCAAATTGAAACCAACAGCTGCACCCAGCACTGCTTCACGGGCACCCGCCTGACTTTGGTACAAGCCCGATGTGTATACAGTTGCCGTACCACTGGCCAACGGCCAATACAATCCGCCATGCAACGTATAGCGGTGCTGCAAATCGAAATTGGCTCCCCGAAATGATTCTTTCGGCCTGTTGATATGGTACAAAGAAGCACCGGCGTAATAGTTCATGTTGCCATCAAACACACCACTGAACAGTACACCGGTATTCAAACCGAAATAATTGATATTGAGGTTTTGCGGATTGAAAATTTCATTGGTAATACCCGTGAAACCATCGCTGCGCAACTGGTCTTCGAACTTCAGGTTGGCGGTGTTCAACCGCTTTTGCGCATATGTGCCCTGAAAGCCTACCGTTACCGAATGGAAACCATCTTCATCAAGCCCTTTGTGATACGCAAGACTGAGAGAGTAATAGGTATTTTTCAATACGCCATCAGCTTGCTCATCGGCAAAAGCCATACCGCCAATGGCAAGCCGGTCTATCTCCGGTAAGCGGCCGGTGAGAATCGGCGCATCTACACTTACCGTATAAGTAGTGAATGCGTTGTTGATAGTCGGCCACTGGTTGCGATAGTTGCCCGCCACCCGCATGCTGCCATCAAATCGGCCAGTGAGTGCAGGATTCAGCGAAAGCGGTGATGCAAAAAACTGACTGAAACGAGGATCCTGTGCATGCGTTGCCTGAAGGGTAAAGAGCAGTATGATGGTGGTGAGAATGCGCATAATTTGATCAGCAGACAACACTAATTTATGGATACGTTGCTTTGCAGCCGCAACAAATGCGATGTTTAACAAATAAAGCGGCGACTACTGCTGTGTTTTCGGACCGTATGCCAAATCACCCGCATCGCCCAAGCCAGGTACAATGTAGCCCTTGGCCGTCAGCTCATCATCAATATCACCACACCAGATTTTTACGTTGGGGGCGTTTCTGTGTACATACTCGATGCCCACACTGCAGGCAATGGCACATACAATATGTATTTGTGCAGGCGAGCCTTCGCCCACCAGTTCTTCAATGGTCTTTACCAACGAAGCACCAGTAGCCAGCATAGGGTCTGCAATAATGAGCACTTTACCATCCAAATCCGGACAGCTCACGTACTCGAGTTTTATTTCAAATGAACCATCACGATGATGTTTACGATAGGCAGAAATAAAGGCATTGTCGGCCCTGTCGAAATAATTGAGTAAGCCTTCGTGCATGGGCAAACCGGCACGAAGAATGGTGGCCAGCACAGGTTGTTTTTTCAAACGGATAGCAGGGCTGCTTCCCAGCGGCGTTTCTACATCGTAGGTTTCCCAATCGAGTGATTTGGAGATTTCGTAAGCGGCTATTTCGGCAATGCGCTGCAGGTTGCGCCGAAAGCGCATCCTGTCCGTTTGTACGGTTACATCTCTCAACTCTGCCACCCAGGTATTTACCAGGCTGTTTTGCTCACTCAAATTAATGACCATCTGCTGCTATCTAATTGTAAATAAAAAGTAATGTAGCTGCCGCAAAAAAGGGTTTTGCCGGCCTGCAAAAGCCTGCAGATATTGCGGTTGCATTTATCAAAATCAAATATCAATTATCTGTCCGAACTTTCGGGCCGAAAATTGAAATATGTTTTACAGAGTTATCGGTTTAATGAGCGGCAGCAGCCTCGACGGATTAGATATTGTTTTTGCAGAGCTGGATGAAATCCGGGGTAAGTGGAGCTACCAGATAAAGGCTTCCGCATGCATGCCGTATAGCGAAACATGGACCCACAAACTGCGCCATGCCACCGACCTCAATGCAGCCGATTACTTGCGCCTGCACACCGAATATGGTCATTACCTCGGCGAACAAGTCAATGCTTTTATAGAAACGCATCACCTGCAACATCAGGTACAGCTCATTGCCAGCCATGGGCACACCACTTTTCATGAGCCGGAGCGCCGCACGACGGCACAGCTTGGCGATGGTGCTGCTATTGCAGCTACCAGCGGCATCAACGTAGTAAGCGACCTACGGGCCATGGATGTAGCCCTCGGTGGACAAGGGGCTCCCATTGTGCCCATGGGCGAGAAGTTGTTGCTGGCCGACTACCCTCTCCTCCTCAATATTGGTGGCATTGCCAATCTTTCTGCCAATGTAGGCGATGGTTATGTAGCCTTCGACATTTGCCCGGCCAATCGGGTGCTCAATATGTTTGCTGCACAAGCAGGCCAAGCTTACGATGCTGGCGGTGCGTTGGCTGCCAAAGGTTTTGTGCGGGATGAAGTGCTGGCCAAAATGAATCAGCAGCCGTATTACAGCCAACCATTTCCTAAATCACTGGCCAACCAGTTTGGCACCGATGTTATTTATCCATTGCTGAAAGATGCCAACCTTTCGGTGCAAGATGCACTACGCACTATGGTGGAGCACATTTGCATACAAACTACCCGCAGCCTGGGTAAAGTCTTACCAATGTTGTCTGCAGATCAACCCCGAAAACTATTGGTGACTGGCGGCGGTGCGTTCAACGATTTTTTAATTGCCCGGCTTCGCCAAAGTTTACAAGCCATGCAGGTAGAAGTAATTGTACCCGAAGCTGGATTGGTGAACTACAAAGAAGCCTTGGTGATGGCATTATTGGGTGTACTCCGCTGGCGGGAAGAAAACACCGTGATGCACACCGTAACTGGTGCCAGCCGCAGCAGCATTGGCGGTGCAGTGTGGGTTGGTCAGTCGGCATAACTTGCTACTCGTTATACTATTGATGAGTTAAAATAGTACCAGGTTTTACAACTTTAATCAAGTGATTGGTTTTGACTTGTTGTTGCTCCACTTTGAGTTTATCTGCTTTGGTAAATAGTTGCGGATTACTGGTTTCTACCTGTTGTTTCAACTGTGGATTTTTTTCCAAAAAACCAGCCACGGCTACCACCGAATCTTTTTCGGCGCTGTTGATGTCGATGGGTTTGCGGATCACGATTTCATGATTGTCTTCGTTGAACTGCACATCAAAAGCTGCAATGTCGGGATGGTTCACTTCTCTGTTGAGGCTCACCACTCTGTAGCCCGTAATGGGATTGTACACACAAATCCATTTGGGTGGTTTGGCCGAACCTTGTGTGGCCACGCTTCTTTTAATCAATTCAAAACTGCCGTCGGGATTTTTGGTGGTGGTGCCATCATCAAAAAAGAAACGGGTGCCTTCTTTTTCGCCGGGCATCACTACGCCTTTTACATGCCAGTCTATCACCGGCGATTTGGCCAGCTGGCTTTTCATCACCGCAATAGCAGAGTCTTGTTCTTTTACTTGTGCCGTCAATGCTTCCAGTTGTTTGGTTTGCTCATTGCCCAAAATGAAATACTGCAACCCAAGGCCAATAAGTACCAATAAAAAATAGCCAGCAAAAGCACCTTTCAACTTCAGGTTGAGCTTTTTGTAAGGCCCCTCTACATTGGTTTCACTTTCGGGCAAAAACTTATAAATGATAAAAGCAGGTAGCAATGGCAGCAGCAGTATAGCTGAGAGTGCCAGATAAAAATTGTTAGTCATGTGGGAGTGATTTGAATCGATAAGGTAATCGATTCAAATGCCAAATGCAAGCCCTGCTACACAAAGGAGAAACTATCGCCATCGAAGAGGCCCTTGTCGCTCAGCTTGAGGTGCGGTATTACCAGCAGCGCCATAAAAGACAATGTCATAAACGGTGAAGCCAACGTAGAACCCAGCTCCTGCTTTACAAACTGATCGATGGCGGTGTATTTTTCAGCCACTGCGTAACCATCTTCATTGGTCATGAGCCCTGCTACCGGCAAGCCCAATACATGCTGTTCTCCCTTGCCACAAGCAGCTACGCCACCTTGTGCTGCAATTACCAAATTCACAGCAGCACTCAGGCTTTCATCATCCACACCAACGGCTACAATGTTGTGGCTATCGTGGGCTACACTACTGGCAATGGCACCCGCTTTCAGACCAAAATTTCTTATGAATGATTTGGCAATGGGTGCCTGGTGATACCGGTTGACAACCACAATTTTCAACAGGTCATTTGCAACAGATGCATGCATGGCATCACCGTGTACCGGAAAATCGGTGATAGGTAACGTCAACTTATTGGTGATGAGTTGTCCATCTAATGCTTCGATGGCATACACTTGCTCAAAGTTTTCTTCTTCACCCCATTTATGGTGTGGGTAAGAAAAGTCGGCAGCTGTTGTCGGAGCACAATCAAAGTGATTGATGATATGCCATTCTTGTGGCTGAATATGTGCAACGCCGTTGCTGGCCACCAGTTCACCATTGATGTAGGTGGCTGCAACTTCAAATTGCTGCAGGTTTTTCAGTACAATAAAATCAGCAGGATCTCCGGGCTGCAGCAACCCCACATCGAGTTTGTAGTGCTGCACAGGGTTTACACAGGCTACCTGCAACACGTTGAACACATCCATGCCCAGTGCCACAGCTCTGGCACATAGCTGGTTGATGTGACCGAGTACCAAACTATCAGGATGTTTATCATCGCTGCAAAACATCATTTGCGCATACCACTCCGGCAACAGCGGAATGAGTGCATTAAAGTTTTTAGCAGCACTTCCTTCACGAATCAAAATTTTCATGCCCCGCTGTAGTTTATCGAGGGCTTCTTCCAGTGTAAAACATTCATGATCGGTACTGATGCCGGCATCAATGTATTGCTGGGCCGCATCGCCGCGAAGGCCGGGGGCATGACCGTCTACAGGTTTGCCCAACGCATGTGCAGCGGCTATTTTTTCCATCACTTCCGGGTCTTTGTACAATACACCCGGAAAGTTCATCATCTCACTCAGGTATTTTATTTCTGGCCGTTGCAATAATGCAGTAACATCTTTGGCATTGAGGGCTGCACCGGCTGTTTCAAATATGGTGGCAGGCACACAACTGGGGGCACCAAAGTTGAACTTGAAAGGCACCGTCTTGCCATTCTCAATCATGTATTCAACCCCTTCCATGCCACATACATTGGCTATTTCATGCGGGTCGCTGATGGTTGATACGGTGCCATGCACCACAGCCAACCGGGCAAACTCAGATGGAATGAGCATGCTGCTTTCCACATGCACATGGGCATCAACAAAGCCTGGCGTAATGAAAGGAAGCGATGGAATAATAGCGTCACCCAAGGGCTCAATGCTGGCAATGCAGCCTTCAGCAATATGAATATTGGCGGGGAAAATGGAACTGCGGGCAATGTCCACCAGATTGCCGGTAACTGTATGGTTCATGCTGCCAAGTTCTTGCAAAAGCAGCAGCCTACCAAAATACAAGCAACTTGCATTGCGATGAGATACATATGCAAAAAATCCCGCACCCAAAGGGGCGGGACCTTTTTATTCACCTCTAAAAAACCAATTTTAAAAGCGGAGGAAAGATTATACACGGAAGTGACTGAACGCCTTGTTGGCTTCGGCCATACGGTGTGTATCTTCTTTCTTTTTGAAGGCAGCGCCTTCACCTTTGCTGGCAGCAACGATTTCGTTAGCCAGTTTGTCGGCCATACTGCGACCGTTACGCTCACGGCTGTAGCGAACGAGCCACTTGATGCTCAGGCTGATTTTACGGTCGGGGCGAACTTCGGCAGGAATCTGGAAGGTAGCACCACCGATACGACGGCTGCGCACTTCAACAGCAGGCGTAACGTTGGTCAATGCTTTTTTCCAAATTTCGTATCCGTCTTCACCGGTTATTTTGGCTACTTTTTCCAAAGAATCGTAGAAAATAGTCAGAGCAGTGCTCTTCTTACCTTCCCACATCAGGTTGTTGACAAAACGGGTTACCAGTTTGTCGTTGAATTTTGGATCTGGTGCCAGTGGCAACTTTTTGGCTTGCGCTTTCCTCATGATATATGATCAGTTGAAATCTTGATAGAAATTATTTCTTAGCCTTCTCTTTCTTGGTACCATACTTAGAGCGGCTCTGCTTACGGTCTTTTACACCGGCAGTATCGAGGCTACCACGAACGATGTGGTAACGTACACCTGGCAGGTCTTTTACACGACCACCACGGATTAGTACAATACTGTGCTCTTGCAGGTTGTGGCCTTCACCGGGGATGTAGGCAATCACTTCAATCTTGTTGGTCAAACGAACCTTCGCTACTTTACGAAGTGCGGAGTTTGGTTTCTTAGGCGTTGTTGTATATACACGGGTACAAACACCACGGCGCTGAGGGCATGCATCCAGTGCACGGCTCTTGCTCTTGGCTTTAATTACTTCTCTACCCTTGCGTACCAGTTGTTGAATAGTAGGCATTCGATGCTTTTTAAAATTGGACGGCAAAGGTAAGTGTGGAGCAGTTAATTCCAAAAAGAAAATCAAAGAAAAATGAGATTTTACTAAGATTAGGTACCTCCACGGTGGAAAAACCCCGCTATTCCCATGTTTTCCGACTGCATTGCTGCTTTGCCGGATGCAAAAGTCAGCATTTTTTACCAGTAAAAAAGTAGAAACACCGTCACCAATAGCAAATTACTGAACCAGTTTACCGCATCGTTGGTCATTAATATCCAGCCCCGCTGCGGAGATTGGGCCTTTGCAAATAGCGGCTGGTCGCTCCAGCTACCATTGGGCATTATGTATTTTGCCTGCCACAAACTGCCCAAAACAGAATCGAGCAGCATGCCGGCAAAACCAACACCTGCAACGAGTATAATTTGAGAAAAGGAACTATCTGTTCCAATCCATGCCAACGATGCTATGGCCGCCGCCCCCAAAGCACCGCCTACGGTGCCCTGCCAGCTTACACCACCCGATACTCCGGCAGTTAGTTGTTGCCAGCGTACAATATCCACCACCCTTCCGCCAGCCCACTGGCCTATTTCACTGCTCCAGGTATCGGCATTGCTCATGGCCAGCGAAATCCATGCTGCCCACAATAGCACCTCTTGTCCTGTGGTGGCGTGTAGCAGCAGTAAAATGGCCGCAATGCCTCCGTTGGCTATTACCTGAACCCAATCACGTGGCTTACCCATTTTAGCGTCGCTATGGCTGCTACGGGGCAGTTTGCCTAAAGCCGTACCTGAAATGAAAAAGAACAAGAGCCCAACCGATAACCAAAGTCCGCCCTGCCACCAAAAAACCCAACCGAGCATGGCCGCAGCTGCCGCTCCGGATAAATTCAGCCAGCCCTTGCTATAAGCCAGCCAGCCGGCTAAACAACCCAGCAAAACGCCAATCCAAATATTGGGTACGTACTCCATCATAGGCATACCACAATGCTACAGAAATATTTGGCGAAGTACATGAGGGCTAATAACGAAAAAGACGCCCCTTTGGGAGACGTCTTTCTTATTTGGTTAAACATTTTTATTGAACCACTTAGGCAAAAAGAAGGACTAAGCAACATGAAAAAGTTTCGCCTGTTGCTTCGTGAATTTGTTGCTACACACCAAACATCCAGCCGTGTGCATCGGCTTCGTGGCCGTAGCGGATGGCGTTGAGTTTGTTGAGCACAGCAGTTGCCACGGGAGCGTCTTCGGGGTTGAAAAACATGTCGGTTTCTTTGTAGCGCAGTTCTTTTATCTGACTGATAGTAGCAGCAGTACCTGCACCAAATACTTCGGTGAGTTGGCCCGCCTGATAGGCTTCCAGTAATTCTTCAATGGCAATGGGGCGTTCTTCTACTTCGACTCCCATTTCTTTCAGCACGGTGATAACACTGTTGCGGGTTACACCGGCCAAAATGGTACCTGCTTCCAGGCTTGGGGTAAGTGCTTTGCCATTGACAATAAAAAACACATTCATTACCCCAATTTCCTGCACATAGCGGTGCTCCAGTGCGTCGGTCCACAGCACCTGGTCGTAGCCTTTGGCACGGGCCTTGGCTGTAGGATACATAGAAGCCGCGTAGTTACCAGCAGTTTTGGCATAGCCTACGCCACCGGGTACTGCACGTACAAAATATTCTTCCACATATATCCGCATAGGAGCGGTAAAATATGGTCCTGTAGGGCTCAGAATAATCATAAATGTGTACTTCTCCGAAGGGCGTACGCCAATGGCATCGTCGCTGGCAAACATGAAAGGGCGGATGTACAAAGCATGGTCAGGGTACTGCGGCACCCAAGCTTTGTCAATCTCAATCAGCTGGCGCATGCCTTCAATGAAAATTTCTTCCGGCACGGTGGGCATTTGCATTCTTTCGGCGCTGATGTTGAAGCGGTGAAAGTTGTCCATGGGCCGAAAAATGGCCACTTCGCCACCCGGGGTCGGATAGGCTTTGATACCTTCAAAAATGGACTGACCATAATGCAACGCCGCGTTGCTGGGGTCGATGGAAATAGACTGGTATGGTTTGATTTCGGGCTGTTGCCAGCTACCATTTTCATAGTGCACAATGAACATGTGGTCGGTAAACATCCGGCCAAAAGGGATTTTTTCGAGGCTTACACCTTCGAGTTTGCTTTTCTCTGCAAGGGTTACTTTTACATCTAATGCTGCAATCATCTTTCAGCGTTTATTTTTGTCAAAGAAACAAAATGCCTACCAACCAGCCGTCATGAGTGAGTCAAAGAGTGAATTTCAAGAGATAAGATTGCCAGACATGATTCTGGCTGACATGTTTGGTCAGCACCTGGTTTCGATAGAGGGCGACTACCAGCCCGTAGCCCGTGCCAGCACAGCCGCCGCAGTAGCACCACCGCCTGCCGCCCCCGCACAAAAGTCTGTGCTGCCTGTGCCGCCTGCACAAGCAGCCGTTCCAACAACCGAGGATCCCAAACCTGCTCCTGTGGCCCTGCCAATGCCTGTTGCTGAGCCGGAGCCAACGCCCGTTGAGGTTACACCCGCATCATTATCATTGCCGCCGCATGCCGTGCTGGGCAATTTTAAGCAGCAGGTATTGCTGATACTGAACGAGCCAAATGCCGTGCATTGCAAAGACGCAGACCTGGAGTTTTTGCAAAAAGTAATTGCCTCTGTGAAACTGAGCATGGATCATATTGCCATCCTCAACACCCATGGCAAACAGGTAACCTACCCCGAACTGAAAGCACAGCTACCGGCCAAAGTGGCCCTGTATTTTGGGGTAGAGCCGGTGAGCATTGGTGTACCCATGCGCATTCCCTACTTTCAGGTGCAACCATGGGATGATTGCCGCTTTTTGTATGCGCCTTCACTGGCAGAAATCAATGGTAACAGCCCCGCACAGGTAGAACTGAAAAAACAATTGTGGATGGCTTTGAAAAAGATTTTTGGATAACGAATGAAAAGACTTGAGACATTACATAAACCTGTAAACGTTACTCCCGTTACCTCAAATATTGTTTTGTAAATTTTCAGCAGTCATTTTAAAGAACCAGCCGTTTTCATGCAACTCATTTTCGCCACCAACAATGCCCATAAAGTAGCCGAAATACAACAGGCCATTCCTTTTGGTATTCAGGTATTATCGCTAAAGGAAGCAGGCATTGTGCAAGACATTCCTGAACCGCACGACACACTCCAGGGCAATGCCAGCGAAAAGTCGGGGGTGATATTGGCCCTTACGGGAAAAGATTGTTTTAGCGAAGACACCGGACTGGAAGTTGATGCACTGCATGGAGCCCCCGGCGTACGCAGTGCCCGCTATGCCGGCGAAAAAGCCAGCTTTGCAGATAATGTGACTCTGCTATTGCAAAAAATGCAAGGTGAAGCCAACAGAAAAGCCCGTTTTCGTACCGTTATTTCACTCCGCTGGAAAGGCGAAGAACATTTGTTTGAAGGCATTTGTGAAGGACAAATAACCACAGCAGTGCAAGGTTCCGGCGGCTTTGGTTACGACCCTGTATTTGTGCCCGATGGCGACAAGCGCAGCTTTGCGCAAATGACCTTGGAAGAAAAAAATCAGTATAGCCACCGTGCAAAAGCCGTGGCCAAATTGTTCGAATTTTTAGCTCATCTGTAATTGCCTGTTATGCCCCGTATTAAAATTCCGCAACTGAGCCACTACCCTTTTAGTGTGGATATACCCGTTCGCATCAGCGACCTCAATTATGCCGACCATGTAGGCAACGATTCCTTCCTGTCTATCATGCATGATGCAAGAATGTTGTACCTGATGTCGAGGGGCTATTCGGAAATGAATGTAGAAGGATTTGGACTGATTATGGCCGATGCCTGTGTAGAATACAAGGCGCAATTAAAGTATGGCGATGTAGTAAAAGTTGAAGTCGGCCTCGACGATTTCTCCAGTGTTGGTTTTGATGTGTATTACCGCCTTACCGTGCAGCGCAATGGCCAGCCGAAGATTGCTGCACTGGGCAAAACAGGCATGGTGCTGTTTGATTTTCAGGCACAAAAAATGGCCCCCATCTCCGCAGAATTGAAGGCCAAATTGATTGGTTAATTTTTTACTTCAGGGCATTATGGTTCATTCCAAATGCGCCAGGCAGCTTCTGCCTGACCTACGAGCATGTCGTAGCCATTTTTGGTAGCAGCACCACGAATGGCTCCTTCTTTCATAAACTGCGTTTGCTCGGGGTTGTACACCAAATCGTACAATAAATGGTTTGCACCCACCGCATCGTAAGGAATCACAGGCTTTTCCAACACATTCGGGTATGTACCCAACGGTGTTGTATTGATGATGAGCGGATGTGAATGCACTACTTCAGGCGTCAGCCGGTCGTAAGTGAGTGTAGATCCATCATGCAATTTGCGGCTCACTACTTCGAAAGCAATGCCCAATTTGCTCAGCACATACATCACCGCTTTTGATGCACCACCATTGCCCAATACCAATGCCTTTACGTGCTGCTGTTGCAGCAAAGGCTGCAAACTATTTTCAAATCCAATGTAATCGGTATTAAAACCTTTCAGCCTGCCTTGCCGTATGCGAATGCAGTTGCATGCCTGCAAGGCAGCAGGCAATCCACTGGTATCGTGCAGGTATTGCAGCACTTCCTGCTTGTACGGAATGGTTACATTCAAACCTTCCAGCTCCGGGTGATTTTGCAACAACTCTGGCAACTTGCCAATACTGGAAATTGGAAATAGTTCGTAGCGGCAATCTATTCTCCTTTCTATTTCAAACTTGCGGGTGAAATAATTTTTGGAGAAGGAATGTGACAGTGGATAACCAATTAGTCCGAACAGGCGCATCAGGCTTTTTCCTTATCGAGGTAGAGGTTAAAAGTATCGCCCCGCAAACCAATCCGCATGGCTTCCAAAGGAATTACTTCAGAAGGCGCAATATTGCCGAGGTTTACGTTGCAGCCAATAAGTTCGAGGAAGTATAATTGCTGTGCTTTTTGCGGCGCTTCCCAAATGATTTTTTCGGCAGGAATCTGTGTCAAAATTTCCTGCACCAAACCTTCACGTACTTCGCCACTGCCGCGGTAAATGCCTACGTTACCAGCCTCACGGGCTTCAGCAATTACATAGCTGCTGCCAGCTTCGAGTTCGGCCCGCATCAGTTCAATCCACTTGTACGGAGGAATGATATGAGCAGCATCTTTGCTACCCACTTCGCTCAGCACTTTGCCATGCTTGGTGAGCTTTTCAATGTAACCGCATTTTTCAGCATGCGGAATGGTAATGCTACCATCAGAAACTTCAATCCAATCGATACCATAATCTTTAATGACTGAAATGTAATCCTCGAACTGATTGCGAATGGCAAATGCTTCGAACAGCGTACCACCAAAGTAAACAGGGATATCGTAAGACTTATAGGTTTCAATTTTCTTGCGCAAATCAGGTGTAACGTACGAAGTGCCAAAACCGAGTTTCACCACATCTACATGCGGGTAGGCAACACTCATAAAGTTTTTCACTTCTTCTATACTCAGGCCCTTGTCCATGACCATGGTAATGCCGCAGCAACGAGGTTTTACAAACCGGTCGGGCATTTGTGAAAGGGTAAAATTCATACTGGTTGTTTTAATTTGAACGGCTGCAAACCTAAGCCAAAAACGGGGTGCGGCCGCATGACAATCATCAGGGTTTATGCACACAACAATGCCCCCATAACGAATGAAATATGCGTTAGAATGCAGCCTCATTTAGCGTTTCCCTTTTTTCTTGAGATAGGTATTTGCCAGATCTATCACCTTATTCATTTGCAATAAACCCGGCACCAGATCGGTCATTTTTTTAAACCCCTGTGGGTGAACGGATAAAGCGTTTTCTAATTCAAGCAGGGCTTCTTTTGTTTTACCCAAACCAAAAAGCGCCGCACTGGCACTGTATAAAAACTGTGCATTGCCCTTCGTTAATTCATAGGCCGCCCGGCTTTGTGACAGTGCTTCTTCAAAAAATTCTCCCTGCAGCAGCACACCAATTAATGCCTCCTGACCACGCAGGTTTTTGGGTTTGGCTTTTACTACGGCTGCATAGTGTTGCGCCGCTTCTTTCAGCTTATCAAGTTGCAAATAGCAATCGCCCAGCAGCAGATTAAAATCGGGCTGGTTGCGATGAATACGCATCACCGAATCCATTTGCCGGATGGCTTTATCAAACTTCGATTCGCGGTAATAAGTGATGGCTATTTTGTAGTGAATACGGGTATCATCGGCATTGATGTGACTGGCTTTGCGATAGTTGAAACGGGCCAGTGGAAAGTTGCCGAGCTTGTGGTAGCAGTGGCCGATGGCTTCATAAATTACATCTTCAGGTCTGCTTAGCTCCAGCACTTTTTCTAAACTCTCAATGGCATCCTTGTATTTGCGAATGCGGATATAGGCATCGCCCATATTGCGATAAGCAATGTCCAGTTTATCATCAATAGCCAGCGCATATTGATAAGCGTCGATGGCTTTTTCGTAGAGTTTTAGCCCTTGATAGGCAGCTGCCAAATTGAACCATGCCAGTTCATTAAAAGGATGCTCATCGGTAATCCATTGGTGCAGGCGAATGCTTTCTTCGCTGCGGCCGGTAAAGTCGGCCCAGAAGCAAATTTTGAGCAGGGCCTCTTCATTGTTAGGATCCTCTTCGAGTATCAACTTCAAACAGTCGAACACCTTTTGAAAATCTTCATAATCATCGTACACATCAGCCAGTTCAAACAACAATTCAATTCGTTCTTCGCCACTGAATAATGCCAGACTTTCCTCCAGCAGTCGGGCTGCTTTTTCGGGCTGCTCCAGTGCCAGATACGCATCTGTTTTCAATATGTACAAAGAGATGTCGTTGGCATCGTACAACTCCGCTTTTTCCAGCACTTCCAGTGCTTCTTCCACCCGCTGCTCGGCTATCAGAAAATCGGCCTTGCGAAACATGAGCGGTGCGGCAAAAGGAAAATGTTCGAGGCCAATGCTGGCGGCTTCCAGCGCTGCGGGTACATTTTCCTGGTCGTCGAAATAATTGATGATGCGTTCGAAATCCTCCTCTTCTAAAAATGAGGCAGCCCGGCCCAGCTTAAGGTTGTTGTATGCCTTCAGCAGTTCCTGCATTTCTTCTCGTTCTCGACGGCTGGAAAAATTGGCCATAGGGGTTGAAGTAAGTTGTTTTAAAGCTACAGGTAAGCCTTTATAATATTCAGCGGCCTAATTTCAGTTTTATCCACTTTCTCACAACAATTTCCAGCGGGTGACGTTATGTTAATTGACATATTGCTAACTTTTCACTTACTTTTGCCGAAATGCGCCTGAAACTAAATATTACCAGCAGCTTTGCACTCTCAGCAGTTTTACTGTTGGGCATGGCTGTTTGCTCTCAGTTTCATTTGTACGCTGCCAAGGGCGGAAGCAAAGAGAAAAAAGGCTATGTATTGAAATTCAAGACGTTTGATACAAAAACAAACTTCCAGCGCCAGTTCACCCTTCAGCCCGGAGTGCAGTACAAAGGCAGTTTCAATCAGGTAATTAAAACGCCGCAATCCACTACGCTGCAGTCTATTATTACTTACCAAAGAGGAAACACAACATTCATTTATCCTTATCAACATAAGGTTTCGGTGCCGAAGTTTAAAACACCAGAACCAGTAAGAAATTAAAAAGACCGCTGTTGCGGTCTTTTTTTATGAGGTGCAGTTAATTGAATTACTGTTCAAATGTCAGCAGTTTTACCCCCGACTTAGGCATTTCAAATTGTGCCGCATTTACCATGGTCATTTGTACACTTTGGGCCTGATAGCTTACTGTAACACCATTGGGATTGGTGATTTCGTATTCCAACACCAGCCCCGGCAGGCTGACAAACAGAGGGTCGTAGCCGTGGGCCATCATGGTAAGGTCGGTGCAATAATAGACAACCACTTCGCTGCCATCGGCCATTTTACCGGTAGCTTTTTTACAGGTGTATCCGGCTATTTGCTTCAGCGTTTCTTCTTTAGTAAATACAATGCCATCATACCTTTTGTGGTACTTTTTCCAGTTGGCCCCCGCCAGTTCCAGCAGGTATTTTTCGTTGCCGCTTTGTTTAATAATAAAGCCATTGCCTGATTGTGCATCGTACACGGTACTTTGGCTGCGCAGCGGGCTTTTAAAATCGAGCTTGGCTTTGTTTGATTTTACAAGCAGGGTTTGCGTAGCGCCGTTGAAAGCGCTGGCTACTGAAGGATTATCGCCACCTTTCAACACCGATACAGAATATTGAACAACGCCTTCGGTCATTACTTTTTGCGCCCACAGTATTTGTGTACACATCAGAGCCAATCCCAAGGTTAGGTACTTTTTCATGAATAGTATTTATACAAGTAGACAGCAAATTAGGGAAAATGTAAAACGGCATCTTGCCAATTAACATGCTATCAAGAAAAAGCCGCAGCAAGTATACTACCCGCTGCGGCTTTCCTATTTGTAGAACAGGTTTATTTTTTACCCTGTTTTTTCTTCATTTCTTCCATTTTTTGCTGCGCTTCCTGCATGCTGGCTAAGCGTTCCTGCCACTTCGATTGCTTTTTGGGCTTGGCTTTATTGGCGGCTATTTGTGCCAAAATTTTATCGTGATTGATAACATAATTCTGAATCACAAATTGCAGAATAAGCGTAATAACGTTGGACACGGTATAGTACCAGGTAAGGGCCGAGGGCAGCTTATTGAAGATGAACAACATCATGAACGGGAAGATGTAGGGCATGTACTTCATCATGGGGTTGCCGGTATCGGGCGTGGTGCTCATACTATAAATACTGATGAGCAGACTGGTGATGGTAGCTGTAATGGTAAACAAGCTTACATGTGCTCCGTAAAAAGGAATACTGAAGCCCATATTAAGTACAGAATCATAGCTACTTAAATCGCTGGCCCACAAAAAGGGAATGCCCCGCATGTCGATATTGCTGTTGAAAAAGCTGTACAGCGCAAAGAAGATGGGAATTTGAAACAGGGCCGGAATACAACCACCCAGCGGGTTTACACCGGCTTCGCGGAAGAGCTTCATTTGCTCCATGCTGATGGCCTGCTGATCGCCATTGAGGCGGGCTTTCATGGCATCAATCTCGGGGCGGAGGGCTTTCATTTTGGCACCACTCAGGTAGCTGCTGTAGGTAAGCGGTACTATGAGCAAACGGATAAAAATGGTGAGGAGCAAAATAGTCCAACCACCGTAGCCGCCCATGGTGCTGCCCAAAAAGTCGAACACCGGCAAAATGAGCCAGCGGTTGATCCATTTTACAAAAGCAAATACACCACTGCCAAGGTCTACAATATTGTGCATGCCATTATCGTAAGCTTTGAGCACTTCGTAATCGTTCGGGCCATAATATATTTCCAGCGGAATGGTAGCTGTAGCACCGGCTGGCACCGATGCCTGCGCCGTCATTTTCATAGTAGCCACGGTGTTGCTGTCCTGGCCTTCGGCAGGAACTACCACATCTGCTTTTACATTTTTTAGTGGTTGACTGGCCAGTATAGTGCTATTAAAAAACTGCTGCTTCAAACCAAACCACTGGGCCGGCAGTTCCAAGGCTTCACTGGCTCCTTGCATGGCACTCGTATAGTCGTACTCACCCTCGGTTTGATACACCAGGCGGGTTTGTGTTCTTTCATAATCTGCTTGTGCTTGCTGGCGGTGTGCCACAGTGTTCCACTGTAGATTGAGCGTTTGGTTCGACACCAACTGATTGGCTCCATTCAGTACAATCTCTGCTTTGATGCGGTAATCGCCGGGGCGAATGGTGAACTTATGGGTAATACTGGTATTGGTAGCGCTGCTGGCAGTAAATGCTACTGTTTCGCTGCTGTCGGCATTTTTACGAACCGCTACCTGACCAAAATAAAGTTTGTTGCTTTCGGTAGACTGCCCGGGCAATGTATTGATGGCGTAACCGAACGACTCATCGGCAGTACCGCCCATTTGTACAGGCTTGCCATTGGGTCCGGCAAACTTTTTGAGTTCAACGGCACGTACCCAACCGCCCTTGCTGCTAAAGCTGGCTTTGATAACATCGTTTTCTACCACTACCAAACTATCTCTGCTGCCGGCTGCAGCAAAAGCACCTGCGGAAACGGAATCCCTCATTTGTGCCATGCGAACACTGTCGGCTTTCCACTGAGCGGTATCAACTTTTGGCTTCAGCGCAGCAATACTGTCTTCCTGCCGTTTTTTAAGTTCTGTAACTGCTTGCTGATTGCTGCTGACATACCAGAAGTAGCCCATGAACAACACCGCCAGTAATGCAAAACCGATGACGGTATTCCGATCAAATCCCATATTCGTTTATTAAAATGAGCGGCAAAGGTAACGGCTGACACCCACATAATGATGACCACCCAAACCTTAACCTTTGGTAAAAAGAAAACCGGCCGAAGCCGGTTGTTATTGCTGTAAAAGTTTGCTCAACAGTTTATGCTTCCTGTTTTTTAGCTGCAGCCGGCCGGTTGGCCTTGGTTTCGCTAAACTCTTTGGCGGCCGCCACAAAATGAACGAACAAAGGCGCTGGTGCTTCCACTGTACTTTTTAGTTCGGGGTGATACTGAACGCCGATAAAAAACGGATGCCCAGGCAACTCTACTACTTCGACCAGCCCGGTTTCGGGGTTGAGGCCACTCAGCGACATACCCTTTTGCTCAAAAGCATCGGCATATGCACTGTTGAACTCCCAACGGTGGCGATGCCTTTCACTTATCATTTCTTTACCATCATAAATTTTGGAAGCCAAAGAACCTGCTTTGAGCTGGCAGGGGTAAGCGCCAAGTCGCATGGTGCCGCCCATGGCTTTAATTTTCTTTTGCTCCTCCATCATGTCGATTACAGGGTCGGTGGTGGCAGGCATCATTTCGGTGCTATGCGCATTGGCAAGTCCGAGTACGTGGCGGGCAAATTCTATCACGGCCATTTGCATACCGAGGCATATGCCAAAGAAGGGCAAACCACATTCACGGGCATATTGTATAGCTGTGATTTTACCTTCGATGCCCCGCAAACCAAAGCCCGGTGCCACCAGCAATCCATCGAGATGGCCCAGCTTTTCTGCAGCATTGGTTTCGGTCAGGTGTTCGCTGTGGATATTCACCACATTTACCTTGCACTCATTCATAGCGCCGGCGTGTACAAATGCTTCCAATATTGATTTGTATGCATCCTGCAGCTCTACATATTTGCCAATCAGCCCAATGCTTATACTGGCTTTGGGATATTTCAGTTTATCGAGAAACTCTTTCCAGCGGCCCAGCTCGGGCTCTTTGTACTCGGTGATTTGCAGTTTTTTCAAACAGATTAAATCCAGTTTTTCCCGCATCATGGCCAACGGCACTTCGTAAATGGTGGGTGCATCAGCTGCTTCAATGACGGCTTCTGTTTTTACATTACAAAACAGGGCAATCTTGCGGCGCAGTTCAAAGTTCAACGGCTTTTCGGTACGGCAAACAATGATATCCGGATGCACACCTTCCTGACTTAGCAGACGTACGCTGTGCTGTGTAGGTTTGGTTTTCAACTCCTTGGCAGCCCGCAGATAAGGAATGAGCGTAAGGTGAACTACCAGACAATCTTCTTCGGGCAGCTCCCATTGCAGTTGGCGAACGGCTTCAATAAACGGCAGGCTCTCAATATCGCCCACGGTGCCACCTATTTCAGTAATTACAATATCGTATTCGCCTTTTTGCCCCAGCAGCAGCATGCGGCGTTTTATTTCGTCGGTTATGTGTGGCACTACCTGTACGGTTTTACCCAAATAATCGCCGGCACGTTCTTTATTAATTACCGTTTGGTAAATACGGCCTGTGGTAACGTTGTTGGCCTGGCTGGTAGGAATATTGAGGAAACGTTCGTAGTGGCCAAGGTCAAGATCGGTTTCGGCACCATCGTCGGTTACAAAGCACTCGCCATGCTCGTAAGGGTTGAGTGTGCCCGGATCTACGTTGATGTAGGGGTCAAATTTTTGGATGGTTGCCCGTAAGCCACGTGCCTGCAGCAATTTGGCCAAACTGGCAGCAATAATGCCTTTACCAAGAGAGGAGGTTACGCCTCCCGTTACAAAGATGTACTTCGCCATAAAAAAATATTGCCCATCACCTGTTGGTACATTTTTGCAAAAAAGAATGTGCCGCGAAGTGTGGGGTTCGCTAATAATGATTTCAAACTTGACCCGGGGGAAATATTAGAGGTCGTGCAAACATACACGATAAACCTGCTGGTACAAAATGACGAAACAGCCACTACCCTTTTGATGTGTGAAAAATGTGTGTTGAACCATTTGAATAGTTGCGAAGAATAACGCAATGCCATTTTCAGGGTGAAAAAATTCTGTTGACTACAGTTATTCCAAACAATTATAGCCGGGTGGCTGTATTGTGCATCTAAAACGTTTACTAATGAAATATCTCCTGCTGAGTGGCGCCTTGTTTTTTGCCGCCCTGTTGCAACAAGTGTTTATGCCGAAGGAAGAAAGTCCGCAAGCCATACTCGATCGGGTGGCGGCTTCGGTGGTTTGCTGTGGCCCCGATGAACCGATCCAAAATACAGATGCCCGTTTTATGGCCATGGTAAATGACCCGGGATTTGCCGGCCTGCACCAAAGCCCCGCAGCTTTTACCTACGAAAATGCGTTGGGCGGCATGATTGAATTTGGCACCGCCGATGGCAAAGCTGCCCAGGCGTACGCCATTGATGCCAAAGTAAAAACCAATAAATACCTGATTGTAATTCAGGAATGGTGGGGGCTCAATGACCATATTAAAAAAGAAGCAGACAAATATTACACCGCATTGGATGGTAAGGTAAATGTTTTGGCCGTAGACCTCTACGATGGTAAAATTGCTGCTACTCCAGACAGTGCCATGAAACTCATTCGGGCTGCGCTGAGCAATACCCGCAAAGAAGCCATTATCAAAGGAGCACTGGATTTTGCCGGGCCTGCTGCAGAAGTTTACAGCGTAGGCTGGTGCTTTGGTGGTATGATGAGTTTGCAAACAGCCATCATGGCGAGCAACAACATGAAGGCCTGCATTATGTACTACGGCACGCCAGAAAAAGACAAAGCCAAACTGGCCAGCATTCAGTGTCCTGTGTTGGGCATTTTTGGCACACAAGACAAAAGCATACCCAATGAAACTGTGGATGCATTTGCCAGCAACATGAAAGAAGCCGGCAAAAATTTCAGCCTGCTGCGCTACGATGCAGTGCATGCATTTGCCAACCCCAGCAACCCCGGCTACAACAAAACTTTTGGAGATGAAGCTTTTAGCAAAAGCGTTGCCTTTTTGAAAAGCAATATGTAACGGACATGTATGTACGAAAAGCGGCGAACAAAGTTTGTTCGCCGCTTTTTTATGTTCGAATGATTGAATGTCTACTTACCTATTTTTTCATAACTGGTGATGATACCCCGAATGAGTGATGAGCTGAAACCCTGATGTTCCATTTCATTCAACCCCACAATGGTGCAACCTTTGGGCGTGGTTACCTTATCAATTTCATGCTCCGGATGATTGCCAGTTTTCAACAATAAATCTGCCGCACCCAATACCGTTTGTGCGGCAATGAGTGAAGCTGTTTTGGCATCAAAACCAATTTCGATACCGCCCTGAATATTGGCACGAATGTAACGCAATGCATACGCCGTACCACAGGCGCCCAGCACGGTGGCGGCATCCATCAGTTTTTCATCTATCACAACTGTGCGGCCCAGCTGATCAAATAACTGTTGTACATAATTGAGTTGTTTGGCATCGGCACCGGCATTGCTCAGGCAGGTCATGCTTTGCTGTATGGCAATGGCCGTGTTGGGCATAGCCCTAATAACAGGCACGGGCTTGCCAATAGCTTTTTGCAACTGCTCCGTCCACACACCGGTAATAACAGAAACCAGTACATGTTTTTTGGCATTGAGTACCGATTTAAAACCTGCCAACACTTCGTTGTAGTTGTACGGCTTTACGGCCAGTATAATGATGTCGCTTTGCTGTACGGCTTTTTTATTGTCGCTCAGCACCTGGCAGCCTTGCTCTTGCAAAGCTTTCAGCTGTTGTACATTTCTTCGGGTAATGCTGATAGCCGATGGCTTACAAAAGCCACTGCTAACGAGCCCTTGAGCGATGGAACCTCCCAGATTGCCGCCGCCGATGATGGCGATTTTCATAAATCGATTGCTTGTGATTGGTGATGGCCAAATATACTGGCTAAAAAAACAAAGCCCGGCTGACGCATCAGCCGGGCCTGTGTAAAGCAGCAAAATGAGATTAATACAAGTAAGCCAAGGCTACCTTATCGTTGGCGTTGAACGGACGGTTTACATTTTTGCCGATGCATGCCAGCATCCAGCTGTTAGGATCGGGGCCGCTTGGTGTACCAGGAATGAGGATAGCACCCACAGTTGATGCACCTTCATTTACAGCAGAACCACCGCAGCTGTACTGACGGCTCATGTAATCGGTGTGGCGGAAACCAATACAGTGACCAATTTCATGCGCCAATACAGATGTAATTGAATTGATATCCCAGGCATTAGTTTCAAGATAGTTGCTGTTGACCAATACACTGTTATACGGATTGCCCTTAGAAGTTGGGAAGCCGGCCGAAGCAAGGTAGGAAGCACTGTTTGGAGCCTTGCTAATAACAATATTGCCGCCCGATGTTACACGGCTGAAGGTGATCCGCAGTCCTTCAGCATTGTACCGACTAATAACATTGTTAATAGCGGTTACATAGCGGCTGGGTAAAGTGGTTGCAACCCGAATGGTAATGTTGCGGGGCAAGCCGGTTACTAAATTGGTGGTACGGTACTGTTCTTCGTTGGCTACACGCAACAGCGAACCGCCTTTACCAGCATTGTTCAGTTGATCGTTGGTAAGTACAATGTCACCTTCTACCAAAAAGCCTTCTTCATGCTTTTGTACATTGGAAGTACCAAAACCAAGAGCGGCAATTTTGGCCAGCGTGGCATCACCAATAGGTTCATCAGGGCTGTTGAGTGTGTTGTCTTTGGCGCAGGAGGTAAGGAGGCCGGCCATGAGGCCCAGCGTCAGCAGTCGGGATGTTAACTTCATACGTGTTGTAGTTTTAGATTTCCAAAATAGGCATCTCGCCAGCGGAAAAAAACTTTAGAAAAAAAATTAAAAAAAGCAATATCCCCTTCCGTGTATCGCTGAAAATTATCGAAGTGAATGGCATCAAAAATCGGGTTCATTAAAATTTCGTTAACACCCCTTTTCAAGTTCTACACATTAAGAAAATGCAACTAAGTATCGATAAATCAATAAGTTGCGAAATGTCAAATTTTGATTTTTTCGTATGTATTTACGAACACTCTCCATTTTTGGAAAAGGGTAAGGATGCGTTTGGCGGGTAAATGGAAAACCGCATCTTTGGAAGAACACATGCGTCAATACCGGTCATATATACTTTCACTCCAGCTCTTGCTTACCCTGCTGATGACAGGCCTGGCAGACAGCATGGCACAAACATTTTTGCCCGATACGCTGGCCGAAACAAAGCCGCTGAAAAAACTGTCGCAGGCACTGCAACAACGAAGTAAACTAGATGGAGCTGTACTTATTTATGTTCAATACAATCAAGCGGATAGTTTGCTGCGTTGGTTCGCCGATAAGCCAGTGCAAATGCTGGCACACGATACCAGCTGGAAAGTAATGACCTTGCAAATGCCTGCTTACTTGCTTATTTCATTATCAAAGCAGCCATCAGTTCAATTTATACAAGCAGCCAACAGAAGAGCCAAACCCGAACTGAGTGTGCCCGGCTTCGATCCATCGGCCAATGGCATAGCACTGGCTGCCACCCGTTTTGCATCGAGTAATGGTACAGGCATTCGAGTTGCCATTAAAGAAGAACGTTTTGATACACTGGACATAGACTTTAGCCAACGCTTTTTTACCACAGCAAGAACGGCTACCCGCAGCACCAACCATGCCAGCATTATGGCCAGCATGCTGGCCGGCAGCGGTGCATCTTCCATCACAGGAAAAGGGGTAGCTCCTGCAGCGACTATTACCAGTACCAACTTTGATGTGCTGATCCCGGAGCCACTCGATTTTTACAACACAAATAAAATCAGCATTCAAAACCATTCCTATGGTGTAGGTATCGAAAACGAATATGGTATTGATGCTGCTGCTTACGATGCCAGCACCGCAGCACTGCCTTACTTGCTGCATGTATTTAGTGCAGGTAATTCGGGTACACAAAGCTCCGCATACGGCCAATACCAAGGCATTGCCAATTGGGCCAACCTTACTGGCAGTTTTAAAATAAGCAAAAACAGTTTGGTATTGGCCGCCACCGATTCTTTCAACAAAAGAGAAATAGCCAGCTCCCGTGGCCCTGCCTACGATGGCCGTATCAAACCTGAATTATCGGCCTTTGGCGAAGATGGCAGTTCGGGCTCTGCTGCACTGGCAGCTGGCGCTGTGGCTGTATTGCAGCAATCAATTCAACAACAATTAGGAAGCCTGCCAGATGCAGCGCTGGTGAAAGCCATCCTCATCAACAGCAGTACCGATGTTGGTGCAGAAGGCCCTGACTTTAGTGAAGGCTACGGACAGTTGAATGTATATAACGCACTACGCATTGCTGCCGGCAAGCAGTACTACACAGGCACCATTCTTGCTGGCGACACAGTTCGTATGAAGATACCCGTAGCTACCAATGCACAACGCCTGGCTGTTACCCTTTGCTGGACAGACCCCGCAGCAACACCTGGCAGTACCAAAGCACTGCAGAATGACCTGCAATTAATGCTTCGCCAACCCAACCAACAGGTTGTACATCCGTGGATATTGAATAGTGCGGCACATGCCGATTCGTTGCAGCAACCCGCCACACGTGGTATTGATAGCCTCAATGTAGTAGAGCATATCAGTCTATTGCAACCAGCTACCGGTGAATATGAAGCCATGATTGTAGCACCAACCAACGTATCCGGCACACAAACATTTGCATTGGCATGGCACAGCAATAGCAACAACGAGTTGGAATTTACGCATCCGACGAATACTTACCATGCCGACAGCCGAAATGGCGTAACCATTAGATGGGAGCACAGTTTTCCGCAAGGCCAAACAGGGGTGTTATCGGTAAAAAATTTGGCTACGCAAAACACCAGCCTTATCAATAACAACATAGCTCTCGATAGCAGATTGCTCGTTTGGCGACCTGCTGCGAATGCAGTTTATCCTGCACAATTACAGCTGCAGGTTGGCCAGCAAGTGCTGTTGTCCGACAGCTTTTGGGTGCATAAGGGATTACAGCCACGCATTGGTTATGTATGTGGCGATACGCTGCTGCTCTATTGGCAACACATTGCACTAGCCAGTAGTTATCGCATTTACCATGTACAAAATGGCCAAATGCAAGTGCTTAGCACAACTGCAGATACGTTATTTCGCATCAGGCGTTCTTCATTGGAAAAGGACTGGCTGGCTGTGGCGCCGGTTTTTGGCAACCAGCAAGGCAACCGCAGCTATGCCATCAATTATCTCAATCAGCAGGTGGGTTGTTATATTCAGCAGTTTACAGCTACGGCAGGCAATAACAATGTGCTGCTCCAAGTACAACTCGGCACCAACTTTGGCATTCAACAACTGCAATTTGAAAAAGTAAAAAACGGCCAAGTGACTGTGCTGTCCAGCATTGCCAATATCAGCAGCAATAATTTTACAGCTGAAGATGCACAACCGCTGAGTGGAGAAAATTACTACCGCATCAAAATTACTTTGAGCAATGGCAACGTAGTTTACTCCGCTATTGAAACCGTGTACATGCCGGAAAGCAATGGTTTGGCAGTGTACCCCAATCCGGTGTTATTAGGCCAGCCCATTCGCATCATCAATACCATGAGCGGAGAATTTCCTATAGCTGAACTTTATGATTTTACCGGCAGAAAAATCAGCAGCACTCAATTAGAAAGTTTTATCAATACCATCAATACGGCATACTTGCATCGTGGTATTTATCTCCTGAAACTTACCCAGGCCGGCAAAACCATCAGTGTAAAAAAGATAACGGTATTGTAGTGCTGTTACAACCTACGAAGATAGTTCCGCACATAGTCACCCACGCCTTCTTCTAATGAAGTGAACGGTTCATCATAACCGGCTTTGCGCAGCTTATCCATATTGGCTTCGGTAAAGTATTGATACTTGTCGCGGATATCTTCCGGCATATCTATAAAGACAATATTCGGTTCCAAATCCATCCCCCGGAAAGTAGCCGCAGCCAAATCGTAAAAACTGCGGGCCTGCCCGGTACCAAGGTTGTACAAGCCACTGCCTAAGCCCCCTTTAGGGGGTTTGGGGGTTTCTAACATCCACGCAATCACCTTCACCACATCTTTTACATAAATAAAATCCCGTAGCTGTTGACCGTGCTCAAAATCGGGGCGATGGCTTTTAAATAATTTTACCTGCCCGTCTTTTTTTATCTGATTGAATGCATGCCAAATCACCGAAGCCATGCGGCCTTTGTGGTATTCATGCGGGCCGTATACATTAAAAAATTTGAGGCCTGCCCAAAAGGGTGGCGCACCTGCAGAGTCCGGCGTATGGGCGCCATCATCTCTCACCCAGCCATCTTCATCCTGTGTATTCAATCGCACATCGCCTACTTTTTCCAACACCCACTTGTCAAACTCATTTTTACTGACGCCATAAGGATTCAACGGCTTCAGCAAAAAAGGCAATTCATGATTGTCATCGTAGCCTAACTCGCCAGATCCATACGTAGCAGCACTCGATGCATAGATAAACGGAATTTGCTTTTCGGTACAGTATTGCCACAGCATTTGGCTATACTCCACATTCAATTCTTCATGAATGGCATAGTTAAATTCAGTGGTATCTGTACGAGCACCCAAGTGAATGACTGCCGCTACTTCCGGCTGGTGCTCATTGAGCCAGAATGCCAGGTTGTACCGCTCCACCACATGGTCATAAGCAATGCTTTCCCAGTTGGCCCGCTTGTCTTCTCTGCCAAAATCATCCACCAAAATCAATTCTTCGTACCCTAAAGTATTGAGGTAACGAGCCATTTCGCTGCCGATAAAACCAGCGGCACCGGTAACAATGATGTATGGAACTTGCATAGAGATGTACAATTAATACGGACAGCAAAAATGAGATTAAGTTTTGATACAGCAGACATACTACCAAATACGTATTTTACAGCATTCTGTAGCCACTACTTTTGAAGCATGACGAACACACCCAAATCCATTTGCATAGTGGAAGACAAGGATGACCTTCGGGAAGCGCTGAGCATGATGATAAAGCTAACGGATGGCTATCAAATGGCTGGGGCATTTAAGAATGCAGAAGAGGCGTTGCTGTACATACCAGAGGTGCATCCGGCAGCGGTACTTATGGATATAAACCTGCCCGATGCCAGCGGCATACAGTGTGTGGTAACCTTAAAATCAAAACTGCCAGAAATGCTTTTTTTGATGTGTACGGCATACGAAGACAACGATAAAATTTTTAGTAGCCTGAAAGCCGGCGCCAGTGGGTACATTTTAAAAACCGATGGCCCAGCAAAAATTGTAGAAGCGCTGGACGAACTATTTGCCGGTGGCAGCCCTATGAGCAGCAGCATTGCCCGCAAAGTGGTGGCCAGCTTTAGTGGCTTGCCGGCAGGCAATCATTTGGTACAACGCTTATCCGAAAGAGAAGAAGCTGTGCTGCACTGCCTGGCTAAAGGATTGATGAATAAAGAAGTAGCCGACAGTTTACAAATCAGTCAGGGTACAGTAAAAAAGCATATCCAACACATTTATGAAAAGCTACACGTAAACACCCGTGTAGAAGCCGTGAACCTGTATCTTGGAAGAACACAATAAACATTCAACAGCGTATAACCATATTACGTATTTGCAGTATTGTATTACTGGCCTGTTGCAGCAGCATGCTTGCATGGCCGCAGCCATCAGCTACTGATTCGCTTCGCAAAGTATACATGCATTGCGCCGACAATACTTGCAAAACACAAGAAGCCTTACAACTGGTGGAGGTATGGATGGATGTAGACAATATGGACTCAGCACAGCATTGGGCCAATGAGTTGTTTTCCATTTTACCAGCCGATAAGCAAGACGTAGTGCATTACTACTACAACAGCCGGCAAAGCGAAATTTATTACTACAACAACTTTCCCCGATTGGGATTGCAAAATGCTGAACGAGGTTTACAAATAGCCATGGCGCTTCGCGACAGTATTTTTATTGCAGATGCCTACAACTTCAAAGGGTTGTTTTTAATGAACCTCAACCGGCTGAATGAAGCCATCGCGTCTTTCAGGGAGGGGCTGCAATGGTCAACGGGAAAAAAACATCCGCCAACCTATTTATACCTCACACAACACTACCATTTGTTGGGCAACATTGCAGAAGCATTGCTCAAAAACAATGAAGCCGCCACATCATTACAATTTGCCCATGCCTCATTAAAAGAATCCATACTTAACAATCGGCAGCGGGCCATCAGCATTGCAGAAAATCAGTTAGCTGCCTGTCACGATGCGTTGGGTAATGCCGACTCTGCATTATACTACTACAAAGCCTGCATTGCCGGCATCGATAATGATACAGATGTGTTGCTGTTGAACTATGCCACCATGGGCAAACATTTTAGCCAACAGCAACAATTTAAAGATGCTAATCAAGCGTTTCAGGAAGGCCTGTTGCTGCTCACGAAACACCCAGATATCAATAGCTATTTCAGCATTGAATTTTTGGATAAAGCCATTGC
This sequence comes from Phnomibacter sp., assembly GCF_036803085.1. NCBI lineage: Bacteria > Pseudomonadati > Bacteroidota > Chitinophagia > Chitinophagales > Chitinophagaceae > Phnomibacter > Phnomibacter sp. The sequence goes on along the minus strand of NZ_DAIRUZ010000006.1, from coordinate 163,525 downwards.
ATTTTATACCTATAGCAAACAAGATAAACCGCTACAGGACTGCATCCGAAAGAAAATGCTCATCCTCGAAAAAGCGCAGGCTAACTATAACGTACAGATAAACGAAGTGATGGAAGCTGCGTTGAAAAATGAAACGCAACTGCTCAATCTCAGAATAGCCAATGAAGCTCGTAAAGTAAAACTCGATCAGTATAAAATCATTGCTCTGTCAACACTGCTTGTTTCGGTTCTACTCATCTTTTTATTGTACCGGAACCGGTTGCTGAAAAAACTGGAACTGGCCAAGCTACAAAACAACATTCAGCAAGACCTGCATGATGAGTTGGGTGGTAGTCTTAGCATCATTCGCATATTGAGCGACCTGATGAGCAGCAAAAAATTATCGCAGGAAGAGATCGCCAGTCTTTCACAAAAAATAAGTGGCACCGCCAGCGAAGCAGCCCAAAAAATGAATACGCTGATTTGGGCACTCAACACCGAAAACGACTCAGTCGCCAACCTGTGCGAATATACCCGGCAGTATAGCATTGCCTTTTTTGAAGGCACAACCATCGATATTCATTTCGAAGAGAAACTGTCGCAACCCAACAGTAATATTTACGGTACTGCCCGCAAAAACATTTTCCTCTGTATCAAAGAATCACTGCACAATGTATTGAAACATGCCAACGCCAGTGCAGTCCATATCCGATTTGAAACTACCAATGCTCAACAGCTGATTGTAACCGTATCAGACAACGGAAAAGGGATGCAACAAAACAATCAATTTGGCAACGGCCTTAAAAATATGCAGCAGCGAATGGCTGCCATCGGGGGTACTGCCAGCTTCACCAACAATGCTGGCTGCACCGTTGTGTTTGAGTGTTCCTTGCACTAAAGTACTCACTAGGTAAAGACATCACCCCTACGCATACTCCCTATTACGTATTGCCAGCGGGCACACAATACAGGATTTTTACAAGAGACTTTTTTACCCTTTATCCTGAATACCCAAGCCAACGCACCGCACATGAGACTTCTTTTACTCCTTTCCGTTTTGATGGTTCGTTTTTCAGCCATTGCTCAATCCAACTTTAGCAGCACCAACTTTCGGGTAAGCCAAAGTACTTACACCGACATTAGCAGCACCGGCACCGCCATTGCTATGACCAACAATGAAGCTGGAGTGAGTACCACCCCTCAAAACATTGGCTTCAATTTCCAATTCAACGATTCTGTATTTACGCAGTTTCGCATACACGCCGATGGCATACTGCGCCTTGGTACCGAAGCACCTGCTGCCGCTACCAATATTAGTGTAAGCCCGGCCAATTCTCATGCCGCAGTGTTCACATCTACTGCTGACAGTTTTCAATACGTCATTCTTCCATTTTTCACCAACCTCGTAGCTGCAGGCTCACCGGCATTCCATGTACAAACCAGCGGTGTGGCCCCCAACAGAGTATGCACCATACAATGGAAAAACCTGCGGGATGCCGACAATTCGAACGGCGCTGTGTTGCATCAATTTACGCAACTGGAGTTTCAGGTAAAACTGTATGAAGGAAGTAACGATATTGAATTTGTGTACGGCAGCTTTATCCCATCTGCCAACACCCTCAGCACCCGCAATGCAGCCGTGGGTATAAAAGCAGGCAGCAATAGTTTTGCAGCCAATTACAAAGGGGTAAATACAGCCCCATTTAGTGCCATGGTTTCTTTTAACCAACGCAACAATGCCCGGCTGGCCAATGGCGTGTTATTCAGAAGAGATGTACCGCCGGCTAACGGATTTACACAGCGTTTTTTTGGCAGAATAGTGAATGACATTTCGGTGGCCAACTTGTATGCAGACAGCGTAAGCCAGGTCACCAATCAATCGGGCAATAGAATTGAAGCATTGGTAAAAAATGAAGGAACTGCTGCAGCCAGCAACATTGTTGTAAGTCTTCAAATAAGCGGATCCAATACGCATACAGCTTCGGTAAATATTACCAGTCTTGCAGCAGGTGCTACACAATTGGTAAGCTTTCCTGCATTTAGTACCAGCAACCCTGGTATGCAGCAAATACAAGTTTCTGTAACGGCAGATGCCGATGACAGAACAAGTAACAACATGCTTGCTGCTTCGCAAAAGATTTCGGCTGGTCACCAACAAACTCCGAATCTGAATAACGCAGGATTTGGCATTGGCTTTAATGGTGGCACTGGCTTTATGGCCACGAAAATTTATGGAACCGGCACCAGAAAAATCAGACAAATCCGCATCCCATTCAATACCTACCGAAACATTGTAAACATGCGGGTATATGAAGATGGAGGTGCTGGGGGTTCTCCATCATCCTCCGCACTTATTAGCAGTAGCAACTTTTTTACTACCAACGAAAACAGCATCATTATTTCATTTACCAACGCTGCAGCAAGTGTAACTGGCGATTATTACATTGCTGTACAGCAAACAAGCACCAGCAATATGGGATGGCGTAGCACGGCTGCACCTCCCATTCGTACCAACAGATTGTACACCAGCTCCACAGGCGCAGCATGGGCTGCTCAGGTAGACACTTTGCCCTGGCAGCAACTGTTGGAAGTATATGAAGAAACCACCGGTCCCGATGTAGGTATTGAATACCTCACAGCACCCGGCTGCAACTACAGCAATGCAGCTGACGTGACAGTAACGCTACGAAATTTTTCAACTAGTGCAATTGATTTTGCAGCTACACCAGTTACAATAAGTGGCAATGTTCGCAACCCACAGCAAACGGAGTCGCCTTTCTCATTGATCAAAAACACCGGCACATTAGCAGCTGGTGCCAGTGAGCAAATTACGGTACTGAGTAACTATGATTTTACCAAGCGGGGCTACCATTTATTTAGCGCCAAAACAACACTGCCCGGCGATGTAGAAAATGGCAATGATAGTCTTCGTTTCTTTTTGGGTAATCATGTGCCTGTAACCAGATCCATTACCGATTCTGTGTGTCCGTTGACGCCCATCACACTTACCGGCCCTTCTTACCTCGCCAATCTTCAATGGACCTTGAATGGTACGCCTTCATTTGGCACAACGCTTAACGTGAGTCCTATACAAACAACTACTGTGTATGTGCAAGGCACAGACTATCGTGGCTGTGTATTGCAAGACAGTGTAGTGCTGTTGGTAAAGAAAGATTACGGTGCTGCCGCAAAGCCTGTTATCCTGTTTGGCGACACACTGCTCAGCCATCGCAATGCATTTAAAGACACTTTGCGTGTAACCAAGCTGGCTGGCCATAGCATACGTTGGCTGGGTGGTTTTGGTACCGTTTCTGCAGATAGTTCATTGCTGCTTACACAGGTTGCGGGTTTGCAAAATGCCAAAGTATCCGTTGCATACATCCGCGATAGTGATGGCTGCGGTACACTGGGCGATACTCTCACCTACCGCTATGCTACAGGCCTGCTGCACAATACCAACGATATGCAAGTTGTATGTGATACCAGCTATTACGATGCAGGTGGTAGCACCGGTATCACTGGCAATAGTATTACCAAAGTATTTACACCGGCTACTGCTGGCAAAAAAGTGAAGTTCACCTTGTACAATACCGATTTGGCAGACTTTGCCAGCATCATGGTGTATGACGGAAGTTCAACAGCTTCTCCACGCATAACAGCAATTGATGGCAGCAAAAACGGAAATACAGTGATGGAGTTTATTGCCTCCAATGAAACAGGAGCACTTACCGTTCAATTTACCAGAGGAACATTCAACACCAGTGGTTGGTGGGCCGGTCTCACCTGCCACACACCCGAAGTGTACCGCAGTGTACAAAACGGTTTGTGGACTGCTGCCAACACCTGGGAAAAGAAAATACCCGGCGGCAATTTTGTACCTGCAACGAGAGCACCATTCAAAGCTGATGACAGCATTTTGGTACGACACGAAGTGTTGCTCAATGAGAGTGTACAAACAGATCAGCTGATTATTGAGCCAACGGGTCATTTACGTTTTGAATCGCCAACCAGCAATTTCATTTCGATGAACCTGTTTAAAACAAATGAACAGCCCCCTATTGAAGTAAAAGGAAAGCTGTCAACAAATGCCCCTACACAAATTTTTGGCGCCGATAAAATGATTGTAACCGGCGAACTGGCCAACGAAGGAAAGATTGATCTTGATTCGGTAATGATGGTAGGCACCAGCTTGCAGACCTTGGGTAAAAGCGGCGGCGGCGCAGGCATCATCAAACGATTACACCTGAACAATGCAGCTGGTGTACAAGTAGCAGGCACCCAAAATGTACTGAGTATTCGCTTTGTGCAAGGCTTACTCAATACCACAGCACAAGCATACATTGATGTTACAGGCACCGTGTTTGATGCAAGAGATGCTTCGCATATCAACGGCCCTGCGGGTGTTACCATCTTTGGATCCGGCGATCGTTTCTATCCCATTGGCAGCAATGGTCAATATCGGCCTGTAACCATCACCAACAGCAACACCAACAGTTTTGATAATTCAGAAACCATTGTGGTAGAAGCAAAAGCTGGGGGTCCTGCAGCAAGAACATTGCCTGCTGGCATCAGCAACGTTTCGCAAGTGCGGCATTATCGCATCACCCGCATTGGCAATAACGGCAGCGATTATCAGGTTACATTGCCGTATGGAAGTGATGACGGCGTAAATGATCCATCCAACCTCACCATCTTAAAAGATGACGGTGCAAATGCATGGATTGACATTGGCGGTACGGCTACAGGTGCTGCACCAGGCACCATTACCAGTGGTTCATTCAGCAGCTTTAGCGATTTTGTATTGGCCAATAAAACAGGTGGCACCAATCCGTTGCCCGTTACATGGGTAAGTTTTTCTGCAATAGCCAAGCAAAAAGATGTACAACTGAAATGGCAAACAGCTAACGAAAGCGATTGTAAAAAATATATCATAGAAAGAAGCAACAACGGCAATCAATTTGTAGCTATCAGCCAGGTTGTGTGCAACAATAATAGTAGCAGCACATACGAGTACACCGATGTACAACCCGGCAATGGTACATGGTACTATCGCATTCGCCAGCAAGATGTGGATGGAAAGCAGTTGTTGTCGCAGGTACAAAAAGTACAGCTCAATGCCAACAGTAGCATACAGGTGTATCCTAACCCTGCTAATGCATTTATCCGGATTGCAGGATTATCTGGTACTGAAAAAATTACGCTGATTGATGCTGCCGGTAAAATTGTATTTGCAACAACCGTAGCAGGAAACGCACTGCAAATACCTGTATCACACTTAAGCGCCGGGCATTACAGCCTGCACATGCAAAGCAAAAACAGCATAGAAACACAAAAAATAGTGATTGTCCGATAACAAACAACCCACACCATTTTCATGCACACTACACCTGTAGTAGCAGCAAGCATGCACAATGCTTATTGCTACTACAGGATGCTTACCCGCCAATATTTTTCCTGCTGATTTTTCAACTCCAACACTCTTTTACCATGCGTACATTTTGGTTTGCATCCTTCTTGTTGTTGCTTGTCATCAATAGTATTGGTCAAATACCACAAGTATTAAAAGACATCAACAACCGGTCATTTTCATCGGGGGCTTCTAGTTTTACCACTGTTGGCAATGTGGTGTTTTTTGTGGCGGAAGATCCAGACAGAGGACGATGTTTATTTAAAACAGATGGCACCGCAGAAGGCACGGTGCTGGTAAAAGATTTGATACCGACCCAAACTACCGACCCCAATATTCAATCGTTGACAAACGTAAACGGAACATTGTTTTTTACGCAGAGTAGCCCAACGAGTTCGATACGATTATGGAAAAGTGATGGCACAGAAGCAGGAACAGTAATTGTAAAACAATTTACCGGCGTTGCGCCATCGCTTCTTACCAATGTAAACGGCACACTTTTTTTTAGAGCCACTACCTCTACTACAGGACAAGAATTGTTTAAAAGTGATGGCACCGATGCCGGAACCGTAATGGTAAAAGACATTACAGCCGGCAACATCGGCACTGCCATGGACAATCTGGTGAATGTAAACGGCACATTATACTTTACTGCCAGCACTACTGTCAATGGCAGAGAAATATGGAAAAGTGATGGCACAAGCGCAGGAACCGTTATGGTAAAAGACATTATTGCCGGTAGCACCACGTCTAATCCGCAGAACCTCACCAACGTAAATGGCACTTTGTATTTTTCTGCTACCAACGGCGCTACAGAAAATGGCCAAGAGCTTTGGAAATCGGATGGTACAGAAGCAGGAACAGTGATGGTGAAAGACATACAAACAGGCGCTAATTCCTCATCGCCAGGAGCACTTACTGCCGTATATGGCTTACTTTATTTTGCAGCCAACGATGGCATCAACGGCAATGAACTTTGGAAAAGCGATGGTACAGAAGCTGGTACAGTTTTGGTAAAGGACATCAACACTGCCGGCGGCAGCAATCCAGACAGAATAACAGTAGTCAACAATCACATCTTTTTTACAGCTACAGATGCAGCCGCCAACAATAGTCTTTGGAAAAGTGATGGCACAAATGCAGGAACGATACAATTACCGGTTGACGCCGTTGTCAACACTTCCCCTTCATTTCTTATCAATGCTGGTGGCACTGTTTTCTTTCGGGCCACTGTGAGTGCAGCTATCGGGCAGGAGTTGTGCAAAAGTGATGGCACTGTGCAAGGCACCGTATTAGTGAAAGATATATACACTGGAACTACAACAAGTAACATAACGCCTATGACTGCATTGGGTAGTAACGTAATATTTGGCGCCAACGATGCAGACTTTAATATTGAACCACGCATTAGCAACGGCACTGCACAGGGCACTACATTATTAAAAGACATCAACGCAAGAACAGATCAATCTGCAGCAAATCAACTTATCACCCTAGGCAATGAAGTATTTTTTATTGCAAATGATTATCGTAAAGGCGCTGGTGTTTGGAAAAGTGATGGCACAGAAGCCAACACCCGTTTTGTAAAAGAACCTGCTGTATTATCCCCACCTCAAATAAACTTCAATACGCCTTCCTTCATTACCAACATCAATGGTACTGTATACTTCTCTTGGACTGGCGAAGTACAAGACATGGAACTCTGGAAAACAGATGGTACCAGTGAAGGCACGGTTCAGATTAAAAACATCAATCCATCCGGACATTCAGAGCCGAGAGAATTCTTTGCCTTCAATGGCGCAATTTATTTTTCTGCTGCTACTGCTGCAGAAGGCAGAGAGCTTTGGAAAACCGATGGCACAGATGCAGGAACCGTATTGGTAAAAGACATCAATCCGGGTACAGCCAACAGTACGCCCATCAGTTTTACCATACTCAACAATCAGCTTTTTTTGTAGCAACCTCTGCTGCCAATGGCCGTGAACTTTGGAAAACAGACGGCACCAGCAATGGCACTGTAATGGTAAAAGACATGAACGAAGGAACGGGAGACGGCATTTCATTTACATCAGGAAAAGTATTGTACGATTTTCAGGGAGCCCTATACTATACGGCTACCAATGGTGCGGCCAATAGCGGATTTGAAATATGGAAATCGGATGGCACAGCCAACGGCACCATTATGTTGAAAGATATCAATCCAGGAACCGCATCTAGTCAGCCGGGACAGTTTCTTGCAGCTAGCAACGTATTGTATTTTTCTGCTACCGAACCCACTACAGGCAGCGAATTGTGGAAGACAGATGGCACAACTGCAGGTACCGTTATTGCACTAGATATGATACCCGGAACAGGCAGTGGTGGTGCAGGATTAAAGTTGATTAGAAACGATACTTTATATTTCACCACATCTAATGGCACCAAAGGTTCAGAACTGTTCAAAACAGATGGCACACCTGCCGGCACTTTTTTGGTAAAAGATATTGTTCCCGGTGCCACAGGTTCTTCGCCAGATCTGTTGACCATTGCGGGCAACGACATTTATTTTATAGCCACCACAACTGCCGAAGGCCGGGAGCTTTGGAAAACTGATGGCACTGCTGCAGGCACCAATTTGGTGCTGGATATTTTCCCCGGCAGCTCCAGCTCCAACATCAACAATATGGTTGCTACAAATACTCATCTTTTTTTTACTGCCAATACGCCGCAATACAGCCTTGAAGTATGGACAGTACCCTTTGCAGCCAGCAACGACGAAACACAATGGACAGGCAATACAAGTACCAACTGGTTTGACGCCAGCAACTGGAGCAATGGCCTGCCCGACGCTGGAAAGCATATTGTGATTCCTGCCGGCAGACCCCGCTATCCCATTATCACAGCAAACACAACCATCAAAAAAATGACTGTGTCGCAAGGTGCTTCCGTACAAATTGCAGCGGGCATTCAGGTACTCTTCGGCAGTAATTAGTATACCATGCTACAACGGGTAGTTGGTACATTCGCTGCAAAAGGAAGCTCCTATGGAATTGTGCCCGCATCGTTATTTCATCATCCACAAACCCCGCAACATGGTTTCGCAATTTGTGAGCAGCCATGATGTGAGGCTGTTGGGCGATTTAGATTTCGATTTTCCTGAAGGCACCCACGCCATTGGCCGCTTAGATAAAGACTCCGAAGGCCTGCTGCTGCTCACCACCAACAAACGCATCACCAGGTTGCTGTTTGAAGGCAGCACCCCGCATACACGTAGCTATTTGGTGCAGGTAAAGTATGAAGTGCCCGATGTAAAAATTGAACTGCTGCGGGATGGCATTGGCATAAGCCATACCAACGATAGCATTTATACCACACAACCCTGTTTGGTAGAACGCATTGCTCATCCTGAAATTTACATCAGCAATGCAGGTGAGTTATCCTTTTATATTCCGCACAGTTGGCTGCTCATCACCCTCACCGAAGGCAAGTTTCACCAGGTACGCAAAATGGTAAAAGGCATTGGGCATCCTTGCAAGCGACTCATCCGCATCAGCATCGAAAACCTTACGCTGCAAGGTTTACAGCCCGGCGAAGTAAAAGAACTGACTGAAGAGGAATGCCTGGAAAACCTGTGCATTCAACTATAAAAAACGCCTGTCACTTTACAGCAACAGGCGTCATTGTTTTACCAGTTCATATTTTACAACGCACTCAATGCATGCTCACTCTCGTGCCCCTTCAGCAGGTTGGCAATAGCATTGTCGTATTTTTCTTTCCAAGCCTCAATAGTACCCCAGCTGGCGGCGTCAACAATTATGTCGCCGCTGGTTACTTCACCAATAACCTCGTAGTGCTGGCCATGGCTTTGCAGGGCTTCTTCCAGCGTAGCCAAAGCATCCTTTTTTACGGTTACCGCTACACGGCTTTGTGCTTCACCAAACAGGAAAGCATCTTTGCGTACTGATGCATTTGTGTTGACATCAAAACCAAGATTGTTCCAGAAAGCACTTTCGCACAAAGTGATAAACAAACCACCTTCACTCACATCATGTGCACTGCTAATGAGTTTGTTTTTGATGAGGTCGGCCAATACTTTTTGCAAATGGAATTCTTCTTCCAGCTCAAACTGCGGTGCAGGACTAAACTCTACGCCATGCATTTTATGCAGGTATTCGCTGCTGTTGATGTCGTTGCTGCTTTTACCCAGCAGTACAATCACATCGCCTGCCTGCTTAAAGTCAAGCGTCATTTTATCGTTCACATTTTCCAGCAGGCCTACCATACCAATGGTGGGTGTTGGATACACCGGTCCGTCGGGGTTCTGGTTGTAAAAGCTCACGTTGCCACCCGTTACCGGTGTATTGAATTTTCTACAAGCATCGCCCATGCCTTTAATGGCGTTTACAAACTGCCAGTACACTTCGGGGTCATAAGGATTACCAAAGTTGAGACAGTTGGTGACACCCAACGGCTCACCACCACTGCACACAATATTGCGGGCAGCTTCGGCTACGGCAATCATGGCTCCTTTGTATGGATCGGCAAACACATAGCGGCTGTTACAATCCGTGGTTACTGCGAGTGCTTTATTACTTGGCTTGGCCAGTACCACAGCCGCATCACTTGGCGCATTGGTTTGGGTATTGCCCGTACCTACCATGCTGTCGTACTGTACGTACACGGCACGTTTGCTGGCAATGTTGGGGATGGTCACCAGCTTTTCTGCCACCGCTTTCAAATCAGCAGGTTCGGCTACAGTTGATTGATCAAAAGCATTGACCTGTGCCAGGTATTTTGGCTCGGTGTATTCACGGGTGTATTGTGGCGCACCGCCGCCCAGTACCAATATTTCCGCTTCAATCTGTGCTTCCAGCTGGCCATGCATGTAAAAGCTAAGCAAACCATCGTCAGTCACTTCGCCAATATTGCTGCAGGGCAGGTCCCATTTTTCAAACACCTTCAAAATGGCCTCTTCCTGACCTTTTTTTGCCACCAGCAACATACGTTCCTGGCTTTCGCTCAGCAGCAGTTCCCAGGTTTTCATATTGGCCTGGCGGGTAGGCACTTTGTCGAGGTCGATGCGCATACCGCTTTTGCCCTTGGCACTCATTTCGGCCGTAGAGCAAATAATGCCAGCAGCACCCATGTCCTGCATGCCTACCACGGCACCGGTTTTTATTACTTCCAGGCAGGCTTCCAGCAATTTCTTTTCCTGAAAGGGGTCGCCCACCTGCACGGCCGGCAGGTCTTGAGCACTCTCTTCGGTAATGTCGGCACTGGCAAAGCTGGCACCACCGATGCCGTCTTTACCCGTAGCGCTACCCACAAAAAACACGGGGTTGCCCACGCCTTCTGCTGTGGCACTCACGGTTTCACCCGCTTTTACAATGCCCACACTCATGGCATTTACCAGCGGATTGGTGTGATATTTCTGCTCAAAATAAATTTCGCCGCCTACGGTAGGTACACCAAAGCAGTTGCCATAGTGTCCAATGCCATGCACCACGCCGCCCAGCAACCATTGGGTTTTCTTCTCGTTCAGGTTGCCAAAGCGCAGGCTGTTCAGCGCAGCAATGGGGCGTGCACCCATGGTAAAAATATCGCGGTGAATGCCGCCCACACCTGTAGCAGCTCCCTGAAAAGGTTCGATGGCACTGGGGTGGTTGTGGCTTTCTATCTTAAACACCACGCCCCAATCATCGCCAATGTCCATCAGACCGGCGTTTTCTTCACCCGCAGCTACCAGCATACGGCCACCGTCGCGGGGCAGGGTTTTCAACCATTTGATGCTGTTTTTGTAGCTGCAATGTTCGCTCCACATGCCGCTGAAGGCGCAGAGTTCATTGAAGTTGGGCGTACGGCCCATTTTTTCCTTAATCAGTTCATATTCCGCTTCCGTAATCCGGAGTTGCTGAAGCGTGGCGCTGTTTATTTCCATGAAAAAGTTTGTGAAGGCTCGATAATGAGCCGCAAATGTAACCCATGCCAGCGGGAATGCCGAAGGGTAATTCGGCGGGGCTGTGGACAGCTGTGCATATCCCGGCTGCGGTTCGCTCCCTTTCACACTCCGCTTCGCTGCGGCCCCGACCGAAGCGTCGGGGCTGGCCCCTGCGGGGCCATGTTTCAGGCAGCGCAGCCCTTGGGCACAACCGCAATACCGGACCTCAGAAAACTAAGCACTCCTTTTTTGTGAGGAACAAACCCGATTCGATTCTTGCAAATAAAATTCCAACAATTGGGCTCTTAGCCAAGGTTTAATACCCATGTACTGGAAAACAGAATTTTATAGAATGTACCTTTTTTTGTCTTCTAAAGACTTTATGTAGGCGACTATCTGGCCAATCTGTTCGGTGGAAAAATCATTATTCCAAGGACGCATGCCTTTTTCAGTTTTTCCGAAATAGATTGTAGTTAAAATTGCCTTATCACTACCTCCGTGAATCCAAATATTGTCTGTTAAGTCAGGGCCGATGGAATTCCCCTCTCCTTCTCTTCCATGGCAGGGAGTACAATTGTCTTGAAAAAGTATTTTGCCTTTTGCCACACTCCCTTTTGCTTTTATTACCTTATATACTTCGGTGTTTGGGTCTTCAATCATTATTTTCCACTGTTCTCCTCTTTCATTAGATTCCTTTTCCCACTGTGCTATTTTTAGTTGCAATGCTTCACTTGGTGGTATTTGATTTAAATATGCAATCAATGCCAATATTTCTGGCAAACCCTTTAATCGAATAAAATCCTTTGCCAAAGCATCTTTAACTGTATTTGCCTCACGAATCAGTTGCCACCAGTCATCTGGATTTTTCTGTGATACTTCGTACATAAATGTTGACTTATTCAAAGCGGCATTTTCCAGATGATCAAGTGAAATTTTTATTGAACCCGGCTTAATCGCCTGAGGAGTAGTTAGATAGTTATACAGCCAAGACAAAGGATACTTTCCTCCAAATCCATCCAAACTAATGATGCCAGGCAAATTACTCTGTGAAAATGAATGGCACTTAATGCAATTGTCTCTTCGAAACACATATTCTCCATAGCTAACCAAAGGATTAGCTGAAGAATCAGAAACACTGATGCCATTTCCAGCACCCTCAGATTTATTGATGAATCCAAATGACATGGATATTCCACCAATAAAGAGTATTACAAAAAGGAACTTTGCCATACTTCAAATATATATCAACATTTCAGTGATGCCCCACAGTCAAATACCCTACAAGCAAAAGAGTTTATAAATATTGTCTGGTCTGCTTTAATATTGTTTTGATTTCAAAAAAAAGTGTAAAACTCCTATTATGTTTTTCGGCGAATACAGCTTGTATTACATCATAACCATAGTGCTGCAAGCCGTTTGTGTTTGGCACTCTATCAAAAAAGGCACCCAACAAAAATGGTTGTGGATCATCATTTTTCTGCCGTTCATCGGGGCACTCATTTACATTTTTTCAGAAATGTTTAGCCGCGGAGATTTACAGCAAGTTCAATCTGGCGTTGTTACCGTCATCAAGCCTACTGGCCATATCCGCAAGTTAGAAGAACGGCTGCGCTTTGCCGACACCTTTCAAAACCGCATTTTGCTGGCCGATGCTTATCTGCAAGCCCGCATGACGGTTAAAGCCATTGACATTTACGAAGCCAGTCTTACAGGTAACTTTTCAGAAAACGAGCATGTACTGATGCAGTTGTGCCTGGCCTATGCCAGCATACAGCAATACGACAAAACCATATCTGCTGCTCAAAAAATTTTACAGGTTCCTCAGTTTGCACGCAGCAGCGCCCATGTGGCCTATGCCATGGCACTTGGTAAAGTGGGACAGGTACCGGCAGCAGAAGCAGAGTTTAAAAAAATGAGCGGCAAGTTTGCCAACTACGAAGCCCGCTATCAATACGGCATGATGCTCAACGAGCATGGCAGAGAGCAAGAGGCCCGTCAGATTTGGCAACAAATGGCAGATGAAAAACAACACCTCTCCGGTACGGAGAAGAAATTTCAACGCCAATGGATCAATGCTGCGCAACAAGCACTTCGATAGTAAGCAGTCAAACACATACAAAAAAGAGCAACCGATATGGTTGCTCTTTTTTGCTGATTAGCGTTTCATCAGTTTGAATACTTGAATTCGGCCATCGGTCTGCAGCACTTGCAACAGGTAAAGCCCTGCAGGTAGCTGTGCCACATCTATCGTCATTTGCGCAGCGGTTACCGTATGTTTTTGCAGTACGGCACCGGCAGCATTGCTCAGCAGCAATTGCCTTGCATTAGCTAAACCGGTTACCAGCACTTTGGCTGTAGCCGGGTTGGGCAATATTGCTATCTGACCAGCATTGCCATTACCCGAAAGCACCACCACATTACTGTAGCTCACTTTGCCATCTTTATCCACCAGCTTCACTCTATAGTACCATTGGGTGCCGGCAGGTTTGCCAGTCACGTATTGGTATTTACGCAGTGTATTGCTGTTGCCAGCGGCAGCAACCTGTGTCAGTTTTGTAAAGCTGGTACCGTTGTAGCTCAGTTCTACTTCGAAGTAAGCTGTTTGCTGCTCCGTAAGCGTAGACCACTGCAGCAATACCTGCTGGTTGTTTACGCTGGTCTGCAGTTGTAAGCCCGTAGCGGGCAGCGCAACACCTAATACCATGTTGTAAATTACTGCATCGCCCGGTACACCTGCTGCATCTATTGCAGTGTAACCAAAACTGGTAGACAATACGCCCAGCTGGTTGAAACGGATGTTCAACTTGGCAGGATCATAATTGGTAATGACAAAATTTGGTGTGGTTATGTCTACACCGTTATAGTTGAGTGTAGCATCGGCAGCAGGTGGCAGTGTAGTAATCATAAATGTGCTACCCGTTCCTAATGTACCATCTTCAGCATCGGTGGCCGCCAGTGGGTTATTATCCAAATCGTAAGTTTCACCCACATCGAGGCCTACACCAATCAGGTCGTTTTGTGCCGTTGCTACAGGCTTACGATCGAGGCCGAAAATGAAGTTGCCGAAACCGGTAGTGCTTGCCGTAAATGGAAGTTCTGCATTGTTCACAACATCGGCAGCGCCACCATAACCGTTTTTGTTTTCACCCGTTGCTGCCCAGCCGGTTGGCAGTGTAGTAGCAGGTTTGGCATTGCCCACAACTCCCATGGTTGTGCTCAGTTGGAACTCAAGGTTGGCAGCAATAGCAGGCACAGTAGTGACACTGTACGAGCCATCGGCTTGTACGGGAGCTACGGCCACAACATTGCCATCGGGGCCAATCATATTTACATACAATACAGCACCGGCCAATAATCCGCCACCACTGTTGGTGCCATTCAGCACCGTTTCACTTCCGGTGAGGGTTTTGGTACCATCATAGTCGTTGATAACAGAACCTGAAATGGTTACGTAAGTCAGGGTTTGGCGCCAGTCTTTATCACCACCGGGGTTTTGAGCATCGGGGTAGCTGGCAGGTGTAGTACCATTGGATGGATTGATGAGTGCATCGTTGCTGTCGTATTCATCCAGCAGGCCATCGCCATCGGCATCAGTGGTACCTGTGTAGGCCGTTTCGCTACCATCAATAATGCCGTTGCCATTGGTATCCCAACCTTCGAGGCGGTCGGTGCGGCCATCATCGTCGGCATCTGCATCCAGATAATCGGGGTTGCCGGTACCATCGGTATTTACAGGTGTAATACCATTGCCGCCAAAGCCTACGGTGTTATCAAAAGCGTCTGCAATACCATCACCATCCGTATCTGTAGCTGAGTAAGCAATATAACCAGCGGTACTTTGTCCTTCAATGTTGTCTACAATACCATCATTGTCGCTATCAATATCAATGTAGTTGGGTTTAGCATCAGCATCGCTGTTGGTTAATGGTAAAGCAGCACCGTCCACGACATCGGCCAGCCCATCATTATCAGTATCTGTAATACCTGTGCCGGTGCCGGTACCAATTTGTCCATTGCCATCGGCATCGGTTCCGCCGGCTTCTATCACGTCGGTAATGCCATCGTTGTCGCTATCCAAATCGAGGTAGTTTACAATGCCATCGCCATCGCTATCGGGTGTTGGCAGAGGGGTGCCGCCCGATCCAGCATGGACGTCCGTTAAGTCAGAAATGCCATCGCCATCAGTATCTGTGATTGGACCAGTGCCAATTACACCATCTCCGTCGGCATCGGGGCCACCGGCTTCAATTACATCTGCAATACCGTCGTTATCGCTATCGCGGTCGAGGTAGTTGGCGTTGCCATCGGCATCAGTATCCAACACGGTAACAGCAGTGCCACCAGGCAATGTGCCCCCGTAAGAAAGGCTATTGATTTCATCGGCCAAATCGTTAATACCATCTGCATCAATATCGATAAAGATATCTGCACCAATTTGCCCATCACCATCCGCATCGGCAGTGGGGCCAAAAGCTTCTACTACATCGGCAATACCGTCGTTATCGCTGTCCAAATCAAGAAAATCTGGCAGCAGGTCGCCATCAAAATTAGCTGGTGAAAGCGGTGTACCACTGAGTACCAGTGGCAAACCGTTGGCATCTACCAATACAGCATAAGCCGCACCATTCACGGTTGATCCATTGTATACACCCGGGAATCCGTCATCATCCGGATCTGAACCGCCAGCTTCCAGTACGTCGGGTATACCATCATTGTCGCTATCCAGATCGAGGTAGTTGGGCCAGCCATCTAAATCAGTATCGACTGTGCCTTCTACGGTATCGAGTATGCCATCGTTATCGTCGTCCAGGTCTATGTCATCGGTAATACCATCCAAATCGCTATCGGGTGCTTCCCGCCAGTCTCTGTTGCTGCCTGCTGCAGGGTTTTGCAGGTTGGGCATGCTGAGGGGCGTTTGGTTGTTGTTGATATTGTTGGCTGTACCAATGCCAGATACCAAATCGAAAATGTCAGCAATACCATCATTGTCTGCATCGGTAAATGCGGAAAGATCAAGTACGCCATCATTGTTAGCATCAATTTCGCTGGGGTCTAACACGCCCGGCGGCACTTTGCCATCACTGCTTGGTCCGAGGAAGTTTTCACGGATGTCGCGGAAACCATCGTTGTCAGCATCAGTATCAGCATAGTCGGCAGCACTACCACCATCGGTATTTACATACCCGGCCGGATGGCTGCTGGCACTAAAATCAACATCATAGGCATTGTCCACTCCGTCACCATCGTGGTCGAGGCCGGTTGGAGCTACCCAGCCTTGGGTAGGTTGCCCTTCGATGTTGTCTACAATACCGTCGTTATCTATATCAAGGTCGTACACGTTGATGAGTCCGTCACCATCGCGGTCGGCATTGTATGGAGTATTAGCGGTTGTAGTAACGTTGATTTTACCCGGTGTATACTCAGCGTTGGTGAGGTCATTCCATGGGTCGAGGGCATCTCCAAGGCCATCACCATCAGTGTCTACAAATACGCCGGCCACATCCAATTTACCATCCTGATTCGGATCGGACAGGCTATAGAAAAGTGCTTCCCAGTTGTCGAGTACACCATCATTATCGCTATCCAGATCGAGGTAGTTGAGTTTTCCATCGAGGTCTTTATCGCCGGGAGAGAGTGCCGTACCACCGTTGCTGGCATCAGTCAGGTCGCTCCAGCCATCGCCATCGGTATCGGCCCAGGCACCGCCACCAGCAGGGTTTATTTCACCATTGCGGTCGCTGTCGGTACCGCCCATTTCTATAACGTCTACCAGGCCATCATCATCACTATCGATATCGTAGGGGTTGGGGCGGCCGGTACCGTCAATATTATCATTGGGGTAATTATCAGGTGCACCATTGTTGTTGGCATCGGGGCCGGTGGTAAGTAGTGCATTGGCTGTGTTTTCGGCAGTGCCATCATTGTTGGTATCACCATCTACGTTTTGGCTAAAACCATCTGCATCGGTGTCAGTAAATCCATCTACTCTACCATCGTTGTTGGCATCAGTACCGCCGGCTTCTTTAATGTCTTGAAGGCCATCATTGTCACTATCCAGGTCGAGGTAGTTGGGCAAATTGTCTCTGTCGCTGTTGGCTTTTGTAACTATGGGGTAGCTATCGGGCACACCGTTGCTGTTGGCATCGGGGCCGGTAAGGAGCAATGCGTTGGCTGAATTTTCTGCAGTGCCATCGTTATTGGTATCGCCATCTACCTGCTGGCTCAGACCATCGCCATCGGCGTCGGTAAAACCATCTATGCGGCCATCGCCATTGGCATCGGTGCCACCGGTTTCTACCACATCGGGTATGCCATCATTATCGCTGTCTAAGTCGTAAATATTTTTAATGCCATCGCCATCGCTATCGGCATTGGCAATCGCATTACCACCTGTTGATACATCGTACAAGTTGGCAAGGCCATCGTTATCACTATCAGCAAATACATCCACACGGCCATCGCCGTTGGTATCTACACCACCTGCTTCTACAATATCGGGTATGCCGTCGTTATCACTATCCAAATCGAGGCTATTGATAACGCCGTCTTTATCGGCGTCATACGCATCGTTGATGCCGTCGCTATTTGCGTCAACAAATGCGGGCAAACCCGTGCCCGGTGTGGTATCGAGGTAATTGGGAATATTGTCGCTATCGCCGTCGGCAAAAGGATCGTAGCCGCCATTTTCTGTTACGTCAGGAATACCATCGTTATCGTCATCAATATCAATATTATCTGCTAATCCATCATTGTCTGAATTACAGAAAGCAAAAACCGTTACATCATCAAAAGTGGTTTGGCAGTTAGGGGCAACAATGGTCCAGCGGAAAACATAGGTTCCGAATTTAGCACCGTTGACTGCTGTCGTTGCAAGATTTGCATTGGCAAAAGAAGAACCAGTGGGACCGCTGATAAAGGTCCATGTTCCCACTCCGGAGGCGGGTGTATTACCAGCCAAAATAATGGCAGTTGGACAAGCAGTAATATCTGAACCGGCAGCAGCAGTTGTAGCTACCAGCGATGAAGCTCTTGTGTATGTTGTGCTTAGGCCACTGGCTCCTCTGGTAGCACCGTTAGGTGTAAATTCTGTAACGCCATTTGAATTAGTAATTCCGTTGGCTGCACCTGCAATATTGCGGGTAGGTGTACCAGCTGTAATGGCAATATAGCCACCGCCACCACCACCACCGGGGCCTTCGCTTTCGTCGTTGGTGATGAGCTGATTACCACCGGCACCACCGTTGGCTGTGAGTGTAATGGTATTGGCCACTGACCCAGTGGTAGCGTCAATTACAATGGAACCGCCGCCGCCGCCACCGCCCGGAGCATCATTGTGGCTACCCGTGGTACTGCCACCTGCATTACCACTGGCTACAATACTACCAGTTCCGGTTACTCCTCCGCCTGCTTTTATTATTACCAGTCCGCCGCCAGCACCACCGGCACCACCGGCACTATTATTGGCATCGCCGGCACCGCCGCCGCCGCCCAGGAACAAACGGTCGCCAGTTACACTCAAAGGCCGGCCGCCGAGGCCACCTACATTATCTCTGTAATCGCCACCCCAACTGCTGTTGCCGGGTGCTACGGTTAATGCATTCTGATTGCTTGACGCAAAAGAATAGCCACCGCGGCCACCACCGCTGGAGGTAGAAGTTGCAAAACCTGCAGTTTCGAGGTTCCAGGCATTGGCCCAGTTGGCCGTTGATGTACTAGGGTTGCCCATACCTGTCCATGTAACGCTGTTGTTACCATTAGCACCACCACCACCACCGGCATTGTGGCCATTACCACCGCCGCCGCCATTGGCTGCCGCACCGCGGCCGTAACGTCCGTTCAATCCATCATATTCTGTTTGAAAGCCAGCAATACTTTCTCCTTTTTCGGCACCATCATTACTACTGGCGGTTCTGTAGGTACTGGTAACAATAGCACCATTAGAACTTGAATTATTATCCAACACACCTCCTCTGAAACCTAAGCCCGTTACATTAATTGCTGGTGAAGTAGATAATGTAACCAATCCCGTTGTTTCTAATGCCACTATACCACCCGTATTGCCATTCCATGCAGGTGCGGTAATGCTACCGGAACCACTTACAGTAAGTGTAGTAAACCGAGGTATACGCACCACTTGAGTATGCCCGGCTGCAGTGTAGCTATTAATCAAAGGAGTAGTTACATTGATGGTTGTGCCATTGGGCACCGAGGCAACGCATACAAACTCATACAAGCCTGCACTGTTATAACTTAAAATGCTCCCATAGTCTACCGTATTTCCGGTATTGATGGTAGCCCCCTGCATTTGCATGATCATAATGTAGTCTCCGGCGGCAAGGTTACCTGCAAAAGCACCACCATTGAGGGCACTACTCGCTACCGTGAGGGTAGTAGTACCAGCTGCTGCGTTGGCAGAAACCCGGGTGTAGGTGTTGAGCACCGTGTTAGCGGTGGTTACTGTTCTGGCACCTTCTTTGCCAGCTTGGGCGTAGCCCTGCATAACAGTACTGAAGAGTGCTATGAATAGCACCCAAAAAAAGGAGCGTTGATGTTGATTTCGCTTCATACAATTCAATTTTGGATTACAGGCCCTGAAAACTCGATGGCTAAATATTATTTTGTACATCATGATTCTTTTTTCATTATCAATCTCAGCAACTACATCCCATAAAAAGCAGAAAAACCATACTTCGGCCTCCGGCTGATATGAGTAACCTGCTGACTAGAGTGTGTATATTGCTTTTTTTACCGGGGAAGTTGCAATACGAAAAGGGGGTTTATTCATCCTCCTTTTACCGATAGTGCAAAAAGTGCATCATGTATGCAGGTCAGTATTTTGCTAACATAACATTACGATGCAAACATCCCCCCTCTTTCCATTTCAATACATGACATTGGTCAGCTTTGGATCGTGATCTTCAAACACCAATTGCCCAACTACAGGCAGGCTAAGTTTATTTGGAATAGCCTGCCCTCTTCACAAGCTGTCAAGCGTTGCTTTATTGCTTGTATAGTTTCACTACTTCTTTACTACCATCGGCAAAAGCTACTTGTAGTATGTACACACCAGTAGCCAATGCTGAAACATCTACCTGCATGTTTTCGGCAGTAACTGCTATTCTTTTCAATTGCATACCATTCATGGCCAGCACCGATATTTCTTTTGCTTTTGCAAGCCCCGACACCCACACGGACTGACGGGCAGGATTGGGCAACATGCCTACCTTGGCAGAAGCGGTTGCAGATGCAGTCAGGCTGATAATATTGCTGTAGCTCACACTACCATCCGCATCGGTGAGGCGTATGCGGAAGTACCATTTTTGTCCGGCAGGTTTGTTGGTATCAAACTGGTATTTACGCAAGGCATTGCTGTTGCCAGCTGCAGCTACAAGGCCTGCCTGCTGAAACAAAACACCATCGTAACTCATTTCTACTGCAAATGAACGTGTTTGCTGTTCGGTAAGTGTTTGCCAACGCAGCTGCACTTTCCCATTTGCATAACTGCCCGATAGTGTCAAACCGGTAGCAGGAAGCAATACAGAGAAAGTCATATTCACCTGAGCTGGTATAGCATTGTCAAAGCCTGCATTGTCTCTCACCAGAAAACTAAAGGATACTGTAGTAGGCCCAACATTTGCTGTAGGATCAATGTACACATTGTCGTTATTAAAATTGCTTATGACAGTAGCACTTGTAATCGGCACATATAATGATCCATCGAAATAATACAAAGTACCTCCTACTGCAGGATTCAGCGTAACTGTACGCCCGTTGAGGTTGTTGGCATAGGTGCCATCTTCAGCATCACTACCAGAGAAAGCTGAACTGGGCACATTTTCGAGGGAATTGCCAGGAGGCAGACTCCAGCCACTGGTGTTGTAGTTATTGGCCACCGGCCGACGGTTGATGCCGTAGTTCAAATTGGTTAGTGCTGCACAAGATGTTGTGCTGATAATGATGCCATTGATAGTTCCATCTCCTGAAGAGGCACTGCCTTCTGCCGTATTTACAACGCCTGCTGGCAGCGCAGTAGTAGCCTGTCCTGATGCATTATTATGTAACACAAAGTTGTACGTACCAGGTGCCAGAGCAGCAAAACTGTAAGTGCCATTTGCCTGAACAGGTACTGTAGCTATTACAACTGCACTTTGCACTGCAGAAATGTATAAAGCGCTGCTCAGATTTGTACCAGTTCCATTTACGAGTGCATCCGTTTGTCCGTTGGCATCGTTAAACACGGTACCACTTACAGGTATAAATAAACTACCTACAGGTGTGTACGTAAGAAGAGAGCCCCCAGCACCAACGGTAGCACCATTTGGGGTAAATTCTGTAACCGAAGTAGATGTAGTATTACCATTTGCACCACCAGCAACAGTACGGGCAGGTGTACCTGAGGTAATGCCAATGTAACCACCACCGCCGCCACCGCCGGGGCCTTCACTTTCATTGCTTGTAATAAGTTGGTTGCCACCGGCTCCGCCATTTGCCTGTAATGTGATGGTATTGGCTACGCTACCTGCACGGTTGTAAATAACTACAGAGCCGCCGCCGCCACCGCCACCGGGGGCATCGTTGTGGCTTCCGGTAGAATTGGCACCGGCTGCACCATTGGCAGTAATAGCACCCGCACCGGTTACATTGCCTCCGGCAATTAGAAAAATGGCACCACCACCAGCGCCACCGGCACCACCAGCATTGCTATTGGCATCGCCGGCACCACCGCCGCCGCCAAAGAAAATGCGGGTACCAAAATCGGTGAGCGGACGGCCACCAAAACCGCCTACATTCTGCCTCCTGTTGCCACCCCAAGCTGTCGCTCCCGGTGCTATCGTTAATGCATCCTGATTGGAATTACCATAAGTATAGCCACCACGACCGCCACCAGAGGAGGCAGATGTTGCAAAGCCAGCTGATTCAAGATTCCATGCATTTGCCCATGAGGCTGTGCTGGTGCTTGGGTTTCCGTTTCCGGTGTAGGCAATACCATTGTTGCCGTTGGAGCCACCGCCGCCACCAGCGTTGTGGGTATTGCCACCGCCGCCGCCATTGGCAGGGGCACCCCGGCCGTAGCGTCCGTTTAAGGCATCATATTCTGCCTGAAACCCTGCTATACTTTCCCCCTTCTCTGCACCGTCGGTAGCAAGGGTAGACCGATAAGTGGTAACAATAGCCGTTGATGATGCGCTGGAGCTGTTGTCCAATACTCCTCCTCTGAAACCAAGACCATTTACATTAATAGATGGAGTACCGTTTAGGGTAACTGCACCCGTGGTTTCTATGGCTACTACACCACCGGTTGTACCGTTCCAAGCCGGGGCTACAATAGAGGCCCCTGCGTTTACAGTAAGCGTTGTATATCGGGGAATACGAACCACCTGTGTTTTACCCACTGTAGTGTAGGCATTTGCCGTAGGCGCAGCCAATGTAATTGTAGTGGCGTTGGGTACCGCACTTACACAGGCAAACTCATACAAACCTGCACCGTTGAAAGCCAGCACTCCGCCATAAGCCGCTGTATTGGTCGCATCAATTGTTGCTCCTTGCGGTTGAATAATTAATATATAGTCTCCTGCAGATAAAGCGGTAGCACCAAAAGCACCGCCGGTAAGGGCACTATTGGCCACCGTTATAGAGGTAGAAGCGGCTGCAATGTTAGCTGTTACATTGGTATACGTATTTACCGTAGTACCGGCAGCAGTAATGGTAGCTACACCATTTTTTCCTGGCTGAGCAATTGCATTCTGACTGCTCAATAAACCGAGCATTAAGATGCAAAGCGCCTTGTTGAGCAAGACGTTTTCTTTCATAGGATGTAGTTTTATCTGTGTGACTTTATAGGGTATTATAAAGGGTCGCCACTTTCTTTGCCAGCTTTCATTTCACCATACAACAACGAGTCAAGACTCTAGTCTCTCATAAAGTGCTATTGCTGAAGCAATACCATTGAGAGATGAACAGTAAAAAAAGAAGCTTACAAAAGATTGTGCATTTGCTGCAAAAGGCAGCACAGATGTGGGTGTAGGGTAAACCGGCCTACCATTTCGCGGCCGTGATAGCAAATTTGTGTATAATGTACATACTCTGGCGGGGAAGTTTTTCACAGTACCCGTCAGAATGTGTATAACCCTCACTTGTACTACTTAATTTGCTGACGCTTAAGCCTGCTTAAATGGGTAGGAGTAATGCGCAGATAGTTGGCAATCATGTGCTGAGGCACACGTCTTAAAATATCGGCATGGTGTTCGGCAAACCGGATAAACCGCCGTTTGGCATCGCCGGCAAAAAGATGGGTGAAACTATCCAGCAATCTAACGTAATAGTTTTGCAGCATTTGATGATTGAATTGCCCCATAGCAGGTACACGGGCATATATTTCCTGAAGTTGGCTTGCCTGTAACCTGTACAGCTCGGCATCTTCTAGGGCCTGTATAAATAATTGTGCCGGTTCTTTTCTGATAAAGCTCCTGAAGTCTGTCAAAATCTCCCCTTCTTGCCGAAAAAACAGGGTGTATTCTTTCCCGTCTTCTTCCATGTAACACCTGAAAAGACCTGATTCTATTACAAACATTTGCTCACATACTTCACCTGGTACCCCTATCAACTGCCCTTTTTTCACAAACAACCGTTCAACCTTAGACATGATAAACAACAAATCAGCAGTGGAAATATCGGTGCCGTTGTAGAGGGAAAGTAATCGTTGCATGGGAGTTTGATCTTCTGGTATGTGAGTAGGAAGGCAGCAATAGACAAAACCTTATTGATAGCATTTATCCAATTGCCAACGCTATCGGGGCAGGAATTGTATGGTATCTTTCCAATGATAAAAGGCTCAATAAAATTAAGGGATAAAACAGAAACGGTTATTTTCTACGCCTGAGTTGAATGATTTTTTCAACAAAACTGCCCACTTTTCAAAAAATAAAGCAACCTATGGGCATAGAGAGGATGACATCTCAACAAATGTTGAGATACTAAAGACTAGAGCAGTAATCATTACTCCATTGTTTTGCATTTCATGGCAGCCATCAGCACAGCTTTGTAACTGTCCGATACGGGTACTCTTTTGCCGCCCACTATTACAACTCCGTTTTCTACCTTTTCTATAAATGAAATTGCTACCAAATAGCTGCGGTGAACCCTTATAAAACCAACATAACGGAGCTTTTCTTCCATGTGTTTCATGGTACTCAGGATGGTATAAAAACGCCCATTTATGTGCAACTTCAAATAATCTCCCAAAGCTTCTACCAACCTTATTTCGCTGATGTCGATATTCAACAGGTCTTTATGATCTCTCACCATGATATAAGTATCGCCTGACTCAGCAGCAGCATGTTCCAATTCAATTTTTTGGTGGAGCTGATCAAGCGCCTGCATCAAAGTGGCTGAGTCTAAAGGTTTTTGCAAAACTGTGATATAGTTTGACTGTATTTGATTTTTTGGTGTTGATGAAAGCAGCAATATGTAGGGTTGGGGCAACAAGGTTTCAAACCATGCCCCACCGCCAGCATCCGGCATATCATTGTTCACTATCAACACTTGTACGGGCTGATGATGGAAAGCTTGTACTGCCACATACACCTCTTCGAATTCAGCTTTTAAACATAGGCAAGGCCTGTCCGATATGTATTGTCGAAGATTATGACGAGATACAGAATCATCGTCTACAACATAGCAGGTTAATACACTCATGACAGGCTTCTTGTAGTAGAAATTCAACCTTTGTTGACTACTTCTTTCAGGGTTTAGTGCAATGTAGATATTACCGATATCACACCAAAAAAATTTCGACCAATTGCCAATTTCATACACTGAAGTTGATAGCCTTTTTTGCATGATTATGCGCTGCAGTTTAAAACTGATTGAACTAGCAGCAGCCAAATAATAGCAACACGCATAAACCGCCAGCCAAAATCCATCTCTGTACTAGAGTAATAACTATAATCAAACTGACACAAAGGAACACCTGTTGCCACTAATATATTGTGCTGTACATCACAGAAAAATACCAGTTGGCCTTTAACGGTAAAAGGTGTGCACCGCTGGCAAAATGGCCAATGAGGAAATGATGCTGCCGGGCGGCCAAAAACCAATGGCAGGCAAGGGCAAATACGGTTGGCCGTGCTTGCTTTCGTGTAAACCCTTACTTTCACGCCAACTTTATTTTGCATGCTTAAAGTGTAGTGGCACTTATGAAAAACAAACTGACGATTTATATTCTCATCGCCATGGTAATTGGTGTAGTGGTTGGCTCTCTCATTCACAACACCGCCGATACCGACCTCATCAAATCTTTCAGCACCAACATAAAGTTGCTGGCTACCATTTTTATAAGGTTGGTACAAATGATAATTGCCCCATTGGTATTTAGCACACTGGTGGTAGGCATTGCCAAGCTCGGCGATTTGAAGGCAGTAGGCCGGGTGGGTGGCAAAGCCTTGATGTGGTTTATAACTGCCTCACTTATTTCGCTGCTCATAGGCATGCTGGTGGTAAATGTAACGCAGCCGGGCGTAGGCATGAACCCTGCCGGTGTAGATGCCAGCGGCGTGGCAGATGTGGTAGGCAAAACCAAAGGCTTTTCGCTGCAAAATTTTGTAGAGCACATTGTACCCAAAAGTGTATTTGAAGCTATGGCCACCAACGAAATTTTACAGCTGGTGGTGTTCTCCATCTTTTTTGGCGTAGCCATGGCCGGCATGGGCGAAAAAGCAAAACCGCTCATTAAAGCCTTGGATGTACTGGCACATATTGTACTGAAAATGGTTGGCTATGTAATGCTAACGGCCCCATTGGGTGTATTTGGTGCAATTGCCGCCGCCATTGCTATCAACGGCTTAGATATCTTGCTTGTCTACATCAAATATTTTGGTGCTTTTCTGGCAGGCATTGCCTTACTCTGGGTGTTTTTATTGATTGTAGGATATGTTTTTCTCGGTAAAAGATTGGCGCCATTGGTAAAGCGTTTGGGCCAGCCCATGCTTATTGCTTTTAGCACCACCAGTAGCGAAGCAGTATTTCCGAAACTCACCGAAGAACTGGAACGCTTTGGCTGTAAGGATAAAATTGTGTCGTTCATTTTGCCATTGGGTTACTCCTTCAACCTCGATGGCAGTATGATGTACATGACATTTGCCAGCATTTTTATTGCGCAGGCCTATGGCATACATCTCGATTTGGGTACGCAACTTACCATGCTGTTGGTGCTAATGCTGAGCAGCAAAGGCGTAGCAGGTGTGCCCCGTGCCAGCCTGGTGGTAGTGGCTGCTACCTGTGGCATGTTCGATATTCCGGTGGAAGGCATTGCATTGATTTTACCCATCGATCACTTCTGCGATATGTTTAGAAGCGGCACCAATGTGCTGGGCAATGCATTGGCCACCACTGTGGTGAGCAAATGGGAAGGCGAACTGGCCGAGGAAGCTGTAGAGGTAGTATAACTGGTTTTAGTTAAACAGGTCTTAACAAACCGTCGTGTAATAAAGCCTTTAATTTGCCCCCTTAATGTAATACCTCATGTTGCTCAGCTCACTCAAAAGATTATTCGTTGCATTGGTGTTGATGATTGTTTTTAGCCCGGCACTCATGGCCCGGCAAGATTCGGTGTATGTAGTAAATCAATACAGCCCCGTTAAAAACACATCTGTAACAGTGAATGGCACCGTTATGGAAACCAACGGTATCGGCCTTATTGGCTTCGATACATTTCCGGCAACAGATAGCCTTCGATTTGAAGCCAGCCATCATGATGCATTGTCGATTGCCACCAAAGACATCAGCAATGGTCAGAAGATTACATTGAATAAACATTTCACCTGGCAAGACCTGCTCACCCCCATGTTCTACATCATTAATGGTGGGTTGTATCTGTTATTGCTCATCATTTTTGCAGAAACAGGTTTGTTTGCCGGCTTCTTTTTACCGGGCGATAGCTTATTGTTTGTAGCAGGTATTTACAGTACCGAACTCGCATCCGAATTCCCCATTCATGGTGGTGGCGATGTGGTAAACCTCTTGTTGCTTTGGATTCTGATTTCTGCCTGTGGCATTTTGGGGAATATGGTAGGCTACTGGACCGGCCGCAAAGTGGGCCCGGCTATGTACCACTGGAAAGAAAATTTCTTTTTCAAAAGGAAATACCTCTACGAAGCCCACGACTTTTTTGAAAAGCACGGAGGCCTTGCCATTATTGGTGCCCGTTTCCTGCCATTCATCCGCACATTCGCCCCCATTATTGCTGGTATAGTAGATATGAGCCGACCCAAGTTTATGTTTTACAACATTACCGGTTCGTTGTTGTGGGTGTTCAGCATGTTGTTTGCCGGCCATTATCTGCAAAAGTTTGTGCTCAGCCAGTTTGGTTTCGATCTTAAATCTCATCTCGAAGTAATTGTAATAGGTATTGTACTGGTAACAACAGCGCCTGTTATCTGGAAGATTTTTTTCAGCAAAAAGAAAGCAGCAACCCCGTCAGATTCCGCAACTAAACAATAGATTGCGATTTCTAACAAACTGATTGCTGTGAACGCTTCTCTCTCCAACAAACAAGCCGGTATTTTTTCCATTCCGGTGCTGGTGGCTGCATTAGGATACTTTGTTGATATTTATGATTTGCTGTTGTTCAGCATCATACGGGTGCCGAGCCTGAGAGATTTGGGTCTTACCGACGAACTCATTAAAACCGATGGTGAACGGATCATCAGCTGGCAAATGGCCGGCCTCATGATTGGCGGTGTGCTATGGGGTGTGCTTGGCGATAAGAAAGGCAGGCTGAGTGTACTCTTCGGTTCCATCCTCTTGTATTCATTGGCCAATATTGCCAACGGCTTTGCTACCACAATCGATCAGTATGCCATCATTCGCTTTATAGCGGGCATTGGCCTGGCAGGCGAGTTGGGTGCCGGTATTACACTGGTAAGCGAACTCACCCCAAAAGAAAAACGCGGCGTGGCTACCTCACTGGTGGCTGGCATTGGATTAACCGGTGCCGTAGTGGCCTTTATTATGAAGGAAAACTTTGGCTGGCGTACCTGTTATTTTATTGGTGGCGGGCTTGGCTTTTTGCTGCTTATACTCCGCATCAGTGTGTTTGAGTCGGGTATGTTTCATGAAGTAAAAGGCATGAAAGTGCAGCGAGGTAATTTCTTTATGCTTTTTAGCAAAGCGGAGCGGTTGAAGCGGTACATTCTTTCCATCCTCATTGGCTTGCCCACCTGGTTTGTGATTGGCATTTTGGTTACTTTCTCAAAAGAGTTTGGCGAAGCCTTTGGTATTAAAGAACCTATCGACAGTGGCAAGAGCATCATGTTTGCGTACGCAGCCATTGCTATTGGCGATATACTGATTGGCCTTATCAGCCAGTGGTTTAAGAGCCGCAAAAAAGCATTGTACCTTTTTTATGGTATCACCATTGTATTTATGATACTCTTTTTTACCAGCCTGTGGAATGGCAGTGCCAATGCGATGTATTGGATTTGTGCCGGGCTTGGTTTTGGTACGGGCTTCTGGGCCATTTTTGTAACCATGGGTGCCGAGCAGTTTGGCACCAACATACGGGCCACGGCTGCTACCACCATACCCAACATGGTAAGAGGTATGCTTACCATTATGATATTGCCGATGTTCAAGTTTTTCCGTTTTCAAACAGATTATGTAACCGGCGGAATGATTACCGGAGCCATCACCATGCTCATTGCAATAGCAGCGGCTATAATGATTAAGGAAACATTTCACAAGGATTTGAACTATGTAGAGGTAGAAGAAATGATGCCTTAGCATCATTTTTGCAGTTGCACGTTGCCCCTACTTCTACACATACCTTTTAAAAGCATAGCGTCTTGGCAAAATTTCTGATCATCCGTTTTTCTTCCATCGGCGATATTGTTTTAACCACCCCCGTTATCCGCTGTTTAAAAACACAGGTGCCCGATGCCGAAGTGCATTTTCTCACCAAACAATCTTTTAAGTCTATACTGGCACACAATCCCTACATCCATCAGTTGCATTTGGTAAACGACGATTTGGGAGAAATGATACAACAGCTGCAAGCCCTTCAGTTCGATTACTTAATTGATTTGCACCATAACCTCCGCAGCCTTCGGGTAAAAAGAGGCTTGCAGGTAAAAAGCTTTTCTTTCAATAAACTGAATATTGAAAAGTGGCTGCTCACCAATTTGAAAATTAACCGCATGCCAGCGGTCCATATTGTAGACCGATACCTGCAAACTATCAGCAGCCTGGGTGTAGTAAATGATGGCAAAGGATTGGATTATTTTATTAGCAAGGCCGACCATGTACCCACTAATGATATACCCACAAGCCATAGCGCCGGGTATGTAGGCCTGGTGATAGGGGCTGCGCTGGCTACCAAAAAACTCCCACTCGATAAGCTCAAAGAAATATGCGCAGCCATCAATCATCCTATTATATTATTAGGAGGCCCGGAGGATAAAGCCGAAGGTGACAAGATAGCCGCCATCGACCCGATTAAAATTTACAATGCCTGCGGTAAGTTTAAGCTCAACGAAAGTGCCGACCTGGTGCGGAAAGCCAAACTCATTATTACCCACGATACAGGATTGATGCACGTAGCAGCAGCTTATCAAAAACCCATCATTACTATTTGGGGCAACACGGTTCCTGCACTGGGCATGGGACCATACTTTGGCACTCAGCCTGGCTTGCAACATTCCTTTGAAGTAGCCGGCCTTCGCTGCCGCCCCTGTTCCAAAATTGGGTATGCTGCCTGCCCAAAGGGTCATTTTAAATGTATGAACCAGCAGCAGGTACCCGCTATTGTGGCTACCGCTCACCAAATGCTCGGCCATCTGTAGTCAGAGGGCCCCAAGGTTGTTAACTCCATTTAACAATCTGTAAATCAATACGTTAATGAAAGTTAATGGTATGCATTCCCGGAGATCGGCTTGCCGTTCGTATGGGCGTAATGCATTTCATCAGGCAAAAGCCGCCATTCCTCACTCGCCAATTTTAGTACTATGTATTGTATAGTACTTTTACATCATCAAACAAACACAAACACACACTATGAAAACGATCATGATTTCTCTGATGGCATTGACCCTGGGATTGGGTAGTGCAAAAGCTGAAAAAACAACAACCGTAGCCAGCCACAAAGCCAGCCACGCCGTAGCCGCCGCAGAAGCATACAAAACGGTATTAGAAGAAAACCGCCGCCTGAAGCTGCAACTGGAAGAACTGGAAAACCAACAAGCCGAGCTGGAAAGCACCATTGCTTACAATCAATTGATGAGCAACATGATGCTGAAACTGAAAAGCCAGAAACTGGAAGAACAGCAGGCAGAAATGGAAGCCACCAACAACTATAATAAAATGATGGCCGCTGCCTTACAGTTTACCAGAAACAAGTAAGCAAAAATGCCGTTCGACAGGGTTTAATGCCGCTGATAAATGAACCACAAAAACGATGTAACTAACCAGACTAACGCCCGTCTGATAAGCACACTACACACCAACAACCCACGCTAATCACACCACACCAACACGCACCAAACACCAACCTAAAAAAAAATTACACCATGAAAAAGATGATCACTCTCCTCGCCCTTGTAACCCTCACCGGCACTGCTGCCCTGGCTACCGCTACTACCAAAAAAGAAACCGTAGCCAGCAAACCTGAAATATCGAACCTGGCCCCCCCGGCTGCGGTGGCCAGCGAAAATGCTTCGTTGAAAGCCAGCATTGATCGCCTGACCGACCTGCAGGCCGAATTGCAAAGCCAACTGGCTTACCAGCAAACCATGGCCGGCATGTTTCAGCAACTGCAGGCTCAAGAAATGGCCGAAATAACTGCCGAGCTGGAAGCGTACAACAGCTACGACCGCACCATGCAGCAAACCATGCAGTACCTGCAGGCCCAGCGCCAGGCCGACCAGCAGGCAGAAACGGCTGCCAGGGCTAGCTAAGAACAAATGATGGCCAATATGCTGAAGCAGCTGGCTAAATAGAGTATAGCACACCACCCATCCAAGTATATCTAAGGGCAGCCAATGGCTGCCTTTTTTAATGCAAAATGGTTAGTGAATTACGCCCATTATGAGCACTTTCCAGCATTCTTTGTTAAGAATTGGCTAATCCACCCAAAAACAGGCCTTTGAATAAAATTTAATATGCAGTCAATTTTACAATGACAAACACCGAATTAAACACAATCCAAAGGCTGTTCATTAGACAATATTCAACGTTTTCAGATTGGCGTTTCAGGTTAGCTAAACCTATCGACCAGAGTGTTCCAACAACCCGGCGTACTTTTGTGTCATCAACACAAGCAATAAATTCTTAGTTATGAAACGCTATATTTTCACACTGATTCTGATGACAAGTTTTACGGGTTTTACTTTCGCTAATGGCAATAACGGTAAAGCCGCTACTAAATCAACACCAACTGTAATGGTTCCTGCTGAAACAAGTGCAGCCCTCTCCATGAAGCAATTGCAAGAAGAAAACATGTTGCTGAAGCAGCAACTGATGTCTTTGTTCAACGAAAATGAGGAACTGAAAGGAACGCTTAACTTCCAAAGCACCATGACCAACATGTTTAGCCAACTGGGTCAGCAAAAACTCAGCGAACAGCTGGAAGAAATGAATGCTACCCTCAACTACAACCACATGATGGCCAACATGCTGTTGAAAATCAAACAAAGCAGTAAGTAAAAGCCTACTGCCTGTTGCTTCAATCAACATTCGGCTGCATAAAGCAAAAAGAAAACCGGTTGCCTTGGCAACCGGTTTTCTTTTGTAAGTCTGAACCAAATCAGAGCGTTTTCAACACGTCGTTCATATTACGAACAGCATCGGCACTCTTCGCAAAGGCGGCTTTTTCTTCTTCGCTCAGTTCAATTTCAACGATTTTTTCCCAACCATTGCGACCAATTACCACTGGTACGCCAAGGCAAATGTCCTTCTGGCCATATTCGCCATCGAGGTATACGCAGCAGGTTTGCAGTTTCTTCTCGTCGCGGAGGATGGCTTCTACCAGCATGGCTCCTGCTGCACCGGGTGCATACCAGGCGCTGGTACCAATAAGCTTGGTCAATGTAGCACCGCCTACCATGGTGTCGGCTACAATTTGCTGCTGTTGCTCTTCGCTCAGCAGTGTGCTCACAGGAATGCTGTTCCAGGTAGCATGCTTAATCAGCGGAATCATGGTTGTATCACCGTGGCCACCAATTACGATAGCGTTTAAATCGCTGGCGCTGCAACCGAGGTGTTGGCTCAGCTGATAGCGGAAACGGCTGCTATCGAGTGTGCCGCCCATACCAATGATTTTGTTTTTGGCCAAACCAGTGCTTTGTAGCGCCAGATAAGTCATGGTATCCATTGGGTTGCTAATCACAATAATGATAGCATCGGGGCTATACTTGAGAATATTTTCAGCTACACCTTTTACAATACCGGCGTTGGTACCAATCAGTTCTTCGCGGGTCATACCGGGCTTGCGTGGAATGCCGCTGGTAATTACCACCACATCGCTACCGGCAGTTTTGCTGTAATCGGCAGTGCTACCGGTAATTTTTGTATCGAAACCCAGGAGCTGTGCAGTTTGCTGCATGTCTTGAGCCTTGCCTTCGGCCAATCCTTCTTTAATGTCGAGCAATACCAGTTCGTGTGCCAGTTCTCTGCGGGCAATGTTATCAGCGCAGGTAGCACCTACGGCACCAGCGCCTACAACCGTTACTTTCATAATAGTTTGGATTTATAAATGAGGTAAAACAAATTTCGCGGCAAAGGTAGGTGGTAGCAATGGAGCAGCCACTAATATTACAAGGGAATGACGTTCATTTTACTCACTCGTTTGCGGATGCAATCAAGTCTTCCATTTTTACTTTGGAGTCGAAAGATTTTTTGAGCTTTCCATTTTTGCCGTACACAAAAATGCTGGGTATTTCTTTGAGCTCATAAAAGCCGCCGAGTAAAAACTGGGGGTCCATACCTATGGTAAATTGTGGCATTTTGGTTATGCCTTTGGAAGTGGCAAAGGTTTTGATCTCTTCTAAAGGATAGG
The DNA here is from genome assembly GCF_036803085.1 of Phnomibacter sp. Taxonomy (NCBI): domain Bacteria; kingdom Pseudomonadati; phylum Bacteroidota; class Chitinophagia; order Chitinophagales; family Chitinophagaceae; genus Phnomibacter; species Phnomibacter sp. Next base: position 130,177 of record NZ_DAIRUZ010000006.1, on the reverse strand, counting down.
CCGAAACAAAAAGAAACTGAACATTTTTAAATTGCTTCAATTTTCCTGTCAGGCTTTCTGTAAACTCGATACAATGGCTGCAGGTAGGACTAAAGTACACCAGTGCCAAGGTTTTGCCAGGAGCCTGCACTTTATTGGCCGCAAAGCTTTGATTGCTGAGATTGGTGAGCTGTACGGCAGGAATGGTTTGTTGCGTTTTTACCGTGGTAGTGAGTTTTGGCTGCGCCACACCGGCTACGCCGCACAATAATCCGAGGCAAAGAATCAGGTATTTCATAGCACCAAATGTACATGAACATGGAGCAAACCGATGGCTTTACAGAATGCTAAAAACTACAACCCGGTCGAAAATATGGGCAAAAAAAGACTGGTTGTTTTTGGTGGAAAAGCATTCACCTATATTTGCCGCCCAAACACAAGAGCCAGCACCAACTGCCGGTTCTATGCTTAAAACTAATTTATGGCAAATACTTCCGACATCAGTCGTGGCATCATCCTTAAGCTCGATGGCAGCTTATATAAAGTAGTGGAATTTGGCGAAAACAAAACTGCCCGGGCCGCCGCTAAAGTGTGGGCAAAACTGCAGGGTGTAGACAATAACCGCAGTATTGAAAAAACCTGGAACAGTGGCGATACTATTTACCCCGTACGTGTTGAGCGTCGCAATTTTCAGTACCTCTATAAAGATGATACCGGCTACAACTTTATGGATCAGGAAACCTTTGAGCAAATTGCCATTGCCGAAACCCTGATAGATGCGCCTCAGTTTTTGAAAGACGGCCAGGAAGTAAGTGTATTGGTAAACACCGAGACAGAAAGCCCCATGAGTGTGGAACTCCCCGATAAAATTGTGGTAAGGGTTACTTACAGTGAACCCGGCCTTCGGGGCGATACTGCTACCCGTACGCTGAAGCCTGCCACCGTAGAAACCGGTGCCAACGTAAACGTGCCCCTGTTTGTAAATGAAGGCGAACTGATTCGCATCAACACCAAAACCGGTGAATACGTAGAACGGGTTAAAGAATAATTTCCAGCTTTGCTTAAAAGCTGATTCAAATAAAAAAGAGCCTCTTGTGGGGCTCTTTTTTTGTGCTTTCCCCAGAAATAGCCAAATGTGCAAAAACGATTGATTTTGACTAAAAATGGCCGTTTTTTCCCCATTTTCAAGGTAAAATGATGAAAAATGGCCTCATTTCGACTGCTTACCTTACTTTAGCCGACCCCTTGAAAGAGGGTATATTTTTTCATCTTTAACCGTTGCAGTATGGACATTAAAATCATTCAGGATTTGGTGAAGATTATCAACAAAACCAACATCGCTGAGATCAGCATCGAAGAAGCTGATTTTAAGGTAACCATCAAACAAAAGGAAGACAAAGTAGAAACGGTAGTGGCTGCCCCTGTAGCCTACGCTGCTCCTGCTTTGGCTGCCCCCGCACCTGCACCCGCTGCCCCTGCCGCAGCACCGGCACCAGCAACTGCCCCTGCTGCCCCTGCCGCCAACACCGTTACTATCAAAAGCCCCATGATTGGTACTTTCTATAGAAGCTCTGGTCCTGATAAACCAGCCTTTGTAAACATTGGCGACGAAGTAGCTCCTGGTAAAGTAGTATGCATTGTTGAAGCCATGAAGCTCTTCAACGAAATTGAAAGTGAAGTAAAAGGCAAAATCGTAAAAGTGCTGGTAGAAGACGCCAGCCCGGTAGAGTACGATCAGCCGCTGTTTTTGGTAGAACCAGCATAATGCAGATTGCCCAAAACTTCCTTTAGCTCTTTACTTCAAGCTAATCGCAGAAAATAAAGCTGACATCCTTCACCAAAAGAAGATTAGTGCCATAGTAGTTGTTCAAAAAGTGATAGTAAAAAAGGCAAATATGCATCCGGATTTTTTCCTTATTGATTGTTTCGCATTATCAATAATCAGGAAAAAAATCAGCATAAATGCCTCACATTCTAAGCAGTCGTATTGCCAATTTAAAGTTGAAGTAAACGCTGCATCACCCGGGAACACTGGCACATTTTCACATTAGCATATTTAAGCGCATGTTTAAAAAAATATTAATTGCCAACCGCGGCGAAATTGCCTTGCGCATCATTCGCACCTGTCGCGAAATGGGCATCCGTACAGTAGCTGTATACTCTACTGCCGATAAAGATTCACTGCATGTAAAGTTTGCCGACGAAGCCGTTTGCATTGGCAAACCCCAAAGCAGCGACAGCTACCTCAACATGCCCCGCCTCATAGCGGCAGCAGAAATCACCAATGCTGATGCCATACATCCCGGCTATGGATTCCTCGCCGAAAATGCCCTCTTCTCAGAAATCTGTGCACAGAATGGCATCAAATTTATTGGCCCGCCGCCAGATCAAATCAGGGCCATGGGTGATAAAATCACGGCAAAAGAAACCATGATTAAAGCCGGCGTTCCCGTTATTCCTGGCAGCGACGGGTTGCTCGAAAGTCTCGAACAGGCTTACGATCTGGCCAAAAACACGGTGGGCTATCCTGTCATCCTGAAAGCGACTGCCGGTGGCGGTGGAAAGGGTATGCGGGTAGTGTGGAGAGAAGATGAAATGGAACGGGCCTACAACACGGCAAAAGCCGAAGCCCTGGCCGCCTTCAAAAATGATGGCGTGTACATGGAGAAGTTTGTAGAAGAACCCCGCCACATTGAAATACAGGTAGCCGGCGACCAGTTTGGCACCGTATGTCACCTCAGCGAACGGGATTGCTCTATCCAGCGCCGTCACCAAAAGCTGGTGGAAGAAAGCCCCTCACCTTTCATGACGCCCGAGCTGCGCAAAGCCATGGGTGAAGCTGCCAAAAAAGCGGCCGCAGCCATCAGCTACGAAGGTGTAGGTACCATTGAGTTTCTGGTAGACAAGCACCGCAATTTCTACTTCATGGAAATGAATACCCGTATTCAGGTAGAGCATTGCGTAACCGAAGAAGTCATCAACTTCGATTTGATTAAAGAACAAATCAAAATTGCAGCTGGCATCCGCATCAGCGGTAGAGATTACGAACCCACCATGCATGCCATTGAGTGCCGTATCAATGCAGAAGATCCGTACAACGACTTCCGCCCAAGCCCCGGTAAAATTACCGTGCTGCACACTCCGGGTGGCCATGGTGTACGGGTTGATAGCCACGTGTATGCCGGTTACACCATTCCACCATACTACGACAGCATGATTGGCAAGCTCATCACCATTGCACGTACCCGTGATGAAGCCATAGATACCATGTACAGAGCGTTGAGTGAATATGTGATTGATGGCATTAAAACCACCATCCCCTTCCACTTGCAGCTTATGAAAAACGAACAATTCAAAGCCGGTGATTTTAACACCAAGTTTTTGGAAAGCTTTGAAATGAAATAACGGACAGCTATTGCTGTTGATATTAAAAAGCTACGCTGATGCGTAGCTTTTTTTATTGCTCATTCGTAAACTGAATATTACTGTTGAGTAATAGCAGGCACAGTAATTGGAGCATTTACACGAAAGGTTTTGCCATTTGCCAATATGATTTTCGCACCAGACTGAAGGGTTACAGGTACATCTAAAATCATAATACCTCCAGCTATATGGTCTATAACAACCTGGGTGCCAGCAGGCAATGGATTGGGTGGGATTTGCCCGCCAGCCCAATTGCCTGCCACACTCCAATTACCATTTCCACTAAAAGTATAGGTAGCTACTGTAGTGACTAAACCTTTCACCCGTGCAATAAACCCGTCCACATAACCGTTTGATGAAGACTGATACTCGCCAACCAACAAAATATTTCCATCAGGTTGCAACACGGGTTCGAAAATTTCTTCATTCGTATTAATGCCGCTTACATTAACTGTTGCTGTGCCATTGTTACCAAAATTTGTATTGATAGTACCAGAATCATTTATCGCCGTTACTAAATACCCGTTTGAAAAAAATGGTTTGCCGGCTACTATCATTTTACCGGTGCTATTCATAGAAAAATACATCCCGTTGTAAGGAAGCCCAAAGGTTGATTTGCCATCGCCACTAAAACTACTGTCGGGAGTACCATTGCTGTTATATCGGGCTATGCCAAAATTCCTATCAAGACCGGCATTAAAAGCATTAACTCCAAGCAAAATTTTTCCGGCTGAAGTAATGTATAAACCTACAGCCTCGTCGTTCTCAGGAGAAAAATGAGTAATCAGTGGATTGCCGTTGTTGAAAGACGGATCTTGTAATCCTGAAGACAGCAATCTATTAGTCGTTATATTATATCCTTCTTGTGGAAGACCCGAATCATACGCACCACTGATTACCAATTTGCCATCAGCCGGCTGATATACCATTTTGTTATAAGCAATTGGAGTAGGTTGAATACCATCTGTATCGAAGCTGGTATTGAGGCTGCCATTTGCATTCAGTTTGATAAGATAGAATGACTCTTCCAAACTGGTGAAGCTAAAAGACTCTATTGAAATGGCTATTTCACCATTAGCATGCACAGCAAGTGCCAGGCATTGTGCGTAATCATTTGCAGCTACATCTATCAGCACTTTTCCAAAAGTACCAAATGACATATCTGGCTGCCCGCTACTGGTAAATTTTGCAACCAAAATACTGGCTCCCTTCAATAAATCAACACTTGTACCAACTGCAATGACAGAACCGTTATCTGCTGTAGCTACATGAGAAAATCCATCAGCAACACCTGCTGAAACAGAAGCATACCCTTGCTCACCAAAACTTTCATCCAACACACCCGCACTACTGTATTTCGTAACAAATCCTCCTTGACCAAACCCGTTTTCATATGAACCGGTAGCTATTACAGCGTTGTCTGCCAGCAAAGCAATTGATTTTACAGCTGTACTTGCATTGGTTTGCATTCCTTCTCCAATTTGCTGAAGCAATTGGCCGGTTGAATTATACGCATCATCTCTGCTGCCATTGCTATTAAACCTTGCTACCCCCAATACAAACCTGTTTGCCTGTATGCTACCACCCAGCAACACTACTTTGCCATCTGTTTGTATCATGGGAATTGCACCATAGTCAAATCCGTTACCCATGTTTTTACGGGCAACTCCATCTGTATCAAATGTTAGATCTGGTAGCCCGTTATTAGTAAGTCTTATGGCAGCAAACTCGAAGTCAGCGCCATTCCGATATGCCGCCCCCAATACATATTTACCATCCCCTTGTTGAGCAATGAAACCAGGCATCAACAAATCGCCGGCTTCTCCAATCTTTGCCACTCCATCTACACCAAAAGATTCATCTGGTTGACCATTGTTCAAGAAACACCAAACGGCACCCGCTTTTGTAGTTTCGATAAATGCATTTTCAGTATCGTACAGCAAACCGCCCACCAATATTCTTCCGTCTTTGTCAACCATTACTTTATTTGCAGATGGCTCTGTATTGTCTAGTATCAATGCTTCTAACCAACCATCATTATCAAAACTTATGTCTGCATCACCATTAGTTGTAAATCGAGCCACAATTAATTTATCATCACTATTAAAAAAAGGCTGATACGAACCGGCAATCACAATCTTGCCATCGGACTGCAGTGCCATGCTATATGCGTTAATCGTAGAAGATAGCCCTTGTAACGCAACCGCTTTTAAACCAGCAATACCAAAAGAACTGTCGAGGCTTCCATTATTGTTGAACCGAATAAATGTAGGTACGCCACTGATAGATGCCAACACCAATAGCTTACCGTTATTGAGCACCAACATATCATTCGCATAGGTGCTTGCTAACGAAAATCTGGCTCCAACAGCACCGCCGAATGTTCCATCAATGGCACCATTGCTTTGCAATTTCAACACCCTGAAACTATCCGCTTCAGAAACAAGCGCAAAAAGTTGCCCGTTTGCATTTATATCCAAAGCTATCAATTCATCACCATCACTACCTGTAGAAAAATTAAACTTTGCCATACCTCCTTCACCAAAGCTTACATCAGGTGTGCCATTACTGTTATACCTCAAAATAACGGCTTCTGCATTGTTATTGTACAAGGATCCACCACCCACAATAAGTTTGTCGTTTTGCAACAACGCATCGCCCAGCGATAGATAAGGAAAACTATAATGAATGATTGCTTTTCCATCAGCAGAAAAAGTATTGTCAAAAGTACCAGACTGGGCATGTGCAACAACTCCTGCAATAAGTAGGAGTACAACCAAAAGAAAATGTTTCATCGGGGCTATTAAGGATTTGGGTTGATAGCTAAAATATTGACCCGGCCATTTCTATGCAAGCCATTGCTCATATATATTTTAAGCTACTACGTTCATAAGCAAGGGCATTGATAAATCATTTACCCACTTGTGCGTATCCACTGTATCTTGCCATCCATGCAAAAACCACTTTCGCTGAGCCTGTACGACTATTTCCTCAGCGACAGGATTGCTGATATTGTGCCGCTACAACCAGCCTATGCTCAACGCATTTTTAAATGGCTGGCCACCCAACCCATTTTTGGTTGGCACCGGCAGCACAATTTTTGTGAAGCCCGTGCCGAAGCTGCATCGCTGCTGCTAAAACATGCCGGCATACCGCATGCCAAGTGCTGGGTATTTGGTGCGGCCTTTTTGCGCAAAGGATATATTGGCGGTTTGCTCAATAACTGGAACTATCATGTAGCGGTAGCCGTACCAGTGTTGGAGCAAGGCAAACTTTGCTGGTGGATACTTGACCCCGCAGCTTGCGCTGAACCCACTCCGATGTTGCAATGGGCCGAAGCAGCCACTGCATATCCGCATAGTTATCATTGCATCCGGCAGCCGCAGTATTTCATTTTTCCTGAGGGGAAGCCCTACATAAAAGAATGGTACAAACGCAATCAGCGTAACTACCGGTGGACCATTCAGGGACTTGCAGGCATTTACAGCCGCAATAGTATTGGTCGGGCCAAGTTGGCTTTTTGCAAAAAAACCATTCGGGGTTACAAGCAAGCCTTTGAACAGCTCGCCCCACTTTTGACAGCAGAAGTACAAGCAAAATGATACCCAAGACTTGGTGGTGGCAACCATTAACTTAGTATAAATTTTTACCATGAAAGGGAAAGCATTGCTCTGCCTGTTGTTGACCGTGAGTGTAGCAATGGCGCAACCAAAAGCCAGCCGCTATTTTCAGCTGAATGTATACAGCTATTCCAACCAGACACAAGAGCAAGTACTGGAGCAATACTTGCAAAATGCTTTTGTACCTACCGCACATGCACTGGGCTTTGCATCGGTGGGTGTATTTAAAGCCATTGCCAACGATACTGCTGTGGTAAAAAAACTGTACGTGTTGTTGGCTGCAAAAAGTGCAGCAGCATTGCTGCAACTGCCCGCAAAAATGCTGCAACACAAACCATACACAACACAGGCTGCCACCTGGTTGAACCATGAGCAACAACAAACAGCTTACGACAGAATAGAAACCATTTTGCTACAAGCCTTTGCTATGTCGGAAGGCTTGGTAATGCCCAACCTGACTGGACCACGCAGTGAACGGGTATACGAACTACGCAGTTATGAAAGCAGCACCGAAGCTTTGTACCGCAATAAAGTGCATATGTTTAATGAAGGTGATGAAATTGGCTTGTTCAAACGATTACAGTTCAACGCTATTTTTTATGGCGATGTAATTGCAGGCAGCAACATGCCCAACCTGATGTACATGACCAGCTTCAACAATATGGCCGACAGACAGGAACACTGGAAACAATTTGTAGCCGACGCACAATGGAAAACATTATCATCAATGCCCTTTTACAAAGGCAATGTGTCGCACATTGATATCAGTTTCCTGCGGCCAACAGCATACTCTGATTATTGATTGATGATAAGCTTTTGCTATCAATCATTTCATCTTTGAAACATACTCGCTATGCTCACTACCATCCACCCGAAACTACCCATGCGCAGCAAAGCCGCTACGCTGGCTTACTACACGCAACTTGGTTTTACCAGCATGGGCAGCCACGATTATCCCGGTTATCTGATGCTGCAAAAAGAAGGTATTGAAATTCACTTTTTTGAGCACCCGACTTTGGAGCCATCTCACAATTATGGTCAGGTGTATATCCGCTGCAGCGATATTGAAAGCCTTTACCAGCAATGGATAGCAGCCGGTGTTGCCATTCATCCGAATGGCGCTTTAGCTACAAAGCCTTGGGGGCAAAAAGAATTTTCATTGCTCGACCCCGACAATAATTTATTAACGTTTGGCGAGGCTGTGTAGCAGCAATAGAAAGCCGTTATCTTTTCTCTTCTGGCTGATTGAGGGCCTTAATTTGAGCCTTGTATGCAGCGGGCAAGAGCAGGTGTTTGATGAGCCCGTCCAGGTGCAGCAGCCGGCTGAATTAGTACAGCGGCACCACCGGGCCCAACCAAGAATATTTGGGAAAGCCCAGCAACGCTTTTACTTGTGTAGGCACTACCAATTGCTGGCCTGCCTTTAGCACCGTATAGCGGGTACTACCCAAGTGTTTTTTGTACTGTACAAACAAATCGTCGGTGTAATGACTACGTTGCAAATCGGCGTTCAGGTGTGCTTCTCTCGATGGCAACCAGTTTGCATAACCCTGCGGTAGTTGTGTAAGCCCCATGCCGACTCCTACTCTGTAAAACACGTCGTACACTTCTTCTTTTTCATCATCCGTAAGTGGTCGTTCGAGCAGCTCGAAAGCAGCAATGGAATAATGAATGAGCATGTACAGTACATCGCGGTAGGCCCAGTCAGGAATAGTATCGCCGCGGCTTTTTTCAACCGCTGCATGTATGTGGCGCATTTGCTGAATGGCCTGTGTGGCTTTGTCGTGGGGCGAGAAAATAATCCACCGGGCATACTGCACCGTAGAAAACAAACGGCCCAAAGGATCTTTCGGCAGCTTGCCGGTGAAGTACAACCAGTCAACGGCTTTATTCAACGCAAACTCTGCGGCAGCACCGGCAAAGATGAAGAGGATGGTATCGCTGTTGCCCCAAATGCGGCGCATAACAGACTGCGGATGAACAAAGGATTGCATGCAATAAAAACTTGAATTAAAGATACAAAGAAAGCCCCCTAACCCCCAGCGGGGGGAAAGGAGATGGAACGCGGATATGCACGGATGAATACAGGTTGTCGCGGATGATGTTGCTGTCGCAGGCCTCCGTGCCTGTGACGATGCGTTACTACTGCTGAAAGAAAAGACAGCAAAACAATGGCCGCAGATGTCGCTGTCGCAGGCCTCCGGGCCTGTGACGATGTGTTATTAATGCTTCGAGCAAAGGCAGATGGCAAGCATGGCCGCGGATGCACAGATTATTGTGGACGCAGATTGGGAGGATATCACAGCTTTGAGCGGATGTTGATTTATGCAATAGTACACACTTGCTGAAGCCCCGAAGGGGCGTAATACTTACAGCCACGGGTGATAGCCCGTGGTAAAAAAAGAAAGTGATGAGTAGGGAAACCCTGAAGGGGCGAGATAGTGAAATCAAAATGGCAAATAATTTGGCGCAGGGTTTTGCCTGATGACGAGTAACAATCTGTCACAGGCCGGGAGGCCTGCGACAGATAAAGCGTATAATTCATGGCCGCAGATGCACGGATTTTTCTTTGAGCTGACGGTTGATGTACAAGACGAGTAACCGACTGTCACAGGCCGGGAGGCCTGCGACAGAAAGTGGATAGTAGCACATGGCCGACGGGCTGCCCGACGGACGATACTACCCCGCAGTGCCGTGCAAGCGAAGCTGCGCCGGTACGAGGAGTAGTGAGGAAGGTGGGAACAACAGCTACATAGTAGCACCAATGCTGACAGCCCCAAACATGTATTTGACCCATGATGTGTAGCCAATGAACTGGCAATAGTTCAATAATGATTCATCGTCTAAACGGCTGTATATTTCCCCTTCATTTCTAAACTGCAACACTCGTATGAGAAAAGTATTGCTCGCCTGTGTGGCCTTGTTGGCCCTGTACACGCAGGTATTGGCGCAAAAGAAGAAAGCAGCGCCACCTGCTCCTGTAGCCGAAGCACAGGAAATTCCTTTCTTCAAAAACCTGAACTACCGCCTCATTGGCCCCTTTCGTGGTGGCCGCAGTGCAGCGGTGGCCGGTAGCTACAAAAACAAAAACACCTTCTATTTTGGTGCTACCGGTGGCGGTGTTTGGAAAACCACCGACGGCGGCAGCAACTGGACCAACATCAGCGATGGTTTTTTTGGCGGTAGCATTGGCAGCGTAGCTGTAGCCCCCAGCGATGAAAGCATATTGTACGTTGGCGAGGGTGAAAAAACCATGCGGGGAAATGTAAGTGAAGGGCTTGGCGGCATGTGGCGCAGCGACAATGGCGGCAAAACATGGAGAAACATTGGCCTCCGCGATGGTCGTCATATTGTTCGCATTGCCATTCACCCAAAAGACCCGAATACAGTGTGGGCTGCGGTAATAGGCCATTTGTTTGGCCCCAACCGCGAAAGAGGTATTTACAAAACCACCGATGGCGGCAAAAACTGGCGTCAGGTACTTTTTGTAAACGACCAGACCGGCGGTTTTGAAGTAGTGCCCGAACCCGGCAACCCCGATGTGCTGTTTGCTTCTACCTGGCGGGTTATTCGCCAGCCGCACACCCTGGAAAGTGGTGGCGAAGGCAGTGCCCTCTGGAAGAGCACCGACGGTGGCGAAACCTGGAAAAACATTTCGGGTAACAAAGGCTTGCCCAAAGGCATTTGGGGCATTAATGCAGTAGCCGTGGCACCCAGCAATACCAATAAAGTGTATGCCATTATTGAAAATGAAAAAGGTGGCCTGTATGCCAGCGAAGACGGTGGCGAAACCTGGAGCCTGCGCAGCAGCGACAACAATATTCGTCAGCGGGCATGGTACTATACCCGTGTGTTTGTAGATCCGCAAAACGAAAACCTGGTGTACGCACCGAACGTAAACTTTATGCTGAGCCGCGATGGTGGCCGCACTTTCAGCAGCCCCTACCAAACACCGCATGGCGATCACCACGATTTGTGGATTGACCCGGAAAACGGTCGCCGCATGATTGTGGCCGATGATGGCGGTGCACAGGTAAGCTTTGATGGCGGTCAAAACTGGAGCACTTACGAAAACCAACCTACCGTGCAGGTGTACCGGGTGAGCACCGACAATGCTTTTCCTTACCGCATATTGGGTGGCCAGCAAGACAATGGTGCCTTCCGCATTAAAAGCCGTACTTACGGATCTGCCATTACAGCTGCTGACATGGAAGATGCGGCAGGTAGCGAAAGTGGTTACGTGGTAGCCGACCCCACCAACCCCGACATTACTTATGGTGGCAACTACATGGGTATGCTGCAGCGCCTCGACCACAAAACCGGTGAAAGCCGCATGATAAATGTGTGGCCCATCGACAACATGGGTGCCGGTGCCGAAGCAGCGAAATACCGTTTCCAGTGGAACTATCCCATCTTCTTCAGCCCCAACAACCCCAAGCGGTTGTATGCCGCAGGCAACCATTTGTTTGTGACCGAAAATGAAGGCCGCAGCTGGGAAATGATTAGCCCCGACCTGACGACAAATGACAAGAGCAAACAAGGCCCGAGTGGTGGTCCCATTACCAAAGACAACACTACGGTTGAATATTACTGCACCATTTTTACCGCTGCAGAAAGTGCTACAGAACCCAATCTGCTGTGGACCGGTAGCGATGATGGCCTGATACATGTAAGCAAAGACGGTGGCAAAAACTGGGAGAACGTAACGCCCAAAGACATTCCGGCACAAATGATGTGGAACTGTGTAGATGTAGACCCCGTACGCAAAGGCACGGCTTATTTTGCCGGTACCCGCTACAAGCTCGACGATTACACGCCATATCTGTTTAAAACAACTGACTACGGCAAAACATGGCAGCGCATTGATGCAGGCATCAACCGCATGCATTTTACCCGTGCCATTCGTGCCGATAAAAAACGTGCTGGTCTACTGTATGCCGGCACCGAGTTTGGCATGTACATCAGCTACAATGATGGTGCCAGCTGGAGCAAGTTTCAGCTGAACATGCCTGTGGTACCCATTACCGACATGACCATTAAAAACAACGACCTGATTGTGGGCACACAGGGCCGCAGCATTTACATTCTCGACGATCTGACAACGGTGCAGCAATACGAGCCCGTTATAGCCGAGAAAAACTTTGTAGCCTTTACTCCCGCTCCAGCATATCGCATGCAGGTAGCTGGCCGTGGCTGGCGCAATGCTGGTGCTGCGCCACGCAATGCCGGTGCCAACCCCATGCCCGGTGCTGTGATTCCTTTCTACATCAAAGGCGGTGCTGATACATTGAAAGCTACCGTGGTGGTAATGGATAAAAACCGTACCGTAATTAAGACATACGGCACTGCGGAGAAAGACAACAAAATGGAATTGAAGAACGGCCTCAATCATTTTGCATGGGATTTGAATTATCCTGAAGGCGAACGTGTACCAGAAGGCACCATTTTGTGGAACCGTGCTCGCATGGTGGCCATGGCGCCTCCCGGCGAATACATAGCCAAAATGAAAGTGGGCAAAGACAGTGCTGAAGTACCCTTTACTGTACTGGCCGATCCCAACTACAAAGTGAGTCAGGCGGAGTACGAAGCACAGTTTACCTTTTTGCGCAAGGCACAAGCCAAGTTTGATGAAGTGATGAAAGCACAGAAAGACATGACTGAAATTCGCAAGCAAATGACAGACCTCACTAGCCGTTGGGGCAAAGATTGTCCGAAGGAAGTGAAGGACCTGACAGAAGCGATTGGTAAAAAGCTGACGCCGATTGAAGAAGCGCTGCACCAAACAAAAGCCAAGAGCGGACAAGATGTGCTCAACTACCCCATTAAGCTCGACGATAAACTGAGCAGCGTGTACCGTACCGCTTCGGTAGGCAATGGTGCCCCTGCCAAGCAAGTGCTGGAAGCCTACGAAGTAGTAGCTGCACAAATAGATGCAGAGTTAGCCAAACTGAAAGCAGTGATGAGCGAAGAACTGCCGAAGCTGAACACGATGATTCGGGAGAAAAGCCTGCCGGTGGTGGGTGTGAAGAAGAGTGAATAATGTAGATGACGATTCAAAATAACCAAGGGCGCCAGTGTATGCTGGCGCCCTTGGTGTTTGATGGAAGGAAAGATATAAATCCAAGAGAAAACGCATTATCGTAATTATGTAAGCATTATCGCTTACAACTTCACTCCAAGCGTCAAACTCAGCACCCGGTGCTTGTTGCGATCGTTGGCATTGCTGTTGCCTTCGGAGGCAATATTGGCCAAGCCATAGCCATACTGCAGGGTGAGCAAAAAGGCGTCGGCCTCAATACCTGCCACACCATTCAGTCCATAATCAAACCGGCGCATGATGCCAATGCCTGCTCCTTCTTGTGTTGAAGTAGTAGGATCATCATTGGAAAACTTGATGTTTTCTGAACTGTTGAAAGCAACACCAAAAACTTTGCCTTCTACTTTGTTTTTACCGGCAATACCCATGGCTGCATACGGACCGGCACCTACAAAAAAGTTATTGTCTTTGCTGAGGGGCAGCTTGAACACTGCATTCAGTGGCAGCTCAATGTACATGGGATTGGAGCTGGCTTTGTAATACGTGGCATCGCTGGAACTGCCTACACTGGTTTTGGCACCTTTACCAGTAAAAAATAAACCCGGCTGCAATGAAAAGAATTTGGTGATGGGCAAATCGGCCTGTACACCAGCCTGAAAAGAAGTGAGGGTTTTGGCATCATCGATGCTGCCATTGTCGGAGATGGTGACGTTGGCAAGATTGACGCCGGCCTTAATGGCTACACTCGCATCTTGAGCCTGTACAGTTGTTGCAACAAATAAAGCGCAGGAGAATAAAGGGATGATTTGCTTCATAGGAACTTTTTTGAAGCGACTTTTCCAAACACTATGCCAACTTAAAAATCGTCTTGCTTCTTTGCATTTTGTTAGGAAATTTAAATAGAATCTCATCTGCAATCCAAATCGGATTCCGCCATTACAAATACCCCACACAATTACTCGCCCCGCAGCGGCAAGGCAGTTTGCCATCGTGGTGCGTGGGGCCATAATTGCAGGTGAGTTCCTCTCCTTTTTTGATGGGGTGCAGGCTCCAAAACTCCACCCGGTTGTTGATGCAACGCATATAACAATTGGGCTGACAACTGTGATTGAGGTAGCGCAACGCATTCGGATTGATGCTGGCATCCAGCGCATAGCCATTGCCAAATTCAACCATGGCTACCCGCTTGGATTTCGCAGCCCGTTTACGGGCTTCCCGCAATGAAATGACTTCGCCACCAAGGTTGCCAATTTTGCGCCGGGCAGGTATGCGTTGGCCGGCAAATACGCCGGTGCCATCGATATTACTTGCTGCATTGAATACAGAAAACTGAATCATGAGGACCAATATACAGCAGCAAACAACAGATTGGGCAAAACAATGAGAGCAGCGATCATGTCGCTGCTCTCTGCCCTTCATACAACAAAACAAAATACACTTAGATAAAAGACGCTATTGCGGCTACAATCTGTCGGGCTCCTTCGCCATACAACATGGTTTGATGATTGCCGTCTACTTTTACAAATTGCACATCTTGTAACAAAGCTGCTGTTTCACGGGCATTTTCTTCCGGCAGCAGCGGTGCATCCATGGTATAAATACCCGGTGCGTTACACATCAAAACAGGTTGTGTAACGGCTTTCAAAATGTCGGCCCAGGGCTCTGCCAACACTTTGGTGGCTGCTTCGGTCATGTGCTGTGCATTGGGTATGGTAGCCACACTACCGTCGGCGGCAGTATGCACATCAGCCTGGTAATAACTGGTCATGGCATCTTCCCAAAAATGCAAATAGGGAGCGGTTTTTACCTGCTGTACATAGGCTTCAAATGAACCAAACACTTTGCCCAACCTGCCCAATGCCGGCCCCAACATTTGCATGGTATTGGGATGCATTTTCATAGCCGCATCTAATGCAATGACCTTGCTAATGCGCTGCGGATAATATGCCGCCAGGTACCAACTCAAAAATGCACCATAGGAGTGGCCGCCCATCATCACTTCTTCTAACTGTAGTTTATCCATTAAGCCAATAATGTCTTTGGCTGTTTCGGCCATGGTATAGCCCATATCCGGTGCTTCAGATTGGCCGCGGCCACGCAGGTCTACCGCAATTATTCTACAATAGTTGTTCAAACCGGCTGCCAGCAAACCATCAAAGGCATGGGCATTGGCAGTGAGGCCATGCGCCAGCAGCAATACAGGTCCGTTACCTCTCCAATCTATGGCGTGTAGTCGTATTCCATTTGCCTTTACAAACAAATCCTGCATATTTATATGGCTTGTATTGATGTGATAAAAAGAAGGGCTTCTGCTACATGATACCTGGCAGTATGCAGTACAGAAGCCCGTTACCGTTCAACCAAAAAGCAGCATCACTATTTTTTACTTCCGTTAGGAATATGAACTTTTAATTCGGCACTAATGAGGCGGCCAATAGAGGGAGAGCCTACAAACTCCCGCATTTCTACATCAAACAGGTTGCTTACACCTGCACCCAACGACAGCATTGAATTGAAGCGATAGCCGGCACTGATATCAATGGTTGTAAAGCCGCCCAACGCACCCCAGTTAAAATTCTTTGCATAGTACCGTGGTTGGTTGTTGAGCGGATTGATTCCGCCATACACGGAGCCACGCATGCCTTTACCGGCAGCAGTACCCATTTGGCTACCGCTGTAAAAGTCGTGCTCCTGCACCCAACGGGCACTCAGGTTCACAAACATTTTACCCTTGGCCAAATTGCTGAAGCTAAGTGTACCAGCAATGCGGTTCTTCGGTGCATTCAGACTCTTTTCTTCTGCACTTACAAAACCATCGCGGTTGGCATCGTTCTTCATATTGTCTTTGGTAATGTCGCTGCCAAACCATGAGTATTTCACCGCAAGTGAAACCATATTGCTGATGAAATAATTAATGCCAAGATCAACACCGTAGCTGGCAACTTCGCCATAGTTGAAGTATGTACTAAAGGCTGCACCACTTAACACACCTGTTTGTGTATTTACAGTACCGGGCAGCAGCAAACCAGCAGTAGGAATAGGAATATTGCCCACACTCAATGCACGTCCACCAACAGTAATAGCAGGGCTCAGGAAGTTTTTGCTGTTGCCGTAGTAACCGTTTACATCTACATACAGTTTCTTACCAATCTTACCCTTGTAGCCAATTTCCCAGGTACCAATCTCTTCTACTTTCAATTTCTCGGTTACACTTACACTGCTTAGCTGTGCACCGTTGGGTGTGTAGCGAACACCATCGCCGTTACCAAACACCAAACCGAATACGCTGGCACTTTGAAACAGGATAATGGGTGCTGCATTAGCACGACCATAGGTAACACGGAAAGCACCGCCTGGCACAGGTTTTACCAAGCCCACTTTGGGTGCAAACAAATTGCCAAACACACTGTGGTTGTCTACACGAGCTGCAGCATACAGCTTAAAGCCGGCAGGCAATTTTTGTTCGAGTTGCAATGCGCCACCAAATTGAGTTACTTCAATTTTTTGTGTAGCATCTGCCAGGCTGGTACCAAATGTGTTGGGGTTGTCTTTCTGATAATTCAAGCCAGCTACCAACTGCAAACCGATTTTTTCAAATTCATAGTTGTATTGTGCTTCGGCATTCAAACGCTTACTTTCTTCTTTGAAGCGGTTGCCCAGGCGCAATGCGAAAGCTTCTGCTTCATCGGGGTACAAACGGCCCACTGCAGCAAACAACGGATTGGCAGGATCAGTGATGGTGCTGTGCGTACGGTTCCAGAAGTCACGGGTGTAACCGGGGATACCATACGAGTTACCTACGTTTGTCCACGTATTATAGATTTGTGCAAAAAAGCGTGGGCTCACATACCTTGCCTGCAAGTAGCTAAACTTCCAGTCAACGATTTGGTTGCGGCCCACATTGTTCACACTTAAAAAGCGGTTGGTGCTACCACCGTACGAAACAATGATGTCACTCTTTGGAGTAACACTGTAGTACAAATGGCCTTCGCCACGAACGTGACGGAAACGGCGGTCATTCTTTTCAGGAATGGCTACTGCAGGGCCGTATACGCTACCACCTGCATAGATGCTGTCTTGAAAAGCAAAGTCTAAACCAGCGGTGTATTCACCCGTGATTTTATACGCCCACTTGTTGTTGATTTTAGTAGCCTGACGAATGCGGCCACTGAATACTTCTTGTGTACCACCACCCAGCACTACAGTTGTACCCTGGTGTTTGCGGGGGTCTTTCGTAATGGTGTTGGCAATACCGTTGTGGGCATTAGGACCATACAAAGCACTGCTGGGGCCCAGCACTACTTCCATGCGGTCTACGTCTTCTTTGATGATGGTATTCATAATACCCGCAGCCAAACCGCTACCACCAGCCATCATACTGTTACGGCCATCGGTCATCAGCAATACCTTTGCGTTAAAAGCATTGTTGAAACCACGGGCATTGAATCCAACGCCGTTTACACCGGTACGTACAAATTCTACCCCCTGAATTTTAGAAGCGAGTTCGCCAATATTGAAAGAGGCACTCTGATCCAAATCTTTGGAAGTAATGACACTGATAGAAGCTGGCGCTTCAGTAATTTTTTGTGGCCTGCGGGAAGCGGTTACTACCACTTCATCGCCAAGACCGGTGCTTTCGCTCAGTTCAAAGCGAAGATATTCGCCAGCAGCAGTGAGTGCCAGCTCGGCGTAGCCAATATAGCTGGCCACCAGTGTATGGGTGCCGCCTGTTTCGGCTATCAGCGTAAACTCACCGTTGGCATCGGTAGCCACCGCATTGGTGGTTCCCTTCAGGGTAACGGTAGCCCCCGACAACGGCTGACCGTTCTTTTTGTCGGTTACCTTACCCTTGTATGTAGCCTGCGCCAATATGGCGTTTGCGCAGACAACCAACAGGAAGCACATGAAAAGAATTTTTCTCATACGACATCGTTTGTTTTAGTGAAGAATAGTTATGGTTATTGATGGATAAATGTGAGCAATGCGTTGTTGAATGCTGCCGGCTGTTCCCACTGCAGCATGTGCCCGGCTTCTTCGAGCCATACAGCTGATACAGTTGGGATATGTTGCAATGCCACGTTCATGACATCGGCATGTTGCAGTTGTGGATGCAATAATTTGTTAGGAATGGAAGCATCTTGCTTTCCAAACAGCACTAATACCGGTACACGTATTTGTGACAGTTGATCGACTACAGGTGCTCCAAGCATGCCGGCCACACCTGCAGATACGGTTTTACAATAATCATCGAACCCGGCACAGCTTTTCATGCTATTGCGTTCCTGAATCAACGCAGCAGCAGACGCTGGCATGTTGTAAAAACTTGTCTTCACATTGCGGGCAATCGAGGCACTATCCTGCTGTTTGAAAAACGCAGGCGTTGCATATTGCTTGAGGAGCGACGCTTCCTGAGCAGTAAACGTTTCCAACCCTGCAGGAGCTGCCAATGCCAATTTTTCCAGCCACTTAGGTTGTTGCAAGGCAATGAGCATCGCTATTTGTCCGCCCATACTGTGGCCGGTGAGAATTACTTTTTTCAATCGAAGTTTTTCTGCCAAAGCAATTACAACAGATACGTATTTGTGTAATTGTTGTGTGGAGTCTTCAGCCAACAAAGCCTGGCTTCCGCCATAGCCAGGAAGGTTGATGGCTATTATCCGATGGCCGACTTTTACAAGTTCATCTATATTTTGCAACCAATGCGCTGCATGGCCGCCCAAACCATGTAAAAGCACAATAGGTTGCCCTTTTCCAGTGTCGTAATAACTTACCGAAAGTTGATTGGATAGCTGTGCCGTTTGCATACGCCACCCCCTGTTGAAACTGCAGTTTGTTTGTGCTGAAGCAGCACTTGCCATCAGCATCAATACAAAGGCGATACTGGTTAGTTGTTTCATACTGATGCCTCCTTTTGGGTTTGGCGGTAAAGTAGCAAAACAACGGTTCCAACCAATAGCGAAATGAGAATGGCCAAGGCGGCTGCAATGCCCGGATTGCGGGTGCCGGTTTCCATGTACGGCGTTAAGCGGCCGTAGTAAATACCGAAGTGTGCCACCACCGCAGCTACAGATGCACTAAAAGCTGCCTGCACGGGTACATTTTTCAAAAACATGCCAAATAATAATGGCACAAATGCGGCGGAGAAAGATGCATACACGCCGTTTTGTGCCAGTATTCCCACACTCAAATCAGGATTGACTAACTGCTGGTAAGACAGTACAATGGTGACCACAGCCATCACTGCAATCACCAGTCTGTTAACAAACAATTGCTGCTTGCCTATGACCTTGGGTGCAAATGCTGCAATAATATCAGTGGTGATAGTAGTGCTGATCGATTGAATGAGGCTCTCCAGGGTAGCCACTCCAGATGCCAGCAAACCCACTACCAAAAACAAACTCACCACTGGAGAAAAATACGTGGTCACATAAGCACTCATCACCGCATCGAGGGGCAATGGTTTGCCTGCTACCATCAAATCAGGAAACAACATACGGGCATACAAACCGGTAAACACTACCGTAAAAAACAGGATGAGTAAAATGACCGCCACCCACAAAAAACGGTTCATGCCTTTGTCATCTTTCAACAGCAATGAACGGGTAATAATGTGCGGCTGACAAACAATGGCCACCCCCACAATCAACTGACAAATGACTACTTCAAAAAAGTCGCGGTACAACGGACTATCTGTATTGAAGGCGGCCGTCAATTTTGGATCAATCTGTTGCAGTTGTTGAAAGAAGCCAGCATCTGCATTGGTAAACAATTGATACCCACTGAACAGCAACACCACGGCCACCACTACTTTCAGCAGTGCCTGAATCATATTGGTGTACACCAAACTATTGGCACCACCAAACATCATGTAGCCAAAAGTAAAAATCACAATGCCCGATAGAGCCGGCAATGCATCTACATTTAATGCTCTGCTGAGCACCTGCGTTAAACCAACGGCTATCAACACAATGAACGTGAGATGCAGTACAGACAAGAAGGCCATATACAATCTAAACGAAGCACTGTTGTAGCGAATACCCACCCATTGCGCAATGGTTTTAGCATTGACTGCGGAACCTATTTTGCGAAAGCGTTTGGAAAAAATGATGAGTGAAATAATAGCACCAAAGGGTAAAAACACCGCCATGCTTAAGAAAGCACTGATGCCATAATAAGCGATAAATCCCGGATTGATAATGAAAGTAGCGGCACTTGTCATGCCTGCAGCAAGCGACAGCCCAATGGCAGCAGGCGAAAATTGAAACGTGCCGGTGGCATAGTCGGCCATGTTGGTCGTTCGCCGTGCTCCACGCACCACGAAGTACAGAATCACTCCCATGTACACAATGAGTGATATCCACACAGCAGTCAACATTCCCGGAGTAGCCAGGTTATTCATTCGGCAAGCATTTTCAATTTCAACATTATTATTTGTTGATGGAAATGCGCCGTTTAACTTGGTGAAAGGAACTCTTTTGCGGGGTGAATGGAAAACCCTGATTGGCCAAGGCGGTGAAAACACAATCGTCGGAAACCCTTGCCGGCACTACAAAACTTGCAAACGGCTCATTACGGGCTCCCTAAAAGTTTTACCAATTGGGATAGCCCTGCCGGAAATCATCAAATCGTTTTCTTCAATGGCTTCAATCTTGTGGGTATTCACAATAAACGAACGATGCACCCGCATAAAATGTGACGCCGGAAACTTTTCTTCTACCGATTTTAAACTGTTGCTCAACAGGAATTTGCCATGCACGGTAAACATCATGGCATATACATCAACCGCTTCTATGTACAACACATCACTTAGTTGTACTTTCTCCAGCCGCTTTTTATTTTTTACAAAAATGCCTTCTTCATATTGCAGTGGTTTTACCAGCGGCTCGGCTGGCAACACATCGGGCAGTTTGCGTTGCGACGCATTGTGCATGGTGATTTCAATAGAACTGTACAAGCTTTCGGGGCTCACAGGTTTTACCAGATAAGCATACGGTTCTGTGAGCTTGGCTTGTTCCAATGTGCTCTGATCGGCCAGCGCTGTCAGAAAAATATACGGCACTTTGAATTGTTGCTTTAGTTGACGGGCAGTATCAATACCTGTCATGTCGCCACTCAGGCCAATATCTAGCAATACCAAATCGGGCTGCAACACAGGCATTTGCCGAATGGCTTCTTCGCCACTATCAATGGTGCCTACGGGTTCAAAACCCATGTCTTGCAAACTCAGCGTAATCTCTTTGGCAATAATCCAATCGTCTTCTACCAATAAAATTTTGATACCCGCCATAAAAGTCCATTAATATTGAAGGATGTAACGAAACTTGACAAACCTAACAATTATCTCATTGGATGCGTGGGTTGCTGGCCATAATCATTGTTTTTTTTGTACATGTGTTGCAGGCGCAACCGGTGCACAACCCAATGCTGCAATGGAAGGCCGGCGATAGAATGCAACAGCTGTCTGCCAAACAACTGCACTGGACAGACAGTCCGCAATTACATACGCAATTCAGCATTGTAAATACTCAAACTACAGCCAGCACACTACTCATCAAAACGCCCAACGTTTGGCAAGTGCAACTCTCCAGCCAATCGGCAGAGTCTGGCAAATTGCAATCGTCCATTATCACCCGTACCGAACCGGTAAGTACAAGAGATGTGCCCCATTATCATCCTCATTTTTTAGTTGAACTGCAACCCGGCGATACCGCACAAATACATATTGCGTTGTCTGCTGTTTATAGTATCTATCAGAAAAGTCCTTTGCAGATAGAAGTGTTGCGGCAAGACCAGTTTGAAAAAACCGACCGCGACCGCCACTTTTGGCAGGGTATGTTTTTGGGCGTTATACTGGTAATGGCGTTATACAATTTATTCTTGTTTTTTTCGGTAAAAGATACCAGCTATCTGCATTATGTGCTGAGCATTGCAGGCATTGGATTATACTTTGCCTACTATTATGGTTTTGGTATAGAACACATGTGGCCCAACAGTCCTCGGTGGGATACATGGAGCTACACCATCATCGTTCCTTTTACCAGCCTGGCACGCTTGTGGTTTACCCGTACATACCTCAACACCCCGGTCTTATTGCCACGTACCAATGCATTACTCACGGTACTCAACATACTCATGAGTGGCACACTGATCATTGGCCTCGGCACCTATGTGTTGAATATTGATTGGCTGGCACCATTGGTTACCATTATTGGCATTCTGAATACCCTCATACTCGTATTGATGCTGGTGGCGGGTATTGATGCCTACAACCGAAATTATAAACCGGCTTTGTATTTCATTACGGCAAATGCGTTGCTGGTAGCTGGTGCTATCCTCTTCATTTTTCGTGAAATGGGCATGGTGGGCGACAACTGGTTTACCCGCTATTTTGTACAGGTAGGCGTGGTAGTGCAAGTAGTACTGTTTGCATTGGGCCTGGCCAGCCGGTACAACCAAACCCGGCAGGCTTTGGAAGAACAGCGATTGGAAAAAGAACGCATTGCACTGGAAACAGAAAAAGAAAAAAAGCAGTTGATTGAAGAGCAAAAAATTCAACTGCAGTTGCAGATAGAAGCACAAACATTATCGCTGCGCAAACAAAATGAAAAGCTGCAAGAGCTGAATGGTTTGAAGGATAAACTGTTTAGCGTCATCACCCATGACCTGCGCAATCCGCTGGCTACCATGCAAAGCTTTTTAAAACTGCTGACCGAGCACCACGAAAAACTGAGCGAAGCAGAAAAGCAAAAGCTGATGGCTGAAGCGCAGGATTCGTTGGATCATTTAAACCGATTGTTATTTCACTTACTGCAATGGAGCAAAAGCCAGATGAATTTGCTGGCCTTTCAACCAGAACAGCTGGATGCCAGAGAAAGCCTGGAAAAATGTGTCCGCATTTTGCACCTGCAGGCTCATTTGAAAAAAATAACGATTGAAACGGATGTCGACAATCCATGTCCGTTACATGCCGATCAGCAAATGATAGATTTTATTTTGCGCAACCTGCTGAGCAACGCTATCAAGTTTAGCCACATGCAAGGGCACATTTTACTCAAAGCATGGGTAGCCCAACAACACACCTATATTTCCATTCAAGACAGTGGTATTGGCATTAGTGCCGATGTAGTTCATGAAATTTTAACAACTCATGTGGGCGCCACCAGACGAGGTACGGCCAAGGAAAGAGGCACCGGATTGGGCCTGTTGATCAGCCGTGAGTTCATTGAAAAACATGGGGGGCAATTGTTTATTGAAAGCCATCCTGGCAGCGGCACCCTTATGACCATTGCCATACCGCTAAAGCCCAAGCCACAAGGCATTGATACACAGGTATAAAAAACAAAACCGGGTAAAAACCCGGTTTTGTGGTAAGTCCTTTAATGATGGGATTTTGAAAATGGAATTGGGGGTAAGCGAGTGTGAGGGGTAAATGAGCAGGGCGATGGTGTGATTTTCGCCCCACTCATTTTATTGGACTTAATGGTAAATGGTACAGCAAATCTGTAGACAATCCGAGGACGGGCCAATAGTCGAAATGACTATTTTTAGGCTTACCTTTGAAGTTGAACGATGCAAACACCCGCCGAAGCACACCAAAAAGTGGTAGAAATTTGGGGCCAGTACTACCCTACACTACCAGCACCTGCACAACTCGAGGAGTTTCTGCAACAGTCCAAAATATTGGACCATTCAGACCTCAACAATTTGCGGACCGTTATTTTTGCATACCACGATTTCAGCATTCATCATATCAACACCAGTACGGCCCGCTATTTTGGTTCGGTTCCCGAAGAAATTTTAGAGGTCGGCCCCACATATATCATCAGCTGCATTTTACCCCAGCAAGTAGAGGCTGCAGTAAACAATACCCGCACTATTTCCCGCCAACTCAACAGGGCCAAGCCCGAAGAAAAAAAACGCTATCAGTCTACCTACGTTAACTGTAACATTACTTGTAGGTACGGCAATAAACATCGCAGTATGTTTCACGCCATACCCGTGTTGTGGGATGAAAACTACAACCCATTATTGGGCATGTTTCTCATTCATGATCTTGAGCCTTTTTTAACCGATGGCACATGGTGGTATCGCTACCGGGTAGGCGACCGCATTTTCACCTACCACAGTGCCCACCCGGAGCTGCAAGAAGCAGATATTCTTACTGCAAGAGAATTGGAAATTTTGAAAATGATTGCCGAAGGTGCCAGCAGCAAAGACATTGCAACTTCCCTTTTTTTAAGTGTAAATACCGTTGATAACCACCGCCGCAACATGCTCAAAAAAACAGGCGCTGTTGATACCAGCGCCTTGATTCATGTGTGCAAGCTTTGCCACATTATTTAGTCAACTTCTCTTACACGTTTATCCAATAATTCAATTTTAATACCAACGCCCGGTTCTTGTTTTTAAGCAACGGATCGGTAAAATAATTATCGGTATATACCAGGTACAAATCACTCATGGGGCGGAAACGCCACTGAAAACGGCTGTTGATGTTGAAGTTGTTGGCCTGTGTATTGTATTGCAAAAAAGTAGTCCAGAAAACGTTGGTGGTGAAGTTGATATCGATACGTGGCGCAATCAATAGAATTTCTCCGCTACCATAATCGCCGGGAAATACCAGTTTGTTGTATTCGGCACGAACAGCCACACTTACATGGGGCAAATGACGCACCGTAAGCGATGCCTGCAATGATGTGTACTGACCGTTGTAAAAATCACCAGCCACCACACCGGTACTCCAGGCCACCTTCTTCCTAAAATCCGACTGATATTCTGCAAAGCCCCGCCAATACTTGTATTCAGCAGCTGGTAAAGGCCGGCCACCAGTAAAAGAAATGGGATACAACAAGTGCACCTGACTGTAAGATCCACCTACTACAAAGTTGGAAGTGTTCTTAAACTGCATGCTGTAATTGCTTTCATGGTTGCGTTCGTTGAGTGTACCATTGGGGTTCCACACAACGTATGTTTCGGCACGTAACCTGTGCGTATTGATGATGCCCTTTTTGGGAAAAATGCGGTACTGAATTTCATTGAACAAATGCTTAAAGCCGAGCCGTACTACCGTATCTCTGGCAGCATCATAGTTTTCAATACGCTGCACAAAGCCCATATCGGTATAGTAGTTGGTACCTACATTCACCCAATCTATCGTGAACTCAAACTTACGGTCGTTGTAAGAAAATCCTGCATTGGCAAAACCATCTTTGTTGCTAATGGTTGGCTTGAATGATTTGTGATATGCTCCCCATGCATTAAAGGTTCCTTCTACATTGGTGTACACCCATTCTGTACCCACATTTCTGCCGTAAGCCGCCAGCGGATCTTTCGCTTTTTCTTCATTGCTCAAAAAGCCCTGGCGATTCAACCCGTATGCCCGTATAGAAGACCGTTTCAATACCCGTTGGTTCACCGAAACGGCGGTGAAATTTTCCATACTATAGCTGCCTTTGTTGCCCGTTTGCATGTTCATTACACCAATGCGTGTACTAGGTGTAACACTTCCGGTAACCCTTGCACCACCGAGTATGGGAATGGGTTGCCCGTTTTTATCTAAGCCAATGCTGCGGCTGTAAAATGGCCGGATGGGATCCATGCCAAAGCTGGAAAACAAGTCGGCATTTTCGAGAAAAAAGGTACGCCGCTCTGGTAAAAAGATATTGAAGCGGGTAAGGTTGGTTACTTGCCGGTCTACTTCAATTTGTGAAAAATCGGGATTCACCGTCAGGTCTAAATTGAGTGATGAAGTCAAACCAATTTTGGCATCGAAGCCTGCATTGCCTTTGCCCGTATAATTGTTTTCGCCATTGGTTTTGCTGGATTGAACCTGCCCGGTAGTATAAGGCACCAGCACCATATTGCTACCTGCTGGTGGCGGTGGTGTTTCCCAATGCAATGCACCGGTTTGGCCCAGGTCCCAGCTCGAAAAATTCACCGGCACTTTTGTCCAGCAACTGTACTCGTTTGTTTTGGTATCAATGCGTACAAAGTTCAACCCCCACACGGCTTGCTCGGGTTTGTAACGCAATGTTTTAAAAGGAATGGCCATTTCAGCAATCCAATGATCGTTGTGCCGGGTGGTGGCCGAAAACCATTTATTGTC
Organism: Phnomibacter sp.; assembly: GCF_036803085.1. Lineage (NCBI taxonomy): Bacteria > Pseudomonadati > Bacteroidota > Chitinophagia > Chitinophagales > Chitinophagaceae > Phnomibacter > Phnomibacter sp. The sequence continues at coordinate 104,013 of NZ_DAIRUZ010000006.1, read as the reverse complement.
CCAGCTAAAATTGGGGCCACCGGTTGTAGTAAGCTGGTCTTCCGATTGAGAGTTGAACGCATTTACCACAAAGAAAAAACCGTTGGTATGCTGGTTCAGCGGGTCTACCACCACCGCAAAACCATCACTGCCATCGTGGCCAAAATCCCGCTTCAAGGTTTGAATAAACGCCTTGCCCGAATCGTATGCAATAGCGGCTACATACAGGTTTTTATCATCGTAAGTAATGCGAACGGTGGTAGGCCGGATGGGTTTGCCATTGTCGGTCGGAAACTTGCGCCAGAAATCGGCAATGCCCGGCGTTTCCTGCCACACGGCTTCATCCAGTTTGCCATCAATGGTAATAGGTGCCGATGATTTTCGGATACCTGTTTTAAACTCTTGCTGTAATGGGGTGATGCTTCCGGTATTGGCAGTATTCACTGTTGTGACGGGCTGGGCAGCCAATGAATCAAAAAAACTGGTGGCCAGCAAAGCAAGCAGGCAGTGGTGTAGTCGCATAGCCGTCAAAAGTATTGGGCCGTAGACAGCATTGGACGGTCAAAATGAGCAGAACATTCAACAAAATGATAAGCGGCTTTATTCATCGCCCAACATATCGGGGCGGCGCTGCCCGGTACGCAGCAGCGCCTGATCGTGGCGCCAGTCGGCCACTTTGATGGGGTCGCCGCTGAGCAAAATATCGGGCACTTTCCAACCGCGGAAATCGGCCGGGCGGGTGTACACCGGTGGCGCCAGTAGTCCATCCTGAAAAGAATCGAACAGCGCCGAAGTTTCATCGTTGAGCACACCGGGCAGTAGGCGGCCAATGGCATCTACAACCAGCGCAGCGGGTATTTCACCACCACTCAGTACAAAATCGCCGATGGAAATTTCACGGGTTACAAAATGTTCCCGCACCCGTTCATCAATGCCCTTGTAATGGCCGCAAATGATGAGCAATCTTTTTTGGAGGCTCAACTGGTTGGCATCGCGTTGCTCAAAGCGTTTGCCATCGGGCGTCATATAAATGATGTCGTCGAAAGGTCCGCCTTCGGCTTGCAGTTGCTCAATGGCATTCACCAATGGTTCGCACATCATGACCATGCCGGCGCCCCCACCATATTGGTAGTCGTCTATCTGGCCCTGATTGTTGACAGCCCACTGGCGCAGGTTGTGAACCCGCACTGTGAGCAGGCCTTTTTGCTGGGCCCGCTTCATAATACTGTGGTTGAGCGGACTTTCGAGCAACTCAGGCAAAACAGAAAGTATATCGATGTGCATGGGATAATGTGCTGATTAGCGAATGTGCAAAGGTGCCAATGAAAAAGCAATAAGCAATAAGGAATAAAGAATAAGAAATAGGAAACAGGCAGTAGCACGACAAACTGCAGGGTATGCAAACTTGCATTGAATGAACATCGGAACAACCGAAACTGAAAAGCGTGGACGCTGGAACTGGCAAACTCGTCAACTTGTGAACGCTGGCACTTGCCTTACCCCTCCATCAAATCATCCAAATCCCGCCGTTGCTTTTTGGTAGGACGGCCAATTTTGCTGAGGCGTTTGCCGGTATGAAAACTCTCCGCCTGCACTTTGGCTTTTTCCAGCTCTTCGGGCGGGGTAAGGTCGAGGTAATATTTGATGGCCTCGCTGTAGGCCTGACGGGTATGCAACAAGCCGGTCACCTGTACAATCCAGCGGCGGTTTTCGCCACGCACATCGTACACATCGCCCACCCGTACGGTACGGCTGGCTTTTACGGAGTCGTCCTTCAGTTTCACCCGTCCTTTTTCACAAGCTTCTGCTGCAGCGCTGCGGGTTTTAAACACCCGTATGCTCCAGAGATATTTATCGAGCCGTAGTTTTTCTGTGGTTTCCATAGCAACTGCGAAGAAAATGAAAATGCAAATCTGAAAAACTGCTAATGAACAGAAATGCCAGATGACAGATGATCGATGTTAGATAGCCACAGAAAAATCATTCGACTTCGGTTCAACAGATGCTTCGTTCCTCAGCATGACACTTACTCCCACTTTGTACCGACTCCGGACTTCCCGGCCTCAGGCACTCGGGCATCTATACTAGTTTAACCTCTCCCGGCCTCTCCAAAGGAGAGGAGAAGTAGAGTTGAACCCTTGATATTGGCATTTTTCACCGGATTACATACTGCCGTCTTCCCGACTTCCTCCAATCTACCGACTACGGACTACCGACTATCGACTACGGACTTTCCGACTCCCGACTTTCTACTATCCTTATCTTCGCCGCAATCATTATCAAAATGGCATTGCTATTACAACAGGTGACCATTGCCGACCCAAGATCTGCTTACAACGGGCAAACAACTCAGGTGCTTATTATCAACGGCAGCATTGCCGCTATTGGAGCTGACATTCAACCTTCGGCCGATACCCGAGTGGTTGATGCCCAAGGCCAGGTGTTACTGCCCGGCTTTACCGATGTGTTCAGCCATTTTTGCGACCCCGGACTGGAATACAAAGAAACGCTGGAAACCGGCGCCGCCGCTGCTGCTGCAGGTGGCTACTGCCGGGTGCTGGTAGTACCCAATACACAACCCGCGGTGCACAACAAACCGCAGGTAGAATACATAGTACAAAAAAGCAAGCACCTGCCGGTAAGCATTTTGCCCTACGGTGCCATTAGCAAAAACTGCGAAGGCAAAGACCTGGCCGAAATGTACGACATGCGCCAGAGTGGTGCCGTGGCTTTCAGCGATGGCATTAACCCCATTCAAAACAGCCAGGTGCTCACCAAGGCTTTGCTGTATGTAAAAGCGTTTGACGGCGTGGTAACCCAGGTGCCCGATGAAATTGCCCTCAGCAAAAGCGGGCAAATGCATGAAGGCGTGGTGAGCACACAAATGGGCCTGCCCGGTAAACCCGCACTGGCCGAAACGCTGCTGCTGAACCGCGATATAGAACTGCTGCGCTACACAGGCAGCAAACTGCATGTAACCGGTGTGAGCACTGCTGCCAGCCTCGACCTTATTCGCAGGGCAAAAGCAGAAGGCCTGCAACTTACTTGCTCAGTTACGCCTTACCACATCAGCTTTTGCGACGAAGACCTGCAGGAGTACGACAGCAACCTGAAAGTAAATCCGCCACTGCGTACCCGCCAGGATGTGGATGCTGTACGAGAAGCCATTATGGATGGCACGGTTGACTGCATAGCCAGCCACCACCTGCCGCATGAATACGACAGCAAAGTATGCGAATTTGAATATGCCAAGTACGGCATGAGCGGTTTGGAAACCTGCTACGCTGCGGTGCAAACAGCACTGCCTGCTCTCAACGCTGCACAAATTGCAGAGTTGTTTGCATTGGCACCTGCCCGCATTTTCGGTTTGCCTTTGCCGGTGATAGAACCGGGTGCTGAAGCCATGCTCACAGTGGTAGCCCCGCAACAATCATGGACACCCGAAAAAGCCGCTCTTCATTCTCTTGGTAAAAACAATGCCTTTATTGGCCGAACATTGCAAGGCCATATCAAGGGCATCATTCACCATCAATATTCCAGCATCTAAAAAAACACCCACCATGGAAAACAAAGTAACCACCCCCGTAATGAAAGGCCTTATCATCAGCCTCATACTGATTGTATTTGCCGTTGTTGTTACCATTTTCAAACTGGAAACCAACAAAGCTTTAGGTATTGTTCCTATCGTCATTTTACTGGGAGGCATTATTTGGGCCAATATCAATTTTGCGCAGCAAATGGATGGCAACGTAACCTTTGGCAAAGCATTCGGTCATGGGTTTAAAGCTTCTGCGTTGGTAGCCGGCATCATGGGCTTGTGGGTAGCTTTTTCTTTAACCGTTTTGTTTCCTGAATCGCTGGACCGAGCCATGGAAATGCAACGCACTGCTATGCTGGAGCAAGGCATGGGCGAAAGTGAAGTAGACAAAGCCCTGAGCATTGGTAAAAAAATGGCAGCCCCAATGGGTGCTATTGTTTCTGTAATTATGTACCTCATTGTGGGTGCTATCGGTTCTTTGATTGGTGCAGCTGTGGCCAAAAAGAACCCAACCCCAACTCCTTTCCAATAATTTGCGCATTCGTTGCTCATGGATCTATCGCTTGTAATACCGCTGCTGAATGAAGCAGAATCATTGCCCGAACTAACGCACTGGCTACACGATGTGTGCCAGCGGGAAGGCTATGCCTACGAAATCATTTTTGTAGACGATGGTAGCACCGACAACAGTTGGGAAGTGATTGAAACATTGCGGCAGCAATACATGCAGGTGAAAGGCATTCGTTTTCAGCGTAACTATGGCAAGAGTGCTGCCTTGAACGAAGGTTTTAAAGCAGCACAAGGCAGCGTAGTAATTACCATGGATGCCGACTTGCAGGACAGTCCGGATGAAATCCCTGATTTGGTGCGTATGATTCGGGAAGAACAATACGACCTGGTAAGTGGCTGGAAGAAAAAGCGCTACGACAATAAACTCACTAAAAATTTACCTTCCAAACTCTTTAATGCGGCAACCCGCAAGGTGAGTGGCATTTATCTGCACGACTTTAACTGCGGCCTGAAAGCCTACCGCAAAAAAGTAGTAAAGAGCATTGAAGTGTATGGTGAAATGCACCGCTATATTCCTGTCATCGCTAAGTGGCATGGCTTCCGCAAGATTGGTGAAAAAGTAGTGGAACACCGTGCCCGCAAATACGGCAGCACCAAGTTTGGTTGGGAGCGTTTTGTCAATGGTTTTCTCGATCTGGCTTCTATCACTTTTGTAGGCAAGTTTGGCAAGCGACCCATGCACTTTTTTGGTTTGTGGGGCACACTCGTTTTTCTGCTGGGCTTTGGCATCAGTGCATTTCTCATCATCAATAAACTCATTGATCCTACATACTACCTCACCAGCAAGCCTGCATTTTACATTGCGTTGGTACTGGCCATAGTAGGCGTTCAATTGTTCCTCGCCGGCTTTGTATCCGAGCTCGTTTCCCGCAACTCACCAGAGCGAAACGTATATGGTATTGAGGATAAACTCGGCCTTTGATAGAACACGGATTGTGATGAAAATAAGCAAAAGGCACGGAAGCGGATAAAACGGATTTTTCGGATTGACTCCGTTTTATAATGATGATTTCATTGAACAATCAGTATCGAAAACTATGTTGATTCATGAGGAAATAACACAAGAAATCATCCGTTGCTTTTTCCATGTCTACAACTATTTCGGTTACGGCTTTTCGGAAAAAGTATATGAAAATGCTTTGTGTATTGAATTGGTAAAGGCCGGACTTAATGTGAAGGCGCAAGAGAAGATTGATGTCTTTTATGAACAAGAATTAGTAGGCACCTATTACGCCGATCTACTCGTAAACAATAAAGTGATTATTGAATTGAAATCAACCGGTTACCTGAAACTGGAGCATGAAGCTCAATTACTGAATTACCTGAAAGCAACCAACATTGAAGTAGGTCTTTTACTGAACTTTGGAGAGAAGGCAGAATTCAAAAGAAAAGTTTTTGCCAATATCAACAAGTGAACGATGTACAGCAAACTCTTTATTTATACGACTTTATTACGCAACAGTAAATCCGTCTTATCCGTTTCATCCGCGAAATCAGCGTTCCATAAAATTTTAGTGCAATAAAAATCCGTGTACCAAGGCAATCCTAAAAATATCATCATCATAGGACCGGCGCATCCATTGCGGCCGGGTGGCATTACCACCTTTAACGAACGGTTGTGTAAAGCACTGAACGATGCAGGACATACATGCAGTATCTGGTCGTTCAGCCTGCAGTATCCTTCGTTTTTATTTCCCGGTACCTCACAGTTTACCGATGCACCGGCACCCGAAGGGTTGCACATTGTAACCGCCATCAATTCTGTGAATCCACTCAACTGGTGGCAGGTAGGCAACCGCATCAAAAAAGCCAAACCCGATGTAGTGATAGTGCGGTATTGGATTCCGTTTATGGGGCCTTGCCTCGGCACTATTTTGCGCCGCATCAAGGGCAATAAACACACCCGTATTGTGTGCATCGCCGACAACATTCTACCCCACGAAAGCCGCCCAGGAGACAATTGGTTTACCAAATATTTTGTGCAGCCCGTTGATCGCTTTTTGGTGATGAGCCAGCAAGTGCTGCAAGACCTGCGGCTGTTTAGCAACAAGCCCGCCCAACTGGTGCCGCATCCGTTGTACGACAATTTTGGTGAACGTGTATCCAGCAACGAAGCAAGGGCCTGGTTGCGCCAACACAAGCATCTCGACATACAAGATAACGATCACGTATTGCTGTTTTTTGGATTGATACGCCAGTACAAAGGACTCGACCTCTTGCTCGAAGCCATGCAACAGTTGCAGGGCACCAACGTGAAGCTGCTCATTGCCGGCGAGTACTACGACGACCCATCGAAATACGAAGCACTTTTGCAACACCCTGCTGTAAAAGACAAACTGCTCTTACATACCCGCTTTGTAGCCAACGATGAAGTAAAATATTTTGCCTGTGCGGCAGATTGTATTATGCAACCTTACCGTCATGCCACACAAAGTGGCGTTACTCCTGTCGCCTATCATTTTGAAGTACCCATGCTGGTAACCAATGTAGGTGGCCTGCCCGAAATGGTACCCGATGATATTGCCGGGGTGGTATGCGAACCCAATGCCAACAGCATTGCTGCAGGCATTCAAACTTATTTGCACAAAGGCAAAGCGCATTACATGCCTGGCCTGCTGCAAGAAAAACAACAACTCAACTGGGAAAAACTAGTGGAACAGATTTTGGAAGTTTGATGTCAGATGTCATGTCTGATTTGAAACACTGATTCATTGAAACTTGTGAACTCGTAGACTCGTAAACTTATCAACTCGTAAACTCCCAACATGCACTTCCGATCGAAAGCTCCTTTGCGGTTAGGTTTTGCCGGTGGCGGCACGGATGTTGATCCGTATGCCAGCCGCTTTGGTGGCGCCGTGCTCAATGCCAGCATCGATTTATTTGCACATGCCAGTATAGAACCGCTGCAGGAAAATGCTATTGTATTGCACGACCTCGATAGCAAGCAGGAATTTCGTTTTGCATGGCAACCGCAATTGCCGACACAACATGCATTGCCGTTACATGCAGCTGTGTTCAATCGCATACATGCACAGTATGGTGTACCATTAACGGGCTTCTCTCTCATTACTTCTGTAGATGCACCCATTGGCTCCGGCCTTGGTACATCCAGCACATTGGTGGTAGCCATCATTAGTGCTTTTACAGAAATGCTACAGCTGCCCCTGGGTGAGTACGACATTGCCCGATTGGCATACGATATTGAACGCAACGATTTGCAATTTGCCGGCGGTCATCAAGACCAATATGCAGCCAGTTTTGGTGGCATCAATTTCATGGAGTTTGGTCCCGGCGAACAAGTGATTGTAAACCCGCTGCGCATTCGCCACGAAGTACTGCAAGAGCTGGAGCACAACCTGGTGTTGTACTACACCGGCCATGCCCGCCAGAGTGGCCGCATTATTGAAGAACAGCAAGCCAATGTGCGGAATGATGCACAGCCCAGCATACAAGCTATGCATCATTTAAAACAACAAGCTTTGCACATGAAAGAAGCCTTGCTGAAAGGCCGCTTGCAAGACATGGGCGATTTGTTTGATATTGGTTTTGCCTACAAAAAACAAATGGCCAACGGCATCAGCAATCCACATATTGAGGCCTTGTATGCCGCAGCTAAAAATGCGGGTGCTACAGGAGGTAAAATCAGTGGTGCCGGTGGTGGTGGTTTTGTTTTCTTTTACTGCCCCAACAATAGCCGCCACCGGGTGACAGAAACTTTGAATAGCTTTGGCGGCCAGGTATATCCGTTTCATTTTTGCATGCACGGTGTACAATCCTGGACCATTTAAGCAAGAACACATGCAATCAACCATTCAACAAATATTTCAATCGTCGATTGACGCCAAGCAACAGCTGCTGGCCAGCGAACGATTGTTGCAACTCACCGAAACAGTGAGTGTACTCATTACCGAAGCATTTCGCAATAGCCATCGCCTCTACTTCTGTGGCAATGGTGGCAGCGCCGCCGATGCACAACATTTGGCAGCAGAATTTACCGGTGCCTTTTACAACCGCAACCGGCCAGCCCTGCCTGCAGAAGCCTTGCATGTAAACACATCATATATCACTGCTGCTGCAAATGATTATGATTACAACAGCATTTACAGCCGATTGGTGGAAGGCATTATGCAGCCCGGCGATGTACTGGTGGGCCTGAGTACCAGTGGTAACAGTGGCAATGTGGTAAAAGCTTTTGAAGCGGCCCGTGCCAAAGGCATCACCACCGTAGGTATGACCGGCGAAAAAGGTGGTGCATTGCGCCCCCTTAGCGACTATCTGTTTGATGTACCATCGAACGATACGCCACGCATACAAGAGTGCCATATGCTCATTGGCCATACCATTTGTCAGCTGGTAGAAGCACAGATTTTTCCTGCATAAATACATGCCCGATTCTTCACATAGCGTCATCTTTCTGGCAGGCGGTGCCGGCACCCGTTTGCAATCGGTAACGGGGAGCACACCCAAATGTTTAGCGCCGGTAGATGGGCAACCTTTTTTGTACCACCTGCTGCAAAGGCTGTTGGCACAAGGCTTTCAGCACTTTGTACTGGCTTTGGGTGTTGGTGCTAGCGAAGTAGAAGAAGCAGTTGCTGCCTGGCAACAATATCATCCCCACATCCGTATCGACTTTTCAATTGAGACTACTCCACTCGGTACTGGCGGCGCTGTGTTGCAAGCCTTATCGCTCTGCAAAAGCGACGATGTACTGATACTGAACGCTGACACCTATTTGCATTGCTCATTCACAGATGCTTTAGAAAAACATCAGCAATACAAAGCCGTGACAACCGTGCTGCTCAGCCACATGCAGCATGCCGACCGCTACGGATTGGTACAAGTAGATGCGCAACACCGCATCGTTCAGTTTCATGAAAAACAAGCCCATAGCAGCGGGCTTATCAATGCAGGTGCCTATTGGCTAAACAGACAATTGTTTGATGTATCAGCATTTCCCGCTTCCTGCTCTTGGGAAAAAATCATCATGCCACACTTGCTGGCACAAGCACAATTGTATGGCGTGGCAACAACCGGCTACTTCATCGACATTGGCATACCCGAAGACTACGCCAAAGCACAAACCGACTTCGCCCATTCTTTTCCTATGCTACAACCCGATAAAAGCTGGACACTTTTTCTCGACCGCGACGGCGTCATCAACATTGAAAAAGTGAAAGATTATATCCATCATTGGGATGAGTTTCAGTTTTACCCCGATGCTGTGGAAGCCATCGCTGCATTCAGCAACATCTTCAGCCGCATCATTATTGTCACCAATCAAAAAGGTGTGGGCAAAGGCGTCACGCTGCAAGAGAATCTCGATGAGATTCACCAACGCATGACGGCGACCATTGTTGCAGCCGGGGGCCGAATCGATGCCATTTACTATTGCCCCGATACCGACGACAACAGCCCGAACCGCAAGCCCAATCCGGGCATGGCTTCTCAGGCCAAAGCCGATTTTCCGGAGATAGTTTTCAGCCGCTCTATTATGGTGGGCAACAATACCAGCGACTTGTATTTTGCCCGCAATGCCGGCATGCATGCTGTGTTTTTGCGCAGCACTCAACCCGACTTGCAATTACCTCCTGCCCTCGCCGATATGGAATCGCCTAGTCTGTCGCATCTTGCCCAGGTGTGGCAACGCCAGCCAATTGGCTAAGCTGTTAAAATATCCACAGCCCCGCAGCGTTGTTATGCTTGTTAGATACCTTGCAACCATGCGTATTTTCTTTTTGCTGATACTGATGTGGCTGGCCGTTCCTAATGAAGGCGCAGCGCAACGAATTACGTCGTCCAACTTTAAGATGTTGCAACGCATCGATGATTCGCTGCAATCCTATGGCGACCGTATGTTGGATGATACGTTTGCTACCGAACGCCTTCGTGCCGACAGCATGTTTACCCGCTTGCTGGTACGTGCCATGCGGGTTCCCTACTCTTTTTATTTTGGCTTCGACTCCATGCAAATGGCGCCGGTGTTGTATCCGGAAGACAGCAGCTTTCGCATCATCACCTGGCACATACCCATGAACGATGACAACTACCGGCAGCGTGGTGTGATTCAATACAACACACCCGATGGTAGCATTAAGTTTACGCCATTGTTTGATGTATCGGACTACAGCGAACAACCGCAAGACAGCATTCGCAACAATCAAAACTGGATTGGTGCTGTGTACTACAAACTGCTGCAACACGAAGTGAACCAACAAAAAGTATACACGCTGTTGGGCTACGATGAAAACAACGACCGCACCACCCGCAAGTGGATTGACATCCTTCGATTTGATGAAGACGGGCAGCCACAATTTGGTGGTGATTTTTTCTTCTTCAACAACGATTCAATTTTTCCCCGCGGCAGTAAGCGTTATGTATTGGAATACAAAAAAGAAGGCCGTGCCCGCATCAATTATGATGAAGTAGACAGCCTGATTGTGATTGATAATCTGGTGAGTGAATCGAACGAGCCGGAGAAAAAATACACGCTGGTACCAGGTGGCGATTATGAAGCCTTGAAGTGGGACAAAGGCGGCTGGCAGTACATCGACAAACTATTTATGGAAGCCCGAGGCGATGGCAACGAACCCAAGCCCATGCTCATTTTAAAAGACGATGGCAGCTTTGACGATGAAGCCCTCGATAAGCAAACAGAAAAAAACCTGAAGACAGCCGAGGAAAAAGAAAAAGCGAAAGCTGCGCCCCCAACACCCAAAAAAACAACGCCTGCAAAACCCGCTGCACCCACAAAAAAGAAACCGGTAGCGAAAACAGGGAATGGGTAAAGCAGTTGTAGATACATCACCGCAACGTTGCTTACAGGAGACGTTGGCTGGTAAACAAAAAATACTAACTTCATACAAATAGTACGCTATGGGTTTGGTATATGCAGAAATAGAACTGATTAATGGCGACGATCTTGCTTTACAACGTCGGTATATCATTGGCGAGGAGGAAGTGAAACGCATGAAGGTCACTGCTTTGGTAGACACTGGCAGCTACATGCTTTGCATTAATGAAAACATTCAGGAGCAATTGCAGCTGCACGTAGTGGAAAAACGCAAAGCACAATTAGCGAATGGTGAAATTGTGGAATGTGATGTAGTAGCACCTTTAGAAGTGAAATTCAAAAACAGAAGAACTTCAGTAAATGCTATGGTGCTGCCCGGAGACAGCGAAGTGCTTTTGGGCGCCATTCCTTTAGAAGATATGGATGTACTGATACACCCGCTGCGCCAAGAGTTGATTGTAAACCCCGACCACCCCTATTTTGCACAGATGAAGTTGAAGTGATTAACCATTAAATAAAGGAGCCATAAAAAAGCGAACAGCATTTGTATGCTGTTCGCTTTTTTATTTTGCGTCACGCCTCGTGTGACACGAGCCATGGTGACTACAAAAATTATTTCAACACAATAGCACCCAGTGCCGGTAGGTGTAATTTCAGCTCATACCGCTTGCTTTCTTTGTCTACCAATGTGCAGGGTATGTCGGGGTTGAATACATCGCCTGTGCCCCAGTACGCTTTGCTATCGGAGTTGAAGATTTCCTTCCACAGCTTTTTGCCGGTTGCATAAATCGGAAAGTCGTGACGAACAACCGGTGTCATGTTGAACACCACGATCACATCATCTTTTTCTTTTTTAGCCCTGCGGCGGAACGCCATCACACACTCTGCCCTGCGATTGATTTCCACCCACTCAAAGCAATCGGAATCAAATTGTATTTCGTAAAAAGCGGGTTCTCTTTTTACGAGGTGCAGCACATCCCGCACACAATCTTTCAGCAGGCGGTGGCAGTCGTATTGCAGCAGTTCCCAAGGCAGTTCTGTTTTGTGGTTCCACTCTTGGGTGCTGCCAAATTCATTGCCCATAAACAACAGCTTGCCGCCGGGGTGCGTAAACATGTACGTGTACAGCAAACGAAGGTTGGCAAACTTCTGCCATTCATCGCCGGGCATTTTGTAGAGCATGGGGCTTTTGCCATGCACCACTTCATCGTGGCTGAGCGGCAGCATAAAGTTTTCGTCGTGGTAGTACATCATGCTAAACGAAAACTGATCTTGCTGAAACTGCCGGAAAATAGGGTCCTTTTTGAAGTACTTCAACGTATCGTGCATCCAGCCCATCATCCATTTCATACCAAAGCCAAGGCCATCGGCAAAAGTAGGTTTGCTTACACCCGGCCAGTCCGTTGCTTCTTCGGCAATGGTTTGTGTATCCGGAAAATCGCGGTAAATCATCTCGTTCATTTCCTTCAAAAAAGCAATGGCTTCAATGTTACCGTTGCCGCCAAATTCGTTGGGTTCCCACTGGCCTTCATTGCGGCTGTAATCGAGACGCAGCATGCTGCTCACCGCATCTACCCTAAAGCCATCGATATGGTATTTATCGAACCAAAAACGAGCCGAGCTGATGAGGAATGATTTTACTTCAGCCCGCTTGTAATTGAAAATGTAACTGTTCCAATCGGGGTGATAGCCTTTGCGCATATCGGCGTATTCGTAGGTATGCGTACCATCGAACATAAAGAGGCCGTGCATATCGTACGGAAAATGCGAGGGCACCCAATCGAGAATCACGCCAATGCCCGCCTGATGGAAAGCATCAATCAACCCCATGAATTCCTGCGGCGTACCAAAGCGGCTGGTAGGGGCAAAATAACCGGTGCCCTGATAGCCCCAGCTACCATCGTACGGATGCTCCATCACGGGCATCAATTCAACATGCGTGAAGCCCATTTCTTTTACATAGGGCACCAAACGCTCAGCTATTTGTGTATAGGTATTGTAGCTTTCTTCATCGTTTTTTACAGGCCGCATCCAGCTGGCCAAATGCACTTCGTACACATTCCACGGGGCATTCAGCGAGTTGTGTTTTTTGCGTTTTTTCATCCATTCGCTATCCTTCCATTGATAGTCATGAATGCTCCATGCCACCGAAGCTGTTTTAGGTCGCTTCTCCCAAAACAAAGCATACGGATCGCCTTTATCCAAGCGTACACCCTGAAAGCCAACAATGTGAAACTTATAGGCATCGCCTTTTTTTACGCCCGGAATAAAGCCTTCCCAAATACCCGATTGATCGAGGCGTACAAACAACTCGTGGCTGTGGGCTTTCCAGTGGTTGAAATCGCCCATCACACTTACTGAGGATGCATTGGGTGCCCACACGGCAAAGTAGTATCCATCGGTATCGAGCACTTGCATGGCATGTGCTCCAAACAAATCGTACCCGCGGTACAGTGTGCCCTGATGCAGATTTTGTAAATCTTCGGGTGTAAAGCGGCTGTAGTTCCACACAGGTTTTGTGCTGTCTACAAAATGCTGGTCTTCGTATCGCAAGTGTATGGTGGTTTTAGTGTTCTTTTTCTTCGGTGCTGCTTTTGCTTTTACAGCAGGAGCAGCATGTGGTTCATCTTTCAGTGTGGCTTTTGCCGGTGCCTTTTTGGCTTTGGCTATGGGTTGCTGTTGAGCATGTGCAGCCACTTTTTGGGCAGGCTTTTTATGTTCGGCACACATATCAATTGTTTTTCTTTAAATGTAACACATATGGCAATGCCACAGCTGCACTGACTTATTTACCCAACACATTAGAATGGGTCTTTTGCAAATCAGCTTCGGTTACTTCGTACAGCAATACCACGTGCATGTAGTGTGCATGGGGCGGCTTTAAGGTATGCAACCATTGCAAGCCATGCGCATTCAATGGAGCAGCCACGGTTTCGAGGTCGATGGCAAACTTACCTGTAGCCGGTGTGGTGGAAGGCCTTTTGTATTCAGGGTTCAATTGCAAAAAACGTTCGAGATATGGCTTGGCATGCCCGTAGCTGATGGATGAATCGAAGAGCTTACGATAAGCCAAATGTTTGGGCCACAGCAACTCGTTGGTGTAAGAAAGCATATTGGGCCAATACGACACCCAGCTGAGTGTATAGAGCAGTAACAAAAGACGTGTTGTTTTTTGATACCTGGCCCAGCACCAATTGGCTGCATAACCTACCAGCAGGTATAAAAAAGGAAATAACAGCAATGCATGCCGGAGGCCAATTTGAAAAGGATTGACGAAGCTCAGCAGCAGTCCGTACACCAGTAGCGGCATCCACCAAAACACCCGTTGGCGCCAGTACAACCAGCTGCCCATTTTCCGAAAAAGCAACCCTACAGCCAGCAGCAACATAGCCCATGCATACAGCGGCCACTTGTACATAAATACAAACCCGTAGTAATACCAAACCGGACCACGGGCAAAATAGGTTTCATTAAAGTACACACCCAAAAAAGAATAGATGGATCCATTACCACCACCCAGCTGCTCGTTGTACTTAAGCAAATCGAAACCGCTTACAAAACCGTACGGCAACGGCACCGGCCATTGGCTAAAAGCAGATAGAGATGCCGCCAGTTGCTGGAAGGCATCGCTTTTTTGGGGCAATTCAGCAACAGGAAAAAAACTATGCTGAAAGTAATAGGCCACATGCACAAACAACCACACGGTAAATAGCAGCAACAACCAGCGTTTCCAGGCGGCTATCCGGATATGATTAGCTTGCTTTGGGGCTATTACAAACAGCAGCATGCACAATGGAATAGCATACAACATTGATGCTTTTGCCACTACCGCCATCGATAAAAAAATGCTCATCCACAGCCAGTGCCTCAGCTCGTTGCTTTGCCAGTATCGCCATGCGGCAAAGCAGGTTGCAAACAACAACACCATGCTTGGCACATCGCTACCCACCAACATGCCAAAGCTGAATACTTCCGGATCGAAGAGATACAGCACTAAAGGAAAAACCCACTTACGGCCGCCCCACAAGCGGTAGCAGCACAGCAGCATAACAACTGCACCAAACAGCTGGTACACATACATCATCCAACGACCGGCTTGCAGCAATGCATAACCGTGAGCATCGTCGTTTTTTTGCAACCAAGGCTTGAGTACAATGGGCAATAGCGCAGGCGCTACAATAGGAGTTTTAGAATCGTCGGTGGGTTCTATACGCTCCTGATGACCCTGTGCCCAACGAACGGCCCATCCGTAGTATGCATACTCATCGTTGGTAAAATAAGTGCGGCTAATAAACCAGCCCGACAATATGAAATGCAACAATAAAATGGCAGCAAATAACCGCCGGTTGGCCGGGCTTATTTGCTGCCAGGTAGTAGATGTAAAAAAACGAAACAGGTAGTAGTGTTTGGCTGTCATGCCTTACAAAGATGCCTTTATCAGGCATCTACCAAAAATGTACCGAGGTAAATAATTTCACCGGTGCCTTTTTTGTACAACTCAATAGCATCGAGGTACACGTTTTCCATCACCTGGCTTTGAAAATGTACTTCGCCATTTTTATACAGCACAAAGAAAAAGTCGGGCATTTTATCGTCGAGAAAACCATCGTGTAATTTGGCAGGCGAAAAGCGGAAATGCACTACGCCGTGCTCATCGGGGATGGATTCACCCAAGAACTCATCTTCCAGAAAATCTCTTTCAAACAAGCGAACGTTGTAGATATTGCCGGTGAGTGGCTCATCTTGCCCTTTGGCTATAAAGCGGGCATTTACTTCAATCATCATTTCTGTATCGAGGCTATAGTTTTTCATGGGCAAATGTTTTAATGAGCCATGCTGGCATTTGTAAAGTTCACTACAACTTACTCATGTATTCAATGAGCAATATCATGCAGCAGTTACTGCCATTGCAGGTTTTGCTGAAACCGGATATTGCTACCTGTGCCTACAGTAAGTTTCGAGCCTTTTAAAAAAATCACCGGTATATCTACCGTACACACATTGGCCCCGGTTGTTTGTATCAGCACTTCCACGCCATCGGGCACGGGTATAGAAGGCATGCGGCTACCCAACCATTGAGCAGGATCGAAAAAGCTGCCGTTGCCATTAAACGTGTAGCTCATAGACTGACCCACGGCAAAGCGGGTACGGTACAAAACACCGTTGTGGGTAATGTCGTACCGCCATTCGCCGGCTGCAGCATTGGTGGGCAATATGAAATAATAATACCACCAGGAGGCATTGAAAGTGGATTGCAGGTTTTGCGACCAGTTTAAATACCGGGTATTGTTGGGCATATATATTTCGTGGGCTGCGGTTTGGCCCGCCAGTTGATCCCGATAATAGGAGCCCAGAAAAACCGTATCCCCAGCTTTAAAACTTTTCTTTTCATTCACCACTTCGCCCGAAGGGCATTGCGTATTTACCGGTGCTTTACCGTGGGTCATAATGGCATTGATGCCAGTCATGCGGTAAGGTTGCTGGCTGGCCCACCAGCTGGTGGTACCATTCAGCGTATTACAAGCACCCGCCCATGGATCTACCAATTTTGTCAGCGATTCATTTTCCCACACTTCAAAATGCAGGTGCGGACCGGTAGAGTTTCCACTACTGCCCATTACGCCGAGATATTCGCCGGCAGTTACGGTAGCACCAATGGGCTTGGTGGTCAGGCTGCCACTTTTTAAATGTCCGTACCAGGCCACAGAACCATCGGCATGCCGCACATACACCGCATTCCAGTCGCAGGCACTGGTACAAAAAGCACAGTTCTGATCGGGGTTGCCATCCAGTTTGCCAATGATGGTACCTGCTGCTCCGGCAATAATTTCTACTTCATTGTAGCGCATTTTATGCCAGGGAAATGGCCACGAAAAAATATCGGTACCACGGTGGTTGTAGCCACTACTTAAATCGTAAGAGCGGTTGCCGCAATTATAATCCTGCACCAGATTGGGATAGCCCGTGTTTTGATCGATATAATTGGAGATGCCGTAGTAGCCAGCATACGAAGCATTTTGATTGGGTAAAATATTGCTGCGCAATCGGGTGGGCCATTGAAACAGTGTTGCCTGTGGCATGGGCGCATTCCATAGGTTGGCTTTTTGCAGTTGCAGTTTATTGTTGGCCAATAGCAGTCGCATTTGAGCATAGTCGGCCTCAGCAAATTCATCGGCATGCGTAAAGGAAACACCGGCACCGCCTGCCGGCTCCAGTACAGGTTGAGCCACCGCCTTCATGCTGCACAGCAGCCAAAATATGCCAGCAAATATCCGCATAGCATTTGTTGTTTTTTTAATACTGCTCAAGGTAGCGGCATACGGTGAAAAAAGCAACCCAACAAAAAATGATTTTTACCAAGGGCATACAATGCAAAAGCCTGCAAATTGATTGCAGGCTTTTGCCAAACACTATTCTTGAAATAAATCAATCATCCAATTTCAGCACCGCCAGGAAGGCTTCCTGTGGCACTTCTACGTTACCGATCTGGCGCATCCGCTTCTTACCTTCTTTCTGCTTTTCCAGCAGTTTACGCTTCCGGCTAATATCGCCACCATAACATTTGGCGGTTACATCTTTCCGCATGGCGCTGATGTTTTCACGGGCCACAATTTTGGCGCCAATGGCGGCCTGAATGGCAATCTGGAATTGCTGACGGGGCAAGAGTTCTTTCAGTTTTTCGCAAAGCTTACGGCCAAACTCCTGTGCACGGCTGCGGTGAATGAGTGCACTCAATGCATCCACTTTATCGCCGTTCAGCAGGATGTCCATTTTTACAATATCACTTTCGCGGTAGCCAATGGGATGGTAATCGAACGAAGCGTATCCACGGGTCTGACTCTTCAGTTTGTCGTAAAAGTCGAACACGATTTCGGTGAGTGGCATTTCGAAAATGAGCTCAACACGGGTAGGTGTAAGATAGCCCTGATTGATGAGCATGCCCCGCTTGCCAATGCACAGCGTCATGATATTGCCAATGTACTCTGGCTTGGTAATGATTTGTGCTTTGATGAATGGCTCATCTATTTTTTCGATGCGCACCACTTCGGGCATATCGGCCGGGTTGCTGATGGTAATGACTTCGCCCTTGGTAGTGGTAGCAATAAAACTTACGTTGGGTACGGTGGTAATGACCGTTTGGTTAAACTCCCGCTCCAGTCGCTCCTGAATAATTTCCATGTGCAGCATGCCCAGGAAACCGCATCGGAAACCAAAGCCGAGGGCCTGTGAGGTTTCGAGTTCGAAAGTGAGGGAAGCATCGTTGAGTTGCAGTTTTTCCATACAATCCCGCAGTTCTTCAAAGGCATCGGTTTCTACAGGGAAGATGCCCGCAAAAACCATGGGCTTTACTTCTTCAAAACCTTTGATCATTTCCGCAGGGCGGCTGGCCAGCGTAATGGTATCACCCACTTTTACTTCTTTAGCATTTTTAATACCGGTAATGATGTAGCCTACATCGCCGCAATTGACTACCTGGCGAGGTGCCAATCCCATTTTCAAAATGCCTACTTCGTCGGCTTCGTACTCAGTACCCACGGCAGCAAATTTTACTTTGTCGCCTTTTTTGAGTGTACCATTTACAATACGATAATACACGATGATACCACGGAAGCTATTGAACACACTATCGAAGATGAGTGCCTGCAACGGCGCTTCGGGGTCGCCAACCGGTGCGGGTATGCGTTCTACAATGGCTTCCAGTATTTCGGGCACACCCAAACCCGTACGGCCGCTGGCACGAAGAATGTCTTCCCGCTTACAGCCAATCAGATCGATGATTTGGTCTTCAACTTCCTCCACCATGGCACCATCCATGTCTATCTTATTGATAACAGGAATGATTTCGAGGTCGTTTTCCAGCGCCAGATAAAGGTTGCTGATGGTTTGGGCCTGAATGCCTTGGGCAGCATCTACCAACAGCAGGGCGCCTTCGCAGGCAGCCAGTGCCCGGCTTACTTCGTAGCTAAAGTCTACATGGCCGGGGGTATCAATGAGGTTGAGGGTAAATTTTTGGCCGGCCAAATCGGGCTTGCTGCCGGTATAGTTATAGTCGAGCTGAATGGCGTGGCTCTTAATGGTGATGCCTTTTTCCCGCTCCAGGTCCATATCGTCCAGCACCTGATCCATCATTTGGCGTTCGCTGATGGTATTGGTGGTTTGCAACAGTCGGTCGGCCAGGGTGCTCTTACCATGGTCGATGTGGGCAATAATGCAAAAATTCCGTATCTCCTTCATAATGCTTATAAGGCGGCAAAGATAGGCGGGCAAGGGGTTTGAAGCCGTTAATTGTTGAATGGCTTTTCTGCATTGGCCATAGCGGGTAGCGGCCAGCAAAAGCGGGTTGAGTTGGGCTACTTGTCCGCCCGGAAGCCACAGCAATGTAGAAATACTACTACAAATACGTAAATCGTTGGGCCTTTATCTTTAGCAATTCTTACGAGTGGAATGAGCCTGCTGGAGGTTTCGCATTTTACCCTTAAGCCAAATACCCCTAGACATGAACATGAAACCTGGATTTACCCAAAATACAGGCGGAAAACAAACCAGTAGTAGTGTGATGTATCTGCAACAAGCAGTCAATAGTATTGATGATGGCCTTCTTGTATGCCAAGAAGACCTTACAGTTGTATATGCCAATAACAGCCTGTACAGAATTTTTGATTTGCACCCCGTACTGGTAGTACAACAATCCGTTGCCCAATTACTATTCAAAATTTCGAATACCGATTTATCAGCGTCTTTAACCCAGGCCTTCGATGAACAATCCTCCTTTAGCATTGAGTTTGAATACCGCCAGTCGGGCACCTGGTACATTGCCGAAGTATTCCCTTTTGACAGGGGGCTTACCATAAGGCTGAGAGACGTGACGCCTTATAGAGAAGCCCACGAAGAATTATTGAAATCAAGAAGATTGTATGCATTTATCAGTGAAGTAAATGAACTGATACTGCGGGCCAATACCAATGAAGAGATTTATGCTTCGCTGTGCGACATTGCTATCGAAACTGGTGGCTTTATGATGGCGTGGATTGGCTTGCCTGATGAAACTACCGGAAAAGTAGTACCAGCATTTAAAGCTGGCACAGGCACCGATTATCTTACCAGCATCAAAGGCATTGCTCTGGGCGATGTACCCGAAGGCAGAGGTCCATCTGGTACAGCCATGCGCAAGGGCATACCTGTATTTTGCAACGACATTGCTACCGACCCCATGATGGCCATTTGGCGGGATGAAGGCCTCAAACGTGGCTTCCGCTCTTCCATTGCATTGCCCCTTACGGTTGACAACAAACCGATTGCTTTACTCACTTTATACTCTGCATTGCCCGACTTTTTTGCCAATGAAGAAGTAACACTGCTGGTGCAGGTAAGTAAAAATATCAGCTACGCTTTGCAAGCCATTATTTCGGAGAAAAAACGCAAAGCGGCTGAAGTACAGTTGTACAAAATTTCAAGGGCCATTGAGCAAAGCTCGGCCTCTGTTGTTATCACAGATATTCAAGGTAAAATTGAATATGTCAATCCTGCCTTTTGCAAACTCACCGGCTATACCGAAGCTGAAGCCATTGGACAAAACCCCAATATTTTAAAAACGGGCTACACCAAAGAAGATGAATACAAACAACTGTGGAATGATATTTCGCATTTGAAAGACTGGCATGGTGAGTTTAAAAACAAAACCAAATACGGCGAAGTGTATTGGGAGTCGGCAACCATTTCTCCCATTACCAATAAGCAGGGTGAAATAACCCACTATGTAGCAGTAAAAGAAAACATTACCGAAAAGAAAAAACTGGAAGAAGAACAGCAGGCACTGGTAAACCTGATTGAAAACACCACAGCCTATGTAGCCATTGGCGATCTAGAGTTCAATTTGCAATATGCCAACCGGGCTACTAAAGATGTGCTGGGCCTTACCGAAACAGATATCAGCAATCACATCAGCATCGACGAATTCATTCCGGAAAGCATGGATGAAGCGTCGAGAATGGCTGTGATTGAGCAATTGCAAAAAGACGGAAAATGGTCGGGTGAATATCGCTTTAAATCTCGCCGTGGATTTGAAATAGTGGTGTGGATGGTAACCATTATGCACCGGCATAAAGATGGTTCGCCATCGCATTTTTCTGCCACAGCGGTAGACATTACTAAAGCAAAAGAAACAGAGCATCAACTGCGTCAACTTACCCAAGAACTACGGGAGCTTTCCATTCACCTGCAAGACCTGAGCGAAATTGAAAAGAAAGAAATAGCCCGGGATATACATGATGAAATGGGCCAGCAGCTTACCGCTTTGAAGTTTGATGCCAAATGGTTGAAACGCCACATGGAAGACATGCCGCCAGAAGTAGAAGAACGGTTGGATGCATTGATTGAAAATGTAAACGAACTGTCGTCTTCATTTCGGCGCATTCATAGCTCATTGCATCCAAATATTCTGGAAGATTTGGGGTTGCAAGGTTCACTCGAATGGCTGGTGAGTAACTTTACCCATAAAACAAAAATTACTGTACAGTTTGATTGCCACATAGAGCCGCACATTTTTCCTGCTGAAATCAATCTGATTGTGTACCGCGTAGCTCAGGAATGCCTGACCAACATTGTACGCTATGCACAAGCCAATAAAGTGCACATAGTGCTGCTTGTAAACGACAACCAGGTAGAGCTGCGCATTTCTGATGATGGCGTCGGCTTCAATTATCAGCAGGTAGACACCAGGCTGCACCACGGATTGCTGGGTATGCGAGAACGACTCAATGCAGCCAATGGTCATTTGAACATTGCCACGGAGCCAGGCCTGGGCACCACTGTAGAAGCAAAAATTCCATTGACAATTACGACAAATTAGATTGGCCACTAATGCAGCGGCAAATACCTTCGCAGCATATTTAAACTCATTATATGGATTTGAAAGCGCAATTTGAAGCAGCCGTAGCCGATAGTAAGGAACTCAGTAGCCGTCCTTCTAACGACATATTGCTGAAACTGTACAGCCTTTACAAACAAGCGGTTGATGGCGATGCTCCTGCCGAAGGACCTACCGGTATGTTTGATATTGTAGGCAAAGCCAAACACAATGCATGGGCTGCTCTTAAAGGCAAAAGCAGCGAAGAAAGCATGCAAGCTTATATAGACTTGATAAAGGAATTGAAAGGCTAATTACCTTCTTTAGATTAGCGCCTGCAGCTGTTGGGTTAATTGTACAATGCCCACAGTTGCAGGCGCTTCTATTTGTACCAAATTACTGAGGCCACTCACTTCTGGCAGCTTTTTATCTACCACAAAAGTGGGTATGCCTGCCTGCGTATAATGCAGCAACCCCGCTGCAGGATATACTTGCAGTGATGTACCCATCACGACAAAAACATCGGCCATGGAAGTAATATCGGCAGCAAGTTCAATCATGGGTACCGATTCGCCAAACCATACAATGTGTGGCCGCAGCTGCGCACCATCTTCAGCGCTGTCACCGAGTTGTATATCGCCAGTGATAGGGTATATCAATTCACCATCTCTTTCGCTGCGCATTTTTAAAATTTCGCCATGCAGGTGTACTATACGGCTACTACCCGCCCGTTCGTGCAGGTCATCTATGTTTTGGGTAATGATGGTTACATCAAACCATTCTTCCAACGCCACCAGTCCTGAGTGTGCTGCATTGGGTTGCGCTTTTACCACTTCGGCCCGGCGGTAGTTGTAGAAGTCGAGTACCAGCTGTGGATTTTTGCGCCACGCATTGGGTGTGGCTACATCTTCAATATCATAACCGTTCCACAAACCATCTTCGCTGTCGCGAAAGGTTTTGAGACCGCTTTCTGCACTTATACCAGCACCGGTTAATACTACCAGCTTCTTCTTATCGTTCATGCAGCAAAGTTAACCGCAGCCATTCCAAAAAAACTGAGAACCTGCGTATGGAAAATCGTCAATACTGCATCCGCTAAAAATGAAAACACTCCTGCTACCTGCTGCGTTGCTGTTACTGCTGGCCTGCCAATATGAACCGGCCAAATCGGATTCTGCAATAGTTAAAAAAACGACCAACGAGGACAATGAAACGCTGTGGATTCAGCAAATTCAATCACATCGCTTTCAGCAAAAGAGAGACAGCCTTCGGGCCATATTACCACAATGGCTGCGCAGCAAAAATTTCAATACCACACAAGTCATCATTGCCGACCTGAGCATGCACAGCGGCCTGCCCCGTATGGTGCTGATGGATGTTCTTACTGGCAAAGTATTGGACAGCGGCATGGTGGCCCATGGTGCAGGTGGCGATGCATTCGCGGCCAGTGCCCGGTTTAGCAATGCGCCCAACAGCTATTGCAGCAGTTTGGGGCGGTACCGCATAGGCGGTTCGTACCAAGGCAATTTTGGAAAAGCGTACAAACTACATGGGCTCGATGCCAGCAATAGCAACGCCTTTGAACGATTGGTGGTGTTGCATGCCTACGACTGTGTACCCGATACCATTCCGTATCCTGATATGATTTGTAACAGCCTCGGATGCCCCATGATATCCTATGCTTTCCTCAACCGGCTGAGCAAAAAAATAGCAGCATCGGACAAGCCAATGCTGCTATGGATTATCAACTAACGACCATACCACTATGAAGACTGTTTTACAACAGATGTTGCTGCTCTCCTTTTGCGTATCCAAAATATTAAACCGGCAACTACTAACCATAAAGGCCAGAGCGTAAGCAACACAATGCTGAGTTCAACAATGCCGCTGCCACCTTTGCCCAAGGCATCGAGCATTCGGGTAAATACACCGGGTTCATTGTAGCCACTGTGTGTTTCAATGGGCTGATAATACGTGAGAGTGATGGTGCTCACCGCCGCTTGTGCCTGCATGTTTTTGATGTTGTACGTAGCACTTTCTATCTCTTCCGTAATCGAATTGATTTGCTCCTGCACTTGTAAAATGTCTTCCATTTTATTGGCCTGCTTCAACAGCTCCAGATAGCGGGCACGTGTTTGCCGTTTGGCTTCTAATCTCCCCTGCACATCCACAATTGCATTGGTCACATCTTCGCTGTTGATTTTCTTTTCCCGCACATCACCCTTGAGCGAAGTGATGGCTTGCATGAGTGCATCAAACTTTGCCACCGGCACTTTAATGGTCAATACATTTTGCCGGCGGTAGTCCGATTGTGTTTCCTGCTCACTATCCAGCCAGGCAGCATTGCTTTTTACAACGCCATACAACTGTGCACTGAATGATTTGAAGTCGGCACACTCCATTTCTACTAGTGCGTTGCGAATAATTTGTCGATTGAACGGTGCAGGCGGAATGGCGTTGCCACTGTTGAGCACTTGTTCCTCTTCGAGTGCTGGAGGGGCTGGTGCTGCAGCAGAATCTTCAGCTGCGGCAGTATAATCAATCTTGTTTTTTTGTCCTTCTGCCAGTTGAACATCGGCAGTAGTAGCAGTTTCCTGATTGGCACCTGTAGTGCAAGCTACAGCAAGGGTAGCCAGCAGCATGATTACATGCAATGGTTTCATACGGTTGGTTTTTAGCAATGAGATGAATAAGACTACCTGTTTACACAAATAGCCGTTGGTGTTGTTGTTGCATGCATGCTACAACCCATAATTCGCATCTGCCATCGGATGTAACCAATAGCATACGTTAATACAAACAAAAACCGCATTTCTTTCGAAATGCGGTTGCATAAATAGCTGTTCGTGTTGTTTACTGCATGTTGCCCATTTCCATAATAGTATGCCACTCCGCTTCAGTAACGGGGCAAACCGACAAACGTCCCTGGCGAATGAGAGCCAGGTTAGACAAAGCTGGTTCTGCTTTCATCTCTGCTAATGTCACGGGCTTTTTAAAATCCTTCACTGGTTTCAAATCTACCACTACCCAGTTGGGGTCTTCCGTAGTAGGATCCTGATAATGTTCTTTCACCACTTTGGCAATGCCAACAATGGCCAAGCCTTCGTTGGAATGATAAAAAAATACTTCATCCCCTTTTTGCATCGCCTTTAAATTGTTGCGGGCCTGATAGTTGCGTACGCCATCCCAAAAGGTTTGTTTGTCTTTTACAAACTGATTCCAACTGTATTTAAAAGGTTCTGATTTTACCAGCCAATAAGCCATAGTTATAAGTAGTGGTTATGTGTAATTAGAAGTGTCAAAATTAAGAGAATGCAATTGGGTTGTGCTACAAAACAACAGGAGCATCCCGTTTAGCTTGAACAGTTATTTCCATTAACAAATTTTTTCCAATCAGGTTCAATCCAAGCTGGAGCACCGGGCGTAATTGGTTGCGTTGATTACATGTAAACATCAATCCTCCATTAAAAATCATTCTAAAAAAAACGGCATGAAACTGACCAAACAATTTTTCGCAGCGGCCATTGCCTCTTTCCTTTTTGTAAGTGCACAAGCACAAAAAGAAAATACCAAAATGGTAGGCGGTGCTGCCATGTACCCTTCTAAAAACATCGTAGAAAATGCAGTAAACTCAGCAGACCACACCACATTGGTGGCCGCTGTAAAAGCAGCCGGATTAGTGGAAACCTTGCAGGGTGCCGGGCCTTTCACAGTATTTGCACCCAACAACGCCGCCTTTGGTTTGCTGCCGGCCGGCACTGTAGAAACACTGTTGAAGCCTGAAAACAAAGCAACATTGACTGCAGTGCTCACCTACCACGTTGTTGCAGGTAAGTACGATGCCAAAAGCATTTTGGGCCTCATTAAAAAAGGTAACGGTAAGGCAGTGCTGACAACTGTACAAGGTGGTACACTCACCGCTACAACCGACGGCAAAACCGTAATGCTGACCGACGAAAAAGGTGGAATGTCGCATGTAACCATTGCTGATGTATTTCAAAGCAACGGTGTGATTCATGTGGTAGACCATGTGGTGCTGCCGAAGTAAGATGCTGGATGTTAGATGTCTGATCTATGATGTACGATGTCTGACATTTTGATAATCTTACTGCGTACAAGTCTTAAAGGCTTGTGCTTAAGTAACTAAAAAAAACGCAAGGCATATCCTTGCGTTTTTTTTACTGACAACATGATTCATCATTCATCATTCATAACTCCCATCCACTCGCCAGCACATCGGCTAAATGCAGCACTTGCAGGTCTATGCCTTTCTTTTTGGCGACGCCATCAATATGCATGAGGCAGCTCATATCGGTGCTAACCAAATATTGTGCGTTGGTAGCGGCAGCATTTGTTACTTTCTGATCGGCCATGGCACCACTGATGGCATCAAACTTTACGGCAAAACTGCCGCCGAAGCCGCAGCAGGTTTCTACATCGTTCATTTCGGTCAGCGTCAATCCACGTACGTTAGCCAGCAGGGTGCGTGGCTCTTGCTTGATGCCCACTTCCCGCAAACCGGCGCAGCTGTCGTGATAGGTAACCACGCCTTCAAAGCGGGCGCCTACATCGGTAACTTGTAATTGATTCACCAAAAAATCGGAGAACTCAAACACCCGCTTGCTCAATGCATCGGCCTGACCGCTGTACATACTGTTGGCAAACAATTGCGGGTAATAATTTTTGACGAAGCCAATACAGCTGGCACTCGGCGCTACTACAACGGCATCATCAGCAAAATCTTGCAAAAATTTTTTGCATACATCTTTCGCATCTTCCTGAAAACCGGCGTTGAAAGCAGGTTGTCCGCAGCAGGTTTGGTTGGCATTGTAGCTCACTTCACATCCCACTTTGCGCAACACTTTCACCATATTAAATGCTACTCCGGGATACAACTGATCTATAAAACAAGGAACGAACAATTGAACTTTCATGTTGATGATTGACGCTTGTATGACTTGTAAACTGTTGAACTCTATTATCGCTCTATTGCACGTTTCGCTGCAATCATTTGCAAAGCGGTGATAGCAGCTTCTTCGCCTTTGTGGCCGTGTTTGCCACCAATGCGTTCTTGTGCTTGTTCCTCGGTCAGCACCGTAAGCACACCATAAATCACAGGCGATGGCAACGTAATATTGAGTTGTGTAATGCCTTGCGTTATGCTTTGGCATACATAATCAAAATGCGGCGTATCGCCTTTAATTACGCAAGCAAAGGCAATGTAGGCATCAGCATAATCGTTGGCACTATTGGCCAGTTGGTTGACCATGTAGGTCACTTCCACTGCACCGGGTACGGTGTATGTATGCACATCAGTAATACCTGCAGCAGCCAGTACACTCAAGGCTCCTGCTTCCAACTCGTTGGTGATGGCCGCATTCCAGGCGGTTTTTACTATGGCGATGCGCACCGGTGAAGAAAGTTGCGGTACCGATGCCAGCAATGCTGCATTTCCTATACTTGCCATATCTAATATTGCGAGAGTTGAATTGTTTGCTAAGAACAAAAATAGCGACCCATACCGAGCCGCTATTTGTTGAAAATATTTTTCGCCGGCATTAATCTACCGAACCCAAACGAGCCAGGTATTTGTCTACCTGAAAACCACGGTCGGTACGGGGATATTTGCTTTTGATTTCTTTGTAATACTTGATAGCGTCGTCGTTTTTGCCGAGTGTTTCGCTCAGCAAGGCAGCACGAAACAGGTTTTCTGCACTCAGTGCCTGCTGCTCAGGATAATGTGAGCCAGCTTTTGCATACATGCCAACGGCTTCTGCTTTTTTGCCCTGCTCAGCATAGGTGTCGCCCAAACGAGAGTAAGCAATGGCCTGAATTTCTTTGGCATCGGTGCTAAAGTCTTTCAGATAGCTTTCTGCTTTTTTAAAATCACCGAGGCGCAGGTTACAAACGCCAGCATAAAATTTAGCAAGGTTGCCTGCTTTGGTGCCGCTATAGCTGCTGGCTACTTTTTCAAACCCGGGGAATTGTCCGTCGCCATTCAGTGCCAGTTTTAGGCTGTCTTGCTGAAAATATTGCTGAGCATGCCAAATAGCATCGGCTGCTTTTTCTTCCTGTGGTTTGGCAAAAAACTGCTGGTAGCCATAGTAGCCGCCAATCAGCAAAATAATGGCACTGCCCACATAAACGATGGGCTTGCTGAATTTGGCCCAGAAGCCCTGCGCCTTCGCAATTACTTTAGCAGAATCGTCTACTACTTCTTCAAACTGTATGTTCTTTTTATCCGACATGATAAGTTGTTGTGCTTAGAAATGGTTTAAAACAATCGTTGATATCAATGATTTAGTCGTTTACAAACAGGTGAGGTTCGTCCACTGCGTACACGTCTTTCAATACCTCGCTATCATCGGGCCATGGGCTTTCTTCTGCAAACTTCACACTATCTTCTACTACAGCATCTACCCGCTGATGGATGGCATCCAGTTCTTCTTCGGTGGCCAGACCTTCGGTGCGAATAGTCATCAAAATTTGCTCAATGGGGTCACGCTGTTTGTATTCTTCCACCTCTTCCTTGGTACGGTATTTCTGAGGGTCAGAAATAGAGTGTCCTTTGTAGCGATAGGTTTTCATTTCGAGCAATGTGGGGCCGCCACCTTCACGGGCACGTTTTACAGCACGTTCTACTGCCTCGTGTACTGCTTCGGGGTGCATGCCGTCCACCGCATCGCCGGGCATATCGTATGCATCGGCCAGGGTGTAAATATCTCTTACGTTAGAAGTACGCTCAATAGAGGTACCCATAGCGTAGTTGTTGTTTTCGCAAATGAAGATTACAGGGAGTTTCCAGGTCATGGCCATGTTGAACACTTCGTGCAACATACCTTGGCGGGCAGCACCATCACCAAAGAAAGCAAGGGCTACATTGTCGGTGCCTTTGTACTGCTCGGCAAATGCCAAACCTGCACCGGTACCAATTTGGGCACCCACAATACCGTGGCCGCCAAAGAAGTAATTGTCTTTTCCAAAAAAGTGCATGCTACCACCTTTACCCTTGGCACAACCTGTGGCTTTGCCGTACAGTTCGGCCATACAGCTTTGGGGGCTGATGCCTTTGGCAATGGCCAAACCATGGTCGCGGTAGCCAGTTACATAAGGATCTTCCAAACGGGTGGCGGTCATACAACCGGCAGCAATGGCTTCCTGACCAATGTAGGCGTGGAAAAAGCCACGGATTTTGCCGGCCATTTTATACATTTCTTCTGCCTTCAGCTCAAACTGACGGATTAACAACATCAGCTCGTACCAGTACAGGTAGGTTTCTTTCGTGAATTTCTTGGCCATACTCCTTCAAAATGAGCCGCAAATATAGGTGGGAAGACCGAAACAGCGGAGCACCATACTAGAATAGTTGACAGTTGGCAATTTGCAGTTGGCAAAGCAGCCAATCCTATGTGCCTGCGGGTGGAAAAATACAGTCAGAAGGCCGCGGACAAAGGGGTGGGCATATTGCAAACTGCTATCTGCAAATTGCAAATTTTCGGATTTGAGCTTTCCGCCTTGCGCCCTTGGCTTTCGGTACGAACAACTACCTTGCGCCCCATGCTCCGGCTGCAGCACATATCGGCATTCCAGTTTAAAAACCACTTTTCGGCACAACAGGCTTTTACCAAAAAAGTAGTGGGCATTTGTGGCGCCAACGGGGCGGGCAAAACCAACCTGCTTGATGCCATTTACTACCTCTGTTTTACCAAAAGCTATTTTGCCGGCAGCGATGCCGCCCTGGTGCACCATGGGCAGGCAGGCTTTCGGGTGGCAGGTAAGTTTGCCATTGGCAGCAGTGCCGCACAAGTGGTGTGTGTGCTCCGCGAAACGGGCAAAAAAGAAATCAGCTGGAATGAAGAACCCTACTCCAAAGTGAGTGCCCATGTGGGCCGGCTGCCCGCTGTAATTATTGCGCCAGATGATGTGGAACTCATCACCGGTGGTAGCGAAACTCGTCGCCGCTTAATGGATGGATTGCTCTGCCAGATAAATCCGCAATACCTGCAGCAACTGATGGAATACAACAAGCTATTGCAGCAGCGCAACAGCCTGCTGAAACAAATGGCTGAAACGGGCAGCAAACAAAACAGCCTGCTGGATATTTTGAACGAACAACTGGCCACGAGAGCTGTATTTGTGCTGCAAGCAAGACACCAGTTGTTGCAACAGTTTTTGCCGCAGGCAGAGCAACATTATAAACTGATTGCTGGTGGACAAGAGCATGTGGCTTTCAGCTATCAGGCTTGCTTACCTGCCAACAGCAACAGTAGTAACTACCTTGCATTGCTGCAGCAGGCTTTGCCCAAAGATTTGGCGCTGCAACGCACCACAGCCGGCATTCACCGCGACGATCTGCAACTGCTGCTGGAAGGCCACCCTTTTAAACAATTAGCCAGCCAGGGCCAACGCAAAAGCCTGCTTTTTGCACTCAAGCTCACCGAATATGAATGGCTGCAACAACACAAAGGCTTTGCTCCGCTGCTGCTGTTGGATGATGTGTTTGAAAAACTGGACAACCACCGCATGACCAACCTGCTGCGGGAAGTATGTGTAGAAAAACAAGGACAGGTATTTATAACCGATACCCACCGCGACCGGCTGGAGGCTCAGCTATCCGCCATCGGAGCCGATTACGAAATCATTGACATTGCATCCTGAGCAGCCAGATTTTATTTACCTTGAACATTCAACCGACCAACCACATGAACAGCGAAATGAATATGGGCGAAGCCATGCAGGCCTTTCTGAATAAAAGCAAACTGAAAAAAGGCATACAGGCACAGCAACTCACCGAAGTGTGGGAAAACATGATGGGTAAAACGGTGGCCCGCTATACCGATAAATTACAGCTGGTCAATCATACTTTATTCATCAGCACCCATGTGGCGCCGCTGCGCCACGAACTGATGTACCAGCGGGAAACCATTATGCTACGGGTAAATGAAATACTTGGTGCTGATACCGTGAAGGAAGTAGTAATCAGGTAAGCAGTGGGAAGTACGAGGTACGAAGTGGAAGTATGATGTTTGATGTACGATGTCTGATGTAAAAGGACATTAAGTCAAGCCATTATTCACCTCATTCGATGATGGCTATTTTCTCTGCACTACATTATTGCCTATTGCTTACTGCCTGTTTCCTAATCAACTCTTCAACTCCATCCCCCCTTACCCCTGCATGGCTGTATCAAAATCGCCACGGGGTGAAGCAAAGAATTCTTCCAGCGAAAAAGATGGATAGAGCATGGCTTTAATCAAATTATTCATAGAAATAATACCGGCAAACTGATGCCCGTTAAATACCGGCAGGTAGCGGGTATGATGTGCAATCATCAGCTGCATCATTTCGTGGCGGCTGCTGTCGATAGATGCTGCAGGCAATTTGGTATCCATCACATCTGCCACTGTTTTTTCGGCCGCCTGCCAACCCGGCGTAGCCATCTTTTGCACCAATGCATGTTCCGTGAAAATGCCTTTGTACTCCCCCTCTTCCATCACCACCAAAAAACTGCGGTTGAGAGAGCTCAACAATCGGATGGCTTCGAGTGCATTGTATTGTGGATGTACGTAGTTGAAAGCGGTCGCTTTCTGACGGAGAATATCAGCGGCTGTAGTCATGGTGGTTGGGTTTTTCAGAGATGCTGAAATTTCTGCCAAAAACAAGTACTGCCGGATGACATTTATCACCCGAATTGCCACCAAAAAACTGTACTTAAGAAGATGCTTAGTAAATGGCGCCCTCTTCTATCAGTCGGTCGGTAAGGCCGCTGTCGAACAAGGCTTCTTTGCTGCGCAAAGCTTCCCGCAAAATATCGTGAATGGTAATAACGCCAACCAGCCGGTCATTTTCCAACACAGGCAGGTAGCGGCCTGTACTACCCAGTATCATGTGGATGCATTCTTCTACCGTATGCTCCGGTGTTACTTCGGCAAGGCCCGTGGTCATGGCATCCCGCACAGGGCAGGTGGCGCTGCTTTTGCCCTCCAGTGCTACCTGACGGCTGTAATTTCTTTCGCTAAAAATACCCTCCAGTTTATCACCATCCATTACAATTACGTAGCTCAGGTTGAGGGTTTTCATCATGTGTAGTGCATCTACCACCATGGCATTGGGGGCAATAATATTGGCAGGCTTGGTTTTGCTGGCCAATATATCGGCAACAGTTCGCATAGGCTTGATTTGCTCGTTTTATTGTGGGTTGGTAAACTTACGGCATGCAGCCATACGGGCCATCATGCTGCATCCACTTTACAATCTTGTTTTCAGTACGGGTGTCATCTCTCTCCGCCAGCTGTCGAAATCACCGGCAATGATGTGCTCCCTCGCCTGACCAATCAGCCACAGGTAAAAGCTCAGGTTTTGCATGCTGGCCAGCTGTAGGCCCAGTATTTCGCCGGCTTTAAACAGGTGCCGCACATAGGCTTTCGTGTAGTAATTGCTGACGCCGTTGTCCAGCACATCATCCAGCACCGAAAAGTCTTTCTCCCATTTTTTGTTGTCGATATTGATAACGCCTTTGCTGGTAAACAGCATGGCATTGCGGCCATTGCGGGTGGGCATTACACAGTCAAACATATCTACACCATGGCTGATGCACTCCAGCAAATCCCACGGTGTACCCACACCCATCAGGTAGCGGGGTTTTTCCCAGGGCAGGTGCTCACAGCTCCATGCACAATATTCATACATCATTTCGGGCGGCTCGCCTACGCTGAGGCCGCCAATGGCATTGCCCACGGCATTTTTGCTGCTGATGAATTCGGCAGAGGCTTTGCGCAAATCTTTGTACGTGCCGCCCTGCACAATGGGAAACAGGTTTTGATCGTAGCCATATTTGGGCTGCGTTTCGGCGAGGCGGCCAATGCACCTATCGAGCCAGCGATGCGTCAGGTGCATGCTGTCCATAGCATATTTGTACTCGCTGGGGTACGGCGGACATTCATCAAACGCCATGATGATATCGGCGCCAATGCTACGCTGAATATCCATCACCCGCTCCGGGGTAAACAGGTACTTGCTGCCATCGATATGGCTGCGAAACGTAACGCCTTCTTCTTTGATTTTGCGCTGCGCCGCCAGGCTAAACACCTGATAGCCGCCACTATCGGTGAGGATGGGCTTGTGCCAGCCGTTGAACTGATGCAGGCCACCCGCTGCTTCCAGCACATCGAGGCCGGGGCGCAGGTACAGGTGGTAGGTATTGCCCAAAATAATTTGCGCCTGCACCACATCATGCAGTTGCTGCTGGGTAACAGCTTTTACCGTACCCACGGTACCCACGGGCATAAAAATGGGTGTCAGTATTTCGCCGTGGTCAGTGGTGAGTTTACCTGCCCGGGCCTTGCTGGCGGCATCGGTATGTTGGAGTTCAAAAGATAATGCTGGCATAAGTGGGCAAAGGTAAGGGGGCAAGGGAAAGGTTGAGGACGAAGAGAAGATCGAGGACGAGGGGAAGGTTAAGGACAAAATATAGAAAGAAGTTGAGAAAGAGGCTTGAATGAAAAGCCTGTGCAACACTGCATGGAGATGCTATCATCAACAATACAACATGTATAACCAGGTGGATTGTACTAATAAACAATACAAAATGTATAACGCTAGGACATTGAAAATCAATAATGTTTCGTTAGGCCTTTTTTGAGAGGAGTAGCATATATTTACGTGTTACAAGCAATCCTAAAAGACGACACAGCAATAAATGGAAATTTGGCAATACATAGAAATTTTAAGACGACCTAACAAGACTTGGTTTTTCTCAAAGGACAACACCGAAGAGAAAATTAACGCCTTGACTAAAATTGCCAATGACGGTTATCCAAGTCTTATTTACAGCTTGATAGAGTTTCTAAAAGACAACAACAAAGAAATAAGAGAAACCACTTCCAAGACGATTACTCACCTATTCAAAAAGATTGACAGCAAAAAAGGATATTACGACACTCTTAAACACTGTGGAATTTCAAAAAGTGATATTGACTTTTATGAAGCAAATTTTCCGAAGGAACAATATGTAGAGTTATTGGCAATTAGTTCATTAAATGGAAGTGGATACGTTAGAGAAAAAGCAGTTAAAAATCTTTCACAAGTTGACAGTCCAAGAGCCATACAATTTTTAATCTATCGCTTAGCTGATTGGGTTTTGCCAGTTCGACAGGCTGCACTAAACGGCATTGACAACTACAAAACAAACAATTACATTGACAGTTTAATTGAAAATTTGCCAATTTTTGAATGGCTACAAAAAGTTGAACGGACAGACCTAAGCGGAATTTACAAAGACATTGTTGAGTTTATTGCTTCTGAAAATAGGACGTATGTAATTGACAACTTTAAGAAATACCCAGACAAACTAAGAATACTTTTAGCAAGACACATTTCAAGTTCTCTTAGAGACAATTCGCAAGAATTAAAACTGTTCCTAACCGACAAACATTTTTTGATTAGGAACTTAGCAATAAATCATTTTGACAAACTTGGGCAAACAGAAATCGAACAATTACTGAAAGACAAATCAGCGAACGTCCGACTTCAAACACTTTATTGCTTAAAAGACCAAAACGACTTTGAAACAACTGTAAATAAATTTTTAGCGGACAGTTCCGCCACAATAAGACATTTTGCAAGGTTCACGCTGAAACAATCAAACATTGACTTTGCTATATATTACAATGACAACTTGCAAGAAAACAAACAAGTCATTGGGTCATTAAGCGGACTTGCTGAAACGGAAGGTAAACAGTATTCGGAAACAGTTAAGTCATATTTGAAAGACAAAAAAATAAGAGTTAAAAAGACAGCATTTTTAGCTCTTTGCAAACTTGATGAAGAAAGTGCTTATGACTTTGCATTTGCGAACCTTGACAGCCAATATCTTGGACTTAGAAATGTAATCATTGAATTTTTATCACACATTCCGAGACAAGAAGTTTTGACAAAAGCAAAAAGCATTTACGAGACAGGCAATTATGACTTAAAAAAGTCAATGCTAAAACTCTTCAACAAAGTTGGCGGTTGGTCAGCAATTCCCGACTTAATGATTGGAACAATTGACGAAAACGAGAACATAAGACATTTGGCGTTTGGCTATTTACAAATTTGGAGAGCAAGAGCAGTGAGACTATTTTCAACACCAAAACAAGGAGAAATTGAAAGAGCTAAACAGATTTTTAACTTCGTAAACGAGACACACGAAGACAAACAATATTTTAAAACAAACCCGGTAGATGGACTTGACTTTTACTTCAAATAGCAGAAGGCCAGCTTGTAACAGCCGTTTTGCAAAAGCGGGGGTTTCGTGCTTCTATGACAGTGAAGTGCTA
>NZ_DAIRUZ010000006.1:58964-68948 GCF_036803085.1 Phnomibacter sp. | reverse complement strand
TGTGCATCTAATGAAGTTTAGTGCTAAAAATCCCCGCCTTCGCAAAGCGGCAAAACGTTGGTGGCAAGCCTACCAGCAAACCGTTTCCAATTGACAGCAGACTACAAATATTTTATTTTACTGTAACTTTTTATACAACTCAATCGTTTCACCAATGCAACACCCCAGACAAATCATTAACTTAAAACCTTAAACGCAATTATGAATTCAAGTGGTACAAATTCAAGTGATTTAGAAGAATTAAAAATAAACGTCAAAATCAAACTTTCGGCTTTGTGGGCATCAGTGACATTTTTTTATATCTATGGCGACTATTTTGAACTCTATGTGCCTAACAAAGTGCAAGGGATAATCAACGGAAACAGTATGCTTGATAATCCAGTAAAACTGTTTGCAGCTTCCGCATTATTGGCAGTTCCAGCTCTAATGGTTTGCTTGTCTGTTATATTGAAAACAAAAATAAATAGGAGGTTGAACTTAATCGCAGGCGTTTTATTTACAGCAATTATGCTTTTGATTGCGGTTACATCAATTTCAGAATGGAGAGCCTTCTATGTTTTTTACGCAATAGTTGAAAGCATACTTACTTCAATAATTATATGGTATGCATGGAAATGGAGAAACTAAATTACCAAATGAATCATGGCAACAGAAATTTCAAACAAAAAATTAGCCAGAATTGCAGGGCTTTTGTATTTAGGGGTTGTAGTAACAGGCATTTTCACTTTAATGTATGTACCCTCTAAACTTTTTAATGCAGACAATGCTTCTTTAATTTTTCAAAATATTACCTCTTCCCAAACACTTTTACGGTTAGGAATCGTTGGTGGACTTTTATGCTATACTTTTTTTCTTTTCTTGCCACTTGTACTGTACAAATTATTGAAAACCGTAAATGAAAATTATGCAAAACTTATGGTGCTTTTAGCGGTTTTAAGTGTTCCAGTATTTTTCTTGAATGTTCAAAACTTATTTTCAATTCTTTCGCTTATCATAGGTGGACAAAGTAAATTAGGTTTATCAACAGACCAAATCCAATTAGCGGTAATGCAATATCTTGACCAGTATGACAATGGCATGCGGATTGTTCACATATTTTCAGGACTTTGGTTATTCCCGTTCGGTTATTTAGTTTTTAAATCAGGGTTTCTTCCCAAACTTTTAGGAGTATTATTAATGCTTGGCTGTTTTGGGTATTTAATAAATTTCATAGGATACACACTAATTCATGATTACTCTAAAATTGGAATATCATCATACATAAGTCTGCCTGCAAGCTTTGGAGAGATTGGAACTTGTTTGTGGCTTTTAGTTATAGGTGTAAAAGATAAAAAACAAACCTGACGACAAACGCCTGCCACCAACAAAAGTATTTGCAAAAGCAGGGCTGGACACTATAACATCAGCTGTGTGCTGTCTCGTCCTGAAATAGGTTGACTAAAAATCAACCATTTTATGGACCTAAAAGAACAGATCATTCAGGAGTATTTAACCCAGGGCTGTGGCTTCAGAGCCCTCGCCGCCAAGTACGGCATCAGCCGTACCACCATTTGCAAATGGGTGCTTATTCATCAGGGAATTCATAACTTACCCCCAACACAAAAGCAACAATCTTATTCCACCAGTAGCATGAACAGCTCCCCGAAAAAGTCAACTCACGACAACGAGCAAACAACTGCCCTGCTCCAAAAAATAGCAGCGCTGGAAAAACAGCTGGAGTGGCAAAAACTCCGTGCCGATGCGCTTGATACTATGATCAACGTTGCAGAAAAAAAGCTGGATATCGCTATCAGAAAAAAGCCTGGCACCCAACAGTCCGAGAAGTAAAAAAGGTAAATCCACATTTCAGCCTGCAAACGATTTGCCGGCTGCTGGGTTATTCGCCTCAGGCTTACCACAAACAACAGCAAAAAACTGTCTCAAAAATGATGGCAGAACAACTGCTGTTGCAACAAATAGACGCCATCAGAAAACATCAGCCACGATGTGGCGGCCGTAAATTATTTATTGAACTGCAACCGTTCTTTGCGCAGCACCAGATAGCAATGGGCAGAGATAAATTCTTTGATTTACTCAAAAGAAATAAACTGCTTGTAAGAAGAACAAAACGCAGTGTGCATACCACCAACAGCAAACATCACTTTTACCGCTATCCCAATATGATAAAGGGTTTTACACCATTCAAAGCACATGAACTGTGGGTAGCAGACATTACTTACATACCACTCAAACACCGCTTTGCTTACCTCTTTTTAATCACAGATGCATACTCAAGAAAAATCGTCGGCTTCCATGTAAGTGATGACATGAAAGTAAGCAGTGCAACACTGGCACTCAAAAAAGCATTGGCACAAAAACCACCAGAAACAATAGTGATACATCACAGCGACAGAGGCATACAATATTGCAGTACCGCTTATGTACAACTACTGCATCAACACAATGCTCACATTAGTATGACTCAAAACGGAGACCCCTATGAAAATGCTATTGCAGAACGGGTAAATGGCATTCTGAAATCAGAACTCATCAGCAAATACTATGACAATATTGATGACGCCTCAAAACATATTGCACGATGCATAACCGTCTACAATTACAAAAGAAGGCACAGCAGCCTCAACTGGCAAATACCGCATGAAGTACACCAACAACAAGGACCACAGATAAGAAGATGGAAAAACTACTATCAGCAAAATACCAAATCGAAAAGAATGAATAGCAACACCCCTTAGGCTCCCAAAAAAAGTTGCTTTAGCTGTGAAGGGCTACACAACTTTTTT
This sequence comes from Phnomibacter sp., assembly GCF_036803085.1. NCBI lineage: Bacteria > Pseudomonadati > Bacteroidota > Chitinophagia > Chitinophagales > Chitinophagaceae > Phnomibacter > Phnomibacter sp. The sequence continues at coordinate 66,165 of NZ_DAIRUZ010000006.1, read as the reverse complement.
TGGGCCACACACACTACAAGCAACCTTTTTAATCAACCATATTCAGGATGTTTTATCTTCATCAACCTATAGCAGGATTTATTCAATAACACAGTCAACTTTTTTCAGGACGGGTCATGCAGGCATCAGCAGCGGTTCGGGCTTGACGTTCAATTTTCAGCTTTAGTTCTTAACTTCAACAACATGTTTTCAATTGGGCATTTGTACCAGGCTGGACAATCAATGAATTCCCTGCCTTCGCAAATACTCGAACGTTGTATGCAATTTTACAGACACAGTATTCTAACATTAGCAACACAGGACACGACTTTGTTTTTTAGACACTTATTTATGACAGCAATTGAGTTTTTCAATAGAGATAATTCTTCAGCCCGAAATTTTGAAGGCGGCTCACTTTGTATTTGGGGAAGTTGGTTTGGCAGACCGATGGACAATTTTCATAAGCTTGACATAGTATCGTTCGACAAGGAGTTAAATAAATTGACACTGACATTTGACAATCAAGAGCGGCTGACAATTTGGAATGCAGAAAACATTACTGATACGAAAGGACATTTTCAAATTGACAAGGCAGACAAGGTTTTATGGGAATGGTATTATTATGGAAAGCCACAAACAGTAGAAAATCTATTTTTTGAGGAATATGAACGAATTGGCGACACAATAAATTTTAAGACAAATATAAACTGGTATAAAAAAAGCAGTAACGACTTGACAAATAAAAAGCCAGCAGTTTCTATGGCTTGACAACAAAAAACTGCATGCGACAAAAGGTTTGCCGCAAGGCTGGCAGACGGAATAACAATCAGCAGTTGTTTGTCTCGTCCTGAAATAGGTTGACTAAAAATCAACCATTTTATGGACCTAAAAGAACAGATCATTCAGGAGTATTTAACCCAGGGCTGTGGCTTCAGAGCCCTCGCCGCCAAGTACGGCATCAGCCGTACCACCATTTGCAAATGGGTGCTTATTCATCAGGGAATTCATAACTTACCCCCAACACAAAAGCAACAATCTTATTCCACCAGTAGCATGAACAGCTCCCCGAAAAAGTCAACTCACGACAACGAGCAAACAACTGCCCTGCTCCAAAAAATAGCAGCGCTGGAAAAACAGCTGGAGTGGCAAAAACTCCGTGCCGATGCGCTTGATACTATGATCAACGTTGCAGAAAAAAAGCTGGATATCGCTATCAGAAAAAAGCCTGGCACCCAACAGTCCGAGAAGTAAAAAAGGTAAATCCACATTTCAGCCTGCAAACGATTTGCCGGCTGCTGGGTTATTCGCCTCAGGCTTACCACAAACAACAGCAAAAAACTGTCTCAAAAATGATGGCAGAACAACTGCTGTTGCAACAAATAGACGCCATCAGAAAACATCAGCCACGATGTGGCGGCCGTAAATTATTTATTGAACTGCAACCGTTCTTTGCGCAGCACCAGATAGCAATGGGCAGAGATAAATTCTTTGATTTACTCAAAAGAAATAAACTGCTTGTAAGAAGAACAAAACGCAGTGTGCATACCACCAACAGCAAACATCACTTTTACCGCTATCCCAATATGATAAAGGGTTTTACACCATTCAAAGCACATGAACTGTGGGTAGCAGACATTACTTACATACCACTCAAACACCGCTTTGCTTACCTCTTTTTAATCACAGATGCATACTCAAGAAAAATCGTCGGCTTCCATGTAAGTGATGACATGAAAGTAAGCAGTGCAACACTGGCACTCAAAAAAGCATTGGCACAAAAACCACCAGAAACAATAGTGATACATCACAGCGACAGAGGCATACAATATTGCAGTACCGCTTATGTACAACTACTGCATCAACACAATGCTCACATTAGTATGACTCAAAACGGAGACCCCTATGAAAATGCTATTGCAGAACGGGTAAATGGCATTCTGAAATCAGAACTCATCAGCAAATACTATGACAATATTGATGACGCCTCAAAACATATTGCACGATGCATAACCGTCTACAATTACAAAAGAAGGCACAGCAGCCTCAACTGGCAAATACCGCATGAAGTACACCAACAACAAGGACCACAGATAAGAAGATGGAAAAACTACTATCAGCAAAATACCAAATCGAAAAGAATGAATAGCAACACCCCTTAGGCTCCCAAAAAAAGTTGCTTTAGCTGTGAAGGGCTACACAACTTTTTTTGGGCCACACACACTACAAGCAACCTTTTTAATCAACCATATTCAGGATGTTTTATCTTCATCAACCTATAGCAGGATTTATGCAATAACACAGTCAACTTTTTTCAGGACGGGTCATGCTTCTATTCAAGTGTAGTGCTGGCAGACAGTTCTGTGCTCCGAAACCCGCCCGAACGCAAAGCCCGAAACCGTTAGTGGCAATGGCAGAACAACCGTACCCCTGAAATTAAACGGCTGAAAAATAACAACCTGACACAGAAAAAAATAATAAAAATCTACCACACAGGATTTTTTTGCAGTACAAAATTCAACCTTGTTTCAATACCTTTCTCTTTTTAAAATACAAAGCCACATAAGACAAAACCGCACAAACAAGCCCAATCCAAATCATAGCCCAAATTGCGCCCGAACATTGGGACAACGTTCCTTCTTCTATCAGCAAAATTCTGAATGCCTGTAAGAAATGCGTAAGCGGAATCACATTTGCAACAGCCACAACCCAATCGGGCATTTGCGAAAGCGGCCACGTAAATCCGCTCAAAATAAAGCTCGGAGTGGCTATAACCATCAGGATTTCGGTTGCTTTGAGCTGACTCGGAATCAGTATGCTTACCAATATCCCGATAAAACATACCGACAACACGAAAATTCCCGCTACAAAGGTCAAAGCACCTAGATTTTCATAAAACGGAATCCTGAACCAAAACGTAAACAGATAATACAAGATCCAAATACCGAAGCTCATTATCAGATACGGAATTATCTTAATTGCCATTATTTTGAGTAGGGATTTGTTTTCCGAAACCAAAGTTCTGAACGTTCCGTTTTCGTATTCCGAGGCAAACGACACAGCCAAGCCTAACAGCAAAACCTGTTGCAAAACCGTAGCCAAAATGCCGGGCCACAAAAAGTACATATAGTTCGTGCTTCGGTTGTATTTTTTGATAAACGTGGTTTTGAACGGCTCATATTGCGACATAGCCACACTTTCGGGCATTCCCTGTTTTTTGAGGGCTTCAATCTGAACTCCCGCTTTGAATGTTCCCAAACAAACCTGAATGGCTGTCGAAGCATAATTGGCAGTCAAAACATTCGAAGTATTCACAATCGTAAGCACTTCGGGATATTTTTTGGTCATTACCTGTTTCTCAAAATCTTTCGGAATAATCACAACCGCAGGAATGTTATCGTTTTCAGCTACGATTTTAGCCAAATCGTTTTGGTCGTATCGGATAAAAGCCACATTCAGAACCTCGTTGTCATTCATCATTTCAATAGCTTTTCGGCTCATCTGACTTTGGTCTTCATCAACCACCACAACAGGCAAATCGGTAACTTTACCTTTCTGATAAACAAAGCCTAAAAGTATTCCGTACATAATCGGAGCCCCAATAAAAAGCAACCGAAGCACACTGTTATCCCAAAACAAACGGAATTCTCTTTTTATAAGCGAAAAAAAGTTTTTCATAATTTCTTATTACAATTCTAAAGTAACCGTAGTTTTCTTAAACAAATCTTTAGCTTGTTCTACATCAATCGGACTGATTTTTATCTCAAAAAGACTCTCCTGAATTTCATAATCGGGATAAGCCGTTGCGATGTTTGCATAAGCTCCCAAAGCCTTAACCGAAGTTATTTTTCCCTTAACCTGACTTTTGTTATAGACTATATTGACGGTTACTTCCTGTCCTTTCTGAACCTTTGAAAGTCGGCTTTCGGGAATCGTAAAACGGAAATAAGTCGATTCCGAAATCGTTCCGCTAATCAAGGTATAACCGGGAAGTGCCAGCTCCCCTGCTTTAAGCGTAATGGACTCTACCGTCATATCCTGTGGAGCAATGATATACCGCTCGGAATCCGCAACCGAAACCTCCTGCAAAGCTCCCAAAGCTCTTTCCTGTTGTCCAAAAGCCATTTTTTGCTGTTCGATTCTCGCTCCGTATTTCACGTCCGAAATTTCAGCCTGAACAGCCAGATACTGCGATTGAGCCCCCTGATATTTAGCGAAAGCCTCATCATACATCTGTTGGGAAACCAACGAATCTTTAAGCATATTTGACAATCGGTTAATGGATTTTTGAGCCAGTTCGTACTGTTCTTTCAATGCTTTTTGTTTGGCTTCTAGCTGTTTGAGCTGATTGTCCGTAGCTCCTTTCAAAGTCATATCATATTGGGCTTTTGCCGACTGAACCGCTCCTTCAGCCTGACTTTTTTTGGCATCGACTTCAGGAATGTCCAAAATAGCAAGCGTATCACCTTTCCTTACAAAATCTCCTTCCTGAATACGGATTTCAATGATTTTTCCCGGAATTTTCGATACGATTCCGATTTGCTCCCTTTCGATTTTTCCCTGAATAACCTCGGCTTTCGGCTTACCACAACCGACAGCGGAAATCACTACAACTAATAATAAATATATCTTTTTCATCACTTTTAATAAGTTAGTTTAAAATAGTTTTGGTTAATTCTCCTGTTACGGAAAGTGTTTCTAAAGCGGACAGCCTTTGCTCTACTAAAATCTGAATTTTATTGGCTGATGCTTTAAACAAATTGTTCTCCGCTTCCAATCTTTCGGAAATGTTGATAAGCCCTTCCTGATATTGCCTTACAGCCATATTCAGATTGTTTGAAGCTACTTTTTCCTGCTCCAGACCGATTTGGTATTTCTGATTCTGAATCCTGTAATTCGCCAGGTTATTTTCCAAAAGCAAAGCAAATTTCTCCTTGGTATCGTCTAATTGATTTTGCACCTGTTCCGCATTTATCTTGGCTTCGTGGATTTTGTGCTTACGTTCAAATCCGCTGAAAATTTCCCATTTCATCGAAAGTCCTACCATCAAATTCGGACTCATCGTAAATTCGTTCATTCTTCCGTAAAGTCGGGAATTGACCATTGGAATTTCAGGTGTAATCATCGTAGCGTCAAAAAGGCTCGTATAAGTAACACCTCCGAATGCTCCCAAAACAGGAAGATAGCTCCCTTTTTCTTTCTTGACCATATAATCGGAAGCCTTCTTGAATGATTCCAAGGCTTTTAGCTCTTGTTTGTTTTCAACCGATAAATCTTCCGAAATCACATAAGGAACAAGTAAATATTCTACTTCTTTGATTTGGTTTTCGGAATATCCCGTGAGGTAATTTATTTTTTGGTAAAGGACTTTTCGTTTTCCTTCCATTTCTATCTTTTTGGATTGTAATTCGAGATTTGCCAATTTGATTTTGTCCCTGTCATACGGAATGGCAAGTCCTTCTTCGATAGCCCTTTCTACTCTTTTGGCTTCGGTAGCCAATCGTTTTTCGCTGTCAATCAGCAATTTTTCGACTTCGTTCAACAAGTGTACTTGGTCAAACGAATGAATCACTTCTTTAATTAAACTTTCTTTTTCAGCCTCGGAAAGATAAGCCGTTCCGATTCGTTTTTGCTCCAAAGCCTTTGCTCCGTTTTCAATCTGAAAACCACTAAACAAAACCGTTTTTGCCATCAGGCTACCCATCAATAAGTTTCCGTAACTGTCAAACGATTGCTTTCCGTCAAAAACCGGCTGATTGATAACCGGAATGTTTCCTGTCGGTAAATCGAGCGTTATTTTCGTATCGAAATACATATAATTTGCCGAACCTTCTACTTTCGGAATGTATTTGTTCCAAACACTTTTCTTTTCCGTACTGATTTTTTCCACTTCCAAATCTTTGTTTCGGATAGAAGCGTTTTTGTCGATTGCTTTCTGAATTGCTTCCTGCAAAGACGGGCTCACATCAATTTGAGCCTTTCCTTCAAAAGCCAAAAGGCAGGCAAGTATAGGCAGTAACTTTTTAATTCTCATTTTACCTCTAAATTTTGATATATTTTATGAAACACTTCTTTTACTGTCACTTAATTTCTACACTGATTCCTTTTATGGATTCTTCGACGGTAGCATTGACAAGATTCATAACTTTTTCCTGTATTTGCTTTCCTTTTTTTGACAGAAAAATCAAATTAGACCTCCTGTCATTTACATCGGGTTTCCGGTCGACCAAACCGTCTTTTTCCATATTGTCAATCAAACGGGTTACGCTTGGTCTGTCCCGAAAGCTCTTATCTGCCAAATACTGTTGCGAGCAACCGTCATTTTCCCACAAAACAGCCAAAAAAGACCATTGTTCCTTGGTTAATTCTACTCCGTTCTGTCTGAAATTCTTATTCAAAACACGATTAAATGCCTGTGGTGTCCTGCCCGTAAGCAGATTGTAAAAATCCTGATATTCTAAAATTGATTGCATAAACAATTGTTGTTACGACAACAAAAGCAAAGAATATTTTTATCCTGAAAATATTTTCTGGAAAAATTAACATTTCGAGAAAATGCAAAAGTTTTTTAATCTTTTGATTTACAGATAAATGTATCAAATAAAGAGTAAACAAAAAGCCACAGCCACTAACAAGGGTTTTGCAAGAGAGCGGGTTAAGTGCTAAATTCAACTTTTGTGCTTCTATTCCGCAAAAACCATTTTTTATTTGCTTGAAAAGTGTGAATTAGCAAATAAAAAAATGGTTTTGCTACGTTGGTGCTAAATTGAAAGTTTGTGCTTTCTAATCCTCTCCCTCGCAAAGCCCCGAACCGTTGTGTGCTATATTAAATGACCACTCCGAAATTTATCATAGCATTACTGACCTTTTCTTTATTGACATCCTGTAGCAGGACTTACAGACTGTCTGAAGATGACCTCAAGTGGATGTCTTATAAGGGAAATGAAATTTTAGTGTTTAACTCTAACACTGGTGACACCGACACAATATTCTTTTTCCTTATCGGTCGGAGTCCTCTCCGACCGAAACGCTACCTCACATTACCTTGTTGCAGATTAAAACACTGAACTCATTGCGGCTGGAGAGGACTCCAGCCGATAAAATATCGGAGAGCATTTACCTGCCCTTATCGGTCGGAGTCCCCTCCGACCGATACACTACCTCACATTCCCTTGTTGCAGATTAAAACACTGAACTCATTGCGGCTGGAGAGGACTCCAGCCGA
>NZ_DAIRUZ010000006.1:0-58864 GCF_036803085.1 Phnomibacter sp. | reverse complement strand
TAAAATATCGGAGAGCATTCGCTGCCCTTATCGGTCGGAGTCGGCACCGGCCGAAACAGTTTATCCATACACATTCGTCAGTATTCCAAATCTGTCTTCACCCGTAGCATAATAGGTTGCACTGCTCCATGCATATGCTTCGGGCGTAGCACAAAGCCCAGCCCTCACCGGGTTGTCATGAATATAGCGCAGCTTTTGCAGCAATGCCTCTTCACTGGTGATGGGTATGGCCAACGGATCCCGCTTCCAAAACTGATACTGCCTGTCATTTTTTGTTGATGAGAATGCTGCCAATAATGCCGGTGCTTGTTCTGCCAATGCCTTTTTGAAATGGTGACTGGTAAACTTGCTAAAACTTGCCGCTGCAGATTCCTTCCGCTCATTTCCCTCCATGCGCCACAGCAAGTGTATGTGGTTTGGCATCAGCACAAATCCATAAATAGTTACCCATCGCTCCTTACACAAATGCCGCAAACTATCAAGTACAATGGTCCGCATCATTGGCTGTGCCAAGAGCGGTTGAAAACCTTGAATGGTTTGCGTGTAGAAATACAGGTTGAAATCATCCATTTGTCCCTGCCTGCTATAAAACAAATGCATGGTAAAGCTTTGACATTAATATAAGCTTGTTATTTCAAAAACAGAAATAACAGTCAAAATAACGAAGTCGGCTGGAGAGGACTCCAGCCGATAAACAGAAATCAAACTTGCGTCGGCTGGTGGGGACACCAGCCGATAAGCAAGCAAGCACAACTCAAACTCATGTCGGCTGGAGAGGACTCCAGCCGATAAGCAAAATTGAAGCCGCTTTCTGAATCTTGAAAGTCCTTCTACATTTACCAATCTCGAAGCCATGCCGGCCAATAACTCCCGCAACTCTGATTAGTTTTCAACGCAGATAATTATTCCAACTACATCCTGCTCAGCACCCTTGCAAATCTCGCTACATCTACAGCGGGTAGCAATGGCGTTTGTTGCGCTATATTGGCCGCCAGCTGCTGAGCAAAATAGGGGGCGAGTGTTACGCCTTTGGTACCCGTACCATTGAGGATGCCCACCTGCGGGTGCTGCGGATGCCAGCCGGCAAAAGGCCGCCGCTCCACGGTGGCCGGGCGAATAGCCGCCACATGGTCGAGCACGGTAAAAGGATGCTTCAATACACTCTGCAACCAGGCTTCCATCTGCTGGCGAAAAGCTTCGCTGGGCTGGTCGTTGGTATAATGATTGTTGTAGGTACTACCGGCCCAAAAATACCCGCCCCGCCAAGGCGTAAGGCTGTTTCCTTTTTTATAAATATGGTTGTTGGGCAAGCCATCTATTTTCAGTATCAGTGCTTCGCCTTTATTAAGGGCAAAGGGTAGCAGCTGAAAAAAGCCTGCAGCATTTGCAGCAATGCCATCGGCAAACACAATCTTATCGGCACGGATATCCTGGTACTGTACTCCGTCGGGCAGCAGTTGCAGTTGGCTGGCATCAAAGCGTTGTGCCAGCAGTTGCTGGTGCTGCAGCAGGTATTGCCGCCAGCCGTCGAGCATGGTTTGCAGGTCTACCTGATAGGCAGGTGCAATAATGCCGTAGCCCAACTCGTAGCGAAAATGTTGTTGCATGGCCGCCTCATCTTCGGGCCATTGCAGGTATTCGGCCGCATACTGTTTGGCTTTTTCTTCAAAGTCTTTGCGCCTGTCGGGGCTGTTGAAAAAGTCGATGATATCGCAACGTTGAATGAGGGTAGTGGCAGGTTGTTGTTGTTCTTGTGCAGGAGAGAATGTTCGCTCCCTCGAACTTCGTACTTCGTACTTCGCAGTGATTTTCCTTCCCAGTTCCTCATAGGCTTTTACAGCAAAAGGAATCACTTCATCGGCCATCCAGGTGCGGGTCATGCGGCGGCCGGTTACAGGGTTGATAACGCCACTGGCCACACGGGTGCTGGTGTTGGGTCGTTCTTCATCTATTACTACACAATCAATACCCAATTGCTGCAGCCAAAAGCTGAGCCAGGTGCCGCAGAGGCCCTGCCCTACTATCAATACCGATGTTTGCATGCCGCAAAGAAAGGGTGTGTTACGGCTAAACGTGCATGAGGAACGTCAGCTTGGCATCTATAGCTGCATTGCTGCAAGTACTGCGACTAAGTATTCGTGTACAGATGCGCATTTAAGTTATGAAAAGATTGCCAGAGGATGATTACATTAGTTCTACTTAAACTCCCCCTTCCCCATGAAAAATTTAATCTTGACCATTGCATTTGCAACGGCAATGCTTTCCGGTTTTGCACAAGGTGTTGCTATTAGTTCGCCATCCAGTACGCCAGATGGCTCTGCAATTCTCGACTTAAAAAGTACCAACAAAGGATTTTTAGTGCCTAGAATGACAGCTGCAGCAAAAGCAGCCATCGCTTTTCCTGCAAGTGGTTTGCTCATTTACCAAACAGATGGCATCAGTGGCTTTTATTACTTCAACGGCATTGTGTGGGCAAAACTCACCGTTGCAGGAGAAGGCGACAACATGGGTAATCATACCCAAACCATGAACCTGGCAACTAACAACTTGTACATGTCAAAATACGGCACCAATATGGGCATTCAATTGCTCGACAGTGGTGCTGTAAGAATACTGACGGACTATAAAGGCGCAGGCTACTCTTCCGGTACTGTAGGAGAACGGTTTCGGTTTGATGCAGGAGGGGGCTTTGTTGCCAAAAGCACTTTAGGCATCGGATTTATTCCAGCAACAGGTGCTGGTGAAAGAATGATGTGGCACCCTTACAAAGCAGCTTTCAGAGCTGGCTCTATCGGTTCGGCAGGTACTCAATGGGATGATCCCATGGTAGGTTTTTACTCAACAGCTTTTGGCTACAACACTGTAGCACTGGGGTTATCCAGTTTTGTGTCCGGCTATACCAGCTATGCCATGGGCTCTTATTCCAGCGCCCTGGGCTATACCTGTGCTGCCGATGGAACCGGAGCCGTAGCATTGGGCTACCGCTGCACCGCTAACGGTGATTACAGCATTGCCATCGGCCAACGTGCCAGTGCCAATAATTTTAATGGAGCATTCGTATTGTCAGATGCATCAACAACCGATAGTACACTGGCTACAGCCAGCAACCAATTTTCGGCCCGGTATGCGGGTGGATATCGACTGTTTAGCAATGCCACACGAACTGTAGGCGTATCATTAGCTGCCGGTGGCAACTCTTGGGCATCCATTTCAGATTCTTCAAGAAAAGAAAACTTTGAACCCGCTTCCGGCGAAACGTTTTTAGAAAAACTGACCTCATTGAAATTGGGTTCGTGGAACTACAAAGGTCAAAACCCCGGCAATGACAGGCATTACGGCCCCATGGCACAAGAAATATTTGCTGCCTACGGCAAAGATGAATTTGGCATCATCGGCAATGACACCACATTGGCCAGTGCCGATATGGATGGCATCATGATGATATTGCTTCAAGGCTTAGAAAAAAGAACACGGGAGCAGCAAGAACGCCTGACAAGCCTGCAACAGGAAAATGCGATGCTGCGTTCACAACTTGCTGAATTAGCCGAATTAAAAACTGCAGTAAGACAGTTGCTGGCTGCATCTGCATTGGCTTCGGTAAAAGAACAACAATGATAAAACTGATTTAGCTCCTACATAAATACAAAGCCGAAACAAAAAATGCTACGGGCTTATGCTGCTGTGTAAATAATTTTCTGTACAACAGATTTTCTTTACGATCTGCGTACACTCCAACCGAAGTCTACTTTTTTAAATAACAGCCAGCAGCTGCCAAGCGCCATGGTTACGCTGCATGTACAGGCACAAAAAGAGCTCACCCCAAAAAGGTGAGCTTTACTATGCGTTCTGCTTTTATTTACCGGAGCTGGTTGTATCGCCTGTATTGCGGCGTACCATTCGAGAGAGCATACTATCGAAACTGCCCAGCTGTTCAGGTGAGCACAAAGCCTGTATGCGTTTGAAGTGTTGAAAAAATTCCACTTCGATGGGGGCTTGTTTCATGGCTACTTCCAGCGCTGCTTTTTGCACCAGGCTATCGGGTACATTGGGCTGGCGCAGCAGTTCCAGAAAATTCATTTTGGCCTGGCGTAGTTCCAGATTGAGGGGCTGCATCAGCGAGTCGCGGCGCAGACGAAGCGTAATGTATTGCTGCACCTGGTCGTCGTTAAAACCCAGCTCTTTGCGCATCATATCGCCCATGCGTTCGGTGCGGCTTACGGGTTTGGTTTCTACCTTGCTTTCGCGGGTAAAATACCACAGCATACCAAGGTTGGTAGCCAGCAGTACCAATATGAGTACCAGTAAAACCTTGTTGTTCGACTTCATGACTTACTTGTTTGCGCTGAGTTCATTACTAAGGTTGGAACTGGTGCTGTATTCCGCTGCGAACATTTGCTCGTTGGCCTGTTTTTCACGGGCCAGCCGCTCCTCTTTTTCCTGATTGGCCACATAGAAATTGGCGGCCAAAAACAACAAAACCACGGCCAGGGCAAATGCCGGACGGGCTACGAAGCGGGCCAGCTTTTCCCAAGGGTTATTGCGTTGGCGGAGGCGTTCTTCAATGCGGGTAAACAGAAAGGGGTTGGCAGTGGCACGGCCAATACCATCAAGGCTTTCCAGCGCCTCGTTTACCCATTGTTCTGCTTGTTGTTCTCTTTTCATATACGGCAATTTAATACTGCCAACAATTTAGACGTTCCTTATTCTAAATTCTGACGGTAGAAATCTGATAACTGTTTTTTTAAATTTATTTTGGCACGTTGCAGCAGGCTTTCTACCGCTGGTACCGTGTTACCCATTACTTCACTCACCTCTTTGTGGCCCAGCCCTTCCAGGCGGGTCAATACAAACGCTACCCGCTGCTGTTCAGGCAATGTTTCCAAGGCTTTGAACAAAGCCGCTGCCACCTGTTTTTTTTCCGACACAATGCCGGGGTGCACAAATTCAGGCGGGTTGATGGCCAGTTCATTGTCTTCGCCAAAGAGGCTATAGATGTACCCAAAGCGCTTTTTCCGCTTTTTGCTACGCAAAAAATCGAGGCTTTTAGTAACGGTAATGCGGTACAGCCAGGTGCTCACTTTGCTTTCGCCCTTAAAACCGTGGATGCTTTCGAAGGCTTTTACAAACACTTCCTGCGTCACATCTTCGGCATCCATTTCATTCTGTACCAAGCCCAGCGAGGTATTATATACCATATCCTGCCACGAGGTAACCATAAAGCGGAATGCCGCCTGGTCGCCTTTCTTCAGTTTCTCAATTAATTCCTGCTCTATCACGTGGTAAGATCGGTTTTGCAAGCCGCCCGATTAGCGGCGCTGCAAGGTAGGCGTTTCACCCGCATTGCGTTTAGCCGCTTGTCCGAAATTTCGCAGGGTATACGTGAACGTAAGCATAAAATATTGCTGCAATACCTGGGTTTGCACGTCTTCAATATAGGTTTCACCAATGGTACGGGCAATGCTCTGGTTCTGCTTCAGCAGGTCAAACACACTCATTTTGATTTCACCACGACGGTTTTTCAGCATCTTTTTACCCGCACTCACATTCCACAGCCAAAAGCTTTGGTTGAAGCCATCGGCCAGGCCGCTGTACAGCTGGTTGGTGACTTCATTCAAAATAAACCAGCCGTATTTAGTCAGCAGGTTCACCTTAGCTCCGGTGGTATGGAAATAGAATTTGTTGTTCAATTCCGGACGGATACTGTTCACCACATTATTAAAATTGGCGGAATAGTTCACATTGAAATCGATAAACTCACTGATGTTGCTGGCAATGTTGATGCCGGCTGTATAGCCATAGTTGTTGGAGTAGTTCAGCTGATTGTTGACCAAACCCGGTGTGCGGGTATAGTTCAGTCCGGCATTCAGGTTCAGGTTGCTTTTGATGGCTTTGAGCGGAAAGCCATAGGTAGCAAAGGACCGCAGCGAGTAATAGCCATCAAGGTTGACAGGCTTGCTGATTTGTGCGCCTTTGCGCAGCGTAATGTTGTTGGCTATGGCTGAATCTTTCGAAGCAATCCAGGTACCGTTGGTTACATACTTGCTCACCATTTGGCCAAAGAAACCGGCAAACAAAGAGCGGCCTTTGGCAGCATTGGTATTGTTGATACGGGCGGTAAGAAAATGCGTGTAGCTCTGATCCAGATTTTCATTGCCCGTAGTAATAAACAGCGGGTTGGAAATATTAATCACGTTCTGTAACTGATTTACCGAAGGTGGGTTTACAGATGCCCGGTAAAACATGCGCAGGCTGGTTTGTTTGCTCAGCTGCTTGCGCCACTGCAGATTGGGCAGCCAGTTGCTGAATGTTTTGTTGAGTGTAGCCACGGCCGGAAACTGCTGCTCACTCAGCAGGCGGGTGTGCTGAAAGTTGATGCCCACAGAAAACTGATTGTCGCGGTCGCCGAGGCGGTAAGTAAGCCCGGCGTTTTGGGCCCGCACTTTGTTGTCGAACAGGTTGGAGAGTGTGGTGTCGAAGTTGGTATAATCGCCTTCGGTTTTATCATACCTAAAGTTGCGCTGATCGGCCTTGTTGCTGGTAAACTGCGGGTTGTAGTTCAGTTGTATCTGTCCTTTTTTACCTACAGGTTCGGTGTAAGCAATATTGGTAGAAATGCTGCTGCTGCGGGTGCTGTTGTCGGTGTACTGGCGCAGGGTATCGCCCAGCAACAGGCCGCCGTTGAAATAGGCCGAGATAGCATCTAGGTAGCTATCGCTGTTGCGGTTGCTGGCGCTGTTGTTGAGGTTGACCGAAATAGAACGGCCCCGCTTGGCAAAGCTGTGGCGGTAAGTAATCTCATTGCGCAGGTTAAAGCCGGCCGCATCGCTGTTGCGCAGGTTGGCGGTGCTGTTGATGAGCTGTTTACCAAAAGTATTGTTGACACCCGTCAGGTCGCTCCACGATTCATTTTTTTGGAAACTCAGATTGGGGGCAATGATCAGCGTGTTGTTGCTGTCAATTTTATACTCCGCCCTAAAGTTGATGCGGTGGTTGAAATTGTCGGTATTGCTGCGGCTCACTTCATTGTAAAACTGGCTGGTATCGCCGGTGAGGAACAGCTGCCGGTTGGTTTCCGAACGGGCCACCGTGTTGCTGTTATTGAAAAAATAGCTGGCTGATACTTCCATTTTTTTAAACCACAGGTCGCTGAAGTTGAGGCCAAAGGCATTGGTTTTGGCAATGCCCGGCTGCTGGCCCACAGAGAAACCGCCGCCACCACGGCCACCAAATCCACCGCCAAATCCACCACCACCGGGGCGACCACCGCCGCCACCACGGCCGGCATTGGCCTGGCCATTTACACCCAGCAGGTCTTCACCCGAAAAATTTTGCTGGTTCACGTTGTTGAACATGCCAATCACATTGAGTCGGGTATTGTTTTTGAAAAAATTGACACTACCGCCAGCGGCATAACGGTCGTCGGTGCCATAGCCACCATACACCCGGCCAAACTGGCCATTGCGCATGTTGGCCTTGGTAACAATGTTGATGGCCTTGAAACCATTGCCATCATCAAAGCCGGTGAGCTGTGCCTGATCACTCAGGCGGTCGAACACCTGCACTTTATCAATCACTTCCGCAGGCAGGTTACGCAGTGCCGCAGTAGCATCATCGCCAAAATACTGGCGGCCATCAATGGTAATGCGACGCACCTGTTCGCCCTGTGCGGTTACCTGTCCGTTTTCAATGGTTATGCCCGGTGCTTTTTTCAGCACATCTTCAGTCGTCGCATCGGGGTTTACCTTCAGCGCAGCGGCATTAAACTCGGTGGTATCGCCTTTTTGGCGGGCCGGTGGCACTTTGCCCACCACTACCACATCGCCCAGGGTTTTGTCTTTTTTAATGAGCAATACTTCCCCCAAATCGAGGGTGGTAGTTCCCACAGTAATTTTTCTGGTTTGCGGCTGATAGCCGGTAAAACTAAACGCCAGCACATAGGCGCCGGGTTTTACCTCTGTAAAAATGAAAGCGCCTTTATCATCGGCGGTTACGTAGCGGCCACGGGTGGTATCGGCGGCGGGTGATAGTTTCACCGAAGCCTTGGCCAGCATGCGGGCCGTATCGGCATCCTGAATGGTACCTTTTACAGAAACAGTTTGTGCCTGCGAGTGGCCGGCGGCCAGCAACAAGAGCAACATTGGAAAGAGAGTTATTACAAACCTTTTAAGCATACATCTTTTGACGGTGAAGCATGGTTGAACAGTCGAATCCTGCGGGCTTGATGATATTTTAACAATTGGCTAATACGCATGGGATGCGGTACTTTTGCCCGCCCCCAAACCGGGGAGGCAAAATTCAATTGATACCTATGAGTAAAGTGCACGTAGGATTGGTGCAAATGACCTGCACCGCCAACAAACAAGAGAACCTGCAAAAGGCCATTGAAAAAGTAAGGGAGGCAGCTGCCAAAGGAGCGCAAATTGTGTGCCTGCAAGAGCTGTTCACCAGCTTGTATTTCTGCGATGTAGAAGACTATGCCAACTTTGAGCTGGCCGAGCCCATACCCGGGCCCAGCACCGATGCGCTGCAACAAGTGGCTGCCGAGCTAAACGCGGTGATTATTGCCAGCTTGTTTGAAAAACGTGCTCAGGGTTTGTATCACAACACCACGGCCGTGATAGATGCCGACGGCAGCTATTTGGGTAAGTACCGCAAAATGCACATCCCCGACGATCCGGCATACTATGAGAAGTTTTACTTCACTCCCGGCGACCTTGGCTACAAGGTTTGGAAAACAAAATATGCCACGTTTGGTGTGCTCATTTGCTGGGATCAGTGGTACCCCGAAGCGGCTCGCATTACCAGCCTCATGGGTGCAGAAATTCTCTTCTATCCTACTGCTATTGGTTGGGCTACCTCGCAGGATACTGCTACCAACGAAGAACAATACAATGCCTGGCAAACCATACAGCGCAGCCATGCTGTAGCCAACGGTGTGCATGTGGTAAGTGTGAACCGCTGCGGATTGGAGCAAGATGGTGCCATGCAGTTTTGGGGTGGTTCTTTCATCAGTAATCCCTTTGGGAGCCTGCTGTACAAAGCCAGCCATACCGAAGAGGAAGTGCATGTGCAGGAACTTGACCTGAGCAAAACCGACCGCTACCGCACCCACTGGCCCTTCATGCGTGACCGGAGGATTGATAGTTACGCTCCTATTACCAAACGATTTATCGACGAGGATTGATAGCACACGGATGCCGCAGATAAAAAACGGATGCTCACGGATGTTTTTATCTGCGTACATCAGTTTTCATCCTTAAAATCTGCGTCCCATAAAATTCATTGCATGCAACCAACTCCAAAAGAACTCGGCTACTACTTCCCTGCAGAATTTGCACCCCATGAAGCCATATGGCTGAGCTGGCCGCATAAGGAAGCCAGCTGGCCTGATAAAATACAGGCCATTTTCCCCTACTACAGCCAGTTTGTAAAATACGTGGCACAAAGCGAAAAGGTACGTATCAACGTGGCCGACGAAGCCATGAAAGCCTTTGCCAGCGGGCATTTGCAGCAGGCAGGCGTAGACATGAGCCAGGTTGAATTTTTCTTTCATCCCACCAACGATGCGTGGTGCCGAGACCATGGACCGGCTTTTTTGTTGCACAAAACAGAACAAAAAAAGGCCATCGTTGACTGGGGCTACAACGCATGGGGCGGCAAGTATCCGCCCTACGATTTGGATGATGTGATTCCGACGTTGATTGGTAAACACTATGGTTACGAAGTGTTTCACCCGGGCATCGTGATGGAAGGTGGCTCGGTGGAGTTTAATGGTGCTGGCACTATTCTTACTTCAACCGCTTGCCTGCTCAATGAAAATCGTAACCCGCATCTCAATCAGGCACAAATAGAACAATACCTCTGCGACTACTACGGACAAGACCAAGTACTGTGGGTAGATGAAGGCATTGTAGGTGATGACACAGACGGCCATATTGATGATACTGTTCGCTTCGTCAATGCAGACACCGTTATTACGGTAATAGAGCCCAACAAGCAAGACGAGAACCACGATATTTTGCAGCACAACCTGCGGCAGTTGCAGCAAATGCGATTGCTGAATGGCAAGCAGCTCAACATCATTGAACTGCCCATGCCCGATGCTGTCATTTGGGAAGACCAGCGATTGCCGGCATCATACGCCAATTATCTCATCACCAACAAGTATGTGATAGTGCCTACGTTCCGCTCCGCAAAAGATGATGTAGCCATGCAAATTATTCAGCAGGCACACCCCGAAAGAGAAGTGGTTGGCATCGATTCTACAGAAATCATCTGGGGACTCGGTAGCTTTCACTGCCTGAGCCAGCAGGAACCGGAATGTTAATACTCAGAATCAAATGCGCCAAACTTTGGGTTTATTGAAGTTAAGAGAGCTGTCTATAATAACCAGTCAAATTCAAGATTGTCAGCATAATGGCTACTCAAACATGAACAACGTAAAGAGTAGCTAAAAATTACAATTGGCTAAATGCAAAAAGAAAGAGAAAATCCTATTTATTACAAGGGATTAAATGGCTTAAGAGCCATAGCCGCCCTCTTAGTAATAATGGCCCACAGTTGGGATGAAATGGGTAAATTTTTACCAATATTCAATGATGCTCCTGTGGGCATGGGCAATTTAGCTGTTACCATTTTTTTCACCTTAAGCGGCTTTCTTATTACCAGTCTATTATTTCTGGAGCAAGAAAAAAAAGGGAACATTGATATAGGTAGTTTTTACGTCAGGCGAATACTACGGATATGGCCTTTGTATTACTGGTATATACTGCTGTGCATAGTTGTGTTTTTTTTCTTACAGCAAGACAATTTACTTCAAAGTAGTTTGTGGTTTTATATACTATTTGCTGCCAACATACCATACATGTTTGATAAAGGGCTGAATGGCATCAACCACCTTTGGTCAATTTCTGTTGAGGAACAATTTTATTTGTTTTGGCCGCTTTTTTTCAAAATACATAAGAACATAACGAAAAGGATTTCAATTTTTCTTTTGGCTTACATCGGCTTAAAAATTATAGGATGGTTGGTATTTAAATACGCAGAATGGCCTTACTTGCACAACGCACTCCGCGTTTTTCGGTTCGATTGCATGGCCATTGGAGGATTGGCTGCATTGTTTTTTCACCAGCAAAAAACCATTATCAACTTTCTCTCAACCAAAGTAGCGCAGCTATTGGCTATTTCAATAATGTTGCTGATGATGATTTTTGAGTTTCGGATTTCAAGTGCTATTGATCATTTAATTATAGCCCTATGCACCGTTGTACTTATTATATCCAATATAGTACACCAAAAGCCTCTTATTAATTTAGAAAACAAGACGCTAATCTTTTTTGCAAAAATTTCATACGGCCTTTATGTTTATCACATATTGGTACTTACGCTCTTGGCCGTTATAGTACCCAAACTTGTAACAGATCCTTTATATCAGGCATTGCTCATTGGGTTTTGTACGTTTATTTTTTCAACCATCATTGCATATGTATCATATCGTTTTTTAGAGCAACCATTCTTGAGATTCAAGTCAAGATTTCAAAAAGTAAAAAGTAATGCAAATCCGATTTAAATTCTTATGTCTTTAAGAAGATACTTACCCTATTCATTGCTGTAATCTGATATTACAACGATGCGACTTTCTCATAGCTTCCGCAAATGGAAATATTGATTGCAGTAGCTGATAAAAAAAGAACTACTTATCTAATTATCATTGGTAGAATAAGCGTATCCATATTTATTTGGTATAAATAGTACGGCACGATAGTGGTTCGTACCGTGCTACCACCTATGGCAATACGAATTGCAAAAGGAACGATGAATTATTGTTTCAAGCTAACCTTGGCTTTCTCCAAATCCGGATCTTTTCTGGCTTTGGTTGCTTGCTCATAGCGATGGCCAACTGCGAGCAATTCGTATTCGCCCATGTAGCCACCTACCAATACAATCCAGTTAGGCTGTCCATTGGTTGCATAGCCCGATGGTACCGCCAATGCCGGATAACCTGCCGGCGCATAAATCTGTGAGAGTGACGAAGCAATCACCTGCACATCGTACTTCTTCAACAATCCATCAATAGCTGCTCTGGAACGTTTCAAATGATCGGCGGTGGCACTGTCGTAATGCGCTTCGGTCATGGTATTGTTTTGTGCATTAATCAAATGCCCCATGCCATACGGTGCCCTGTTAACAGAGTCTGCTTTGTTGTACGCAATGATGGCTTCCAAAGAAGCATGCGGAGCTTCCTTACCCAACCCCTGTAAAAATGCATTGAGGTCACGCTTGAAGCCATGCTGCAGCAAAGGGCCAACATTAAGACCGCTTGGCAAATCATACGCAGGAATGCGTACCACTTGCACACCCCCTTTTTCAAACTCCGCTTTTTGTTGCTCCATTTTCAGCTGCTCACCGGCATAAAAGTTTTTGCTCCGGGCTTTCATGGCAGAATCGGTATTTGCTGGCAGTCGTTTCATCATACTATCGATTACTGCAGCACTGTAATCAGGTAAGCCCACCCGCCACACTTTATTGTCGGCAGTTGCTTTGGCAAAATCCTTTGCCTGTGGCGTGTTGGCAGTGAGTGCATTCAATACCACAGCCACATCGGCTACGGTACGACCCATGGGGCCAGCCACATCCTGAAACAACATGAGTGGCACAACGCCTTCGCCGCTAAACAATCCCATGCTGGTTTTGAGGCCCACAATGCTGTTGATACCCGCCGGCATAATGATAGAACCCTGCGTTTCGCTACCAATGCTTACGGTAACCAAATCAGCCGCTACAGCTACCGCACTACCGCTGCTGCTGCCCCATGTATCATAAGCCCCATAAGGGTTGCGGGTTTGTCCGCCGTTGGTGCTGAAGCCACTGGGCATGCAGGGGTCCATGTAATTGGCCCACTCACTCATGTTGGCTTTACCGAATATAACGGCTCCGGATTTACGCAGTTGCTGCACCAAGGCAGCATCCTTGGTTGGCTTCCACAAAGCGAGTGCCGCAGTACCTGCACTGGTATGCATTTTATCGGCCGTAGCAATATTGTCTTTTAGTAAAATGGGAATGCCATGCAAAGCACCTTGTGCTTTTTTGGTTTTACGTTCGGCATCGAGTTTGGCAGCAATGCTCAGTGCATCCGGATTGAGCTCGATGATGCTGTTGAGCAGGCCTTCATCGTACTGCTTGATGCGGTGTACATAATACAGCATCAACTCTACTGAACTCAGTTTGTTGCTGCGCATCAGCTGTTGCAATTGCTGTACGGTTTGCCCATGCACCATACTGTGAAAAGCTGCTGTTTGCACCTGCGGGTGCTTGGCCAGTTCGGCATCAAAAATGAAAAAGTTGCGGGCCAGTTTGCCGCCATATTTGGGCTCGGGGCGGGGGTAAATGCCGGAGCGGGCCATGCAGGGATTGCTGGGCTGGGCCATGGTTTGGCTGCCGGCTACCATACCCGCCAGCAACAGCGTCATCAAAAGAGATCGCATATTCAGTTATGGTTTTACAGTTGTATCAGACGACAATACGTATGATTGCTGTTTCGAATATCGGAAAGCAGCAACTGAAAGCAATAGATTGTTTGACTGTGCTTGCTCTCAACAGGATTTTCTTAGAAATAGAAGCAGAGAGACAACGAGTTACTTAGATTTTTCCGGCATGGAAAATAGATTTCTCAATTTTCATTTCGAGATGTGAAAACACTATCCAAAATTTCTCCTGCTTGAAAGTATTGTGCATTGGGCAATGGTGTGAAAAGCAGACTGGCTTTTTGCGGATCTTTCTTATCGAATTTCACAAAAAGACGTTGTGAGCTTTGCCGCAGTTTATCAACTTCTTCATATGGCAAAGCATTTTTCAATGAATACCAACTTGTACCAACCAGATAACGAACGCTTATAGAGTCTGATTTTTTTGTAAGGTCGCTAGTGATAAATCCGATGGTGTATTGATACGGCAATGTAGCTGAAACGAATATTTGTCTCCATAAAAATTGGCCAGTTAGAATAACAAACACAACAATCAATCCAACAAAGCTGATTCTGTTAGACATTTTAGGGTCACTTAGGTAAAGACTGCAACTACCAATCATAAATTCAAATTAAAAACGTGTCCACCAAAGAATACGACTCACTGCATGCAAACAAAAAAACTTTGAGGAATTACATCTTCCTCTTCTTATCCGGGTTTTGCGATGCATGAAATACACTAAAAACAACTACCTTCTCATGAAATACTTCGTAAACTACCAAGTAGGGAAATGTGGATAGCCTGCCTTGGCGGATGTTGTCTTCAAGAAACCCACAAGTATTGGGGTTGCGGAGTAACATGGAAAAGAATTCGTCGAGGTCGGACAAGAACCGATCTCATAATCCAGCAAGCTGCGATTCATACCAATCATACGCATCCAAAATTTCCAGTGAAGCCAATGGCCGGAATTCCAATTGAATGGCCATCATTAATGCAAACTTTTACGCTGCGCTAAAGCTTTCACCTGTTCCCATGTAAAGAAGGCATCTTCTCCCCGAATGTATTTTTCCCGTTCTTCTCTGATGAGATTCATGCGTTCATCGGGAGAAGCGGCACCACGATGTTCAATGGCTTCCAGCGCATTTTCTTGCAACAACTGCTCGATAGCTGCGGCGGCATATTCCTTTTTCACTTTTACAAGATATACTTGCTCCATGCTTCCCGATTTTAAGGAAAGGTAAGCAGGAATGCGAATAAAGCAGTTCATGCCGATGGGCTGCGGGATGGAACGCCTGCCTGTCGGCAGACAGGGATACCCCACAGGCCGCAGCGCAGCCAGGCCGAGGAGTAGCAGTGACAGCCCGGACGGCTGCTGAGCAGGGCGATGTTGCTGATAGCCCACCCTCACCCAACCTCTCCCTACAGGGAGAGGAGCTGAAACCGTCTTCGATTGAGGAGATGCCTCCTGCGTCGGCATGACGATTTCTCCGGACTACCGACTACGGACTTTCCGTCTTCCGGTCTTTCGGACTTTCGGACTTTCCGTCTTCCCGACTACCCGCTGCTAACGCTTATCTTTGCGCCTCCGGCCCCGATGGCCGGCTTTTTTTACCAAGGAAATGAACACGATGAAAGACTATAAACGCATACTGGTAACGGCAGCGCTGCCCTACGCCAACGGCCCCGTGCATGTGGGCCACCTGGCGGGTTGCTACCTGCCGGCGGATATTTATGTACGCTGGGAACGGGCCCGTAAAAACGATATCAAATTCATAGGCGGCAGCGATGAGCATGGTGTACCCATCACCATCCGTGCCATGAAGGAAGGCATTACGCCGCAGGATGTGGTAGACAAGTACCACGCTATTATTAAAGACAGTTTTGAAAAACTGGGCATCAGCTTTGATGTGTACAGCCGCACCAGCAACAAAGTGCACCACGAAACATCAGCAGACTTTTTCAAAAAGCTGTACGACGACGGCATGTTTGAAGAAAAAGAAACTGAGCAGTACTACGACGAAGAGAAGCAAACCTTTTTGGCCGACCGCTACATTACCGGCACCTGCCCCGTGTGCAGCAATCCCAATGCGTACGGCGATCAGTGCGAAAAATGTGGTACATCATTAAGTCCTGAGCAACTCATTAGCCCCCGCAGCACACTGAGCAACAACCCGCCGGTGAAGCGCAAAACCAAACACTGGTATTTTCCGCTGAATGAGTTTGAACCTTTTTTGAACGAATGGATATTGCAGGGCCATACCGAATGGAAAACCAATGTGTTTGGCCAGTGCAAAAGCTGGCTCACCAGCGGTTTGCACCCGAGAGCCATGACCCGCGACAGCCAGTGGGGTGTGCAGGTGCCACTACCCGATGCCGAAGGCAAAGTGCTCTACGTGTGGTTTGACGCCCCCATTGGTTACATCAGCGCTACCAAAGAACTGCTGCCCGATACCTGGCAAGATTATTGGCAGCAAGAGGATACCAAACTGGTACACTTTATTGGCAAAGACAATATTGTATTTCACTGTATCATTTTCCCCTCAATGCTGAAAGCACATGGCAAATACGTGCTGCCCGATAATGTGCCGGCCAATGAATTTTTGAACCTTGAAGGCGAGAAAGTGAGTACCAGCCGCAACTGGGCGGTGTGGCTACACGAATACCTCGAAGATTTTCCCGGTTGTGAAGATGTGCTGCGCTACTACCTCACCAGCATTGCTCCGGAAACCAAAGACAGCGATTTTACGTGGAAAGGTTTTCAGGATGCCAACAACAGTGAGCTGGTGAGCATTTTTGGCAACTTCATTAACCGCACCTGGGTGCTGATGCACAAGCTCTGCGGTGGCAAAGTACCACCGCTGCACCTGGATGCAATGGACGATGATGACCGGAATATCTTCAACGACATTAGAGCGACCAAGCATAAAATGGAGCAACTGCTGGAGCAATACAAGTTCCGCGATGCACTGTTTGAAGTAATAGACCTGGCCCGCAAAGGCAACCAGTACATGCAGAAAAAAGAGCCGTGGATTAAGGCCAAAGTATTGGGCGATGATTTGCTGGCCGGCAAGGGCGGACTGGCTACCCCTGAGCAAGTGGCTGCACGCCAAAGCATCGACATTACCATGCATGTGTGCCTGCAGCTGAGTGCCAACCTCGCCATCATGATCAATCCTTTTTTGCCCGGCACTGCCCGCAAAATGATGCACATGATGAAGGTGGTAGAAAAAATGCTGGACTGGGAAAATGCCGGCAAAGAAAAACTGCTGAGCACAGGCTACAACCTGCGGGCACCGGAGCTGCTCTTCCGCAAAATTGAGGATGCAGAAATAGAGAAGCAGATTGAAAAATTGAAAGGACAAAGCCCCCCTGCCCCCGGAGGGGGAGAAAATAAAGGCATAGTAAATGCCAGTGAGGCTGTCTCTTCCCCCGCTGGGGGCCAGGGGGCAGTAAAGCCAGAAATCGTGTTCGATGATTTTGCCAAAATAGACCTTCGTGTAGGCACCATTGTAGCGGCTGAAAAAGTAGAGAAGGCCGACAAGCTGCTGAAACTGCAGGTAGATTTGGGCTTTGAAACCCGCACTATTGTAAGCGGCATTGCGCTTCACTTCAAGCCTGAAGAAGTAGTAGGCAAGCAAGTAACGGTGGTGGTGAATTTGGCGCCCCGCAAAATGCGTGGCATCGAAAGTCAGGGTATGATACTGATGGCAGAAGATGCCAGTGGCAAGTTGCACTTTGTAAATCCCGAAGACAAGATAAATGCTGGTGCCGGCGTAAGCTAAACCACCTGCTTATATTTCAGCAAAGCTGCGGGCAAGTTTGTCCGCAGCTTTTTTTATTACTATGCTGCGTAAATCAATTTGGGCTAACAACTGCTTTCTGTTTATTTTACTGCACCCATTTGTTTGTTGTTATGCGCCGATTGAAAAAGCTTGGGATTTACTTACTACTAACGGTAGCATCATTGTTACTGGCAGCGCACTTGTTGCTACAATACCGGGCCAAGCAGGTGCTTGAACAAGTAGTGAATGAATTATCAAACGGGCAATACAGTACAACAGCTAAAAAAGTACGTTTTGGATATTTTCCTATTGGGGTTAGTATGAAAGAGTTTGCACTACAACCCACCAATGCTACACGCAAGCAACTCTCATTTAGTGCCGATAGTATTGAATTGAAAATTGGCTCATTGTGGTCGCTACTTTTCAGCAATAAATTAGATGTACAAACCATTCAGCTGCAACGCCCAAGCATTGTAACATACAGCCTGTATAAAACAGATAGCAGCAACAAAAATGTGGCACAAACCATTGGTGCCATACAGCAGAAACTATTTGAGGCATTTGCTGAACTGAATATAAAAGATGCGGCAATAAAAGATGCGGCAATTACCATTATCGATGCAAAAGATGAACAGCAATATTTTAGTATAAACCATCTTGACATTTTACTAAAGGGCCTTGATGTTGGAAAAGATGCGCCTTCAAACGCTCCGCTTTTTACCGATGGAAAAATAATATTACAACGGCCAGACATTCATTTTGAAGATAGCAGCTTACAAATACAATTAGGCAAGCTGGAAGTAGATGGCATAAAGGGAGACCTTGAAATTGACTCACTCGACATTAGCTATCAAACAGCTAATGAGGCTACAGAAAAGGTACAACTCAATAGTATTGATGTAAGAAATTTCAACTGGAGCAGATTTATACAAGAAGGTTTTTTTGAAGTGGACTCCGTACTCATTAATGAGGGAAAAGCCAACCTGGACCTTACCCGAAAATCTACCGTACTAAAAAGGGAGGTTTCGAAACAGCAATACAATGGCAGTTCGTTTGCTATTCATTATGCAGCAATCTCAAATGTAACTTATGCATTAAAAACCCGTGACTATGTAAAAAAAGATGACATAGCCGTCATGCAGTTGCAAGGCGACAGGCTTTCTGTAAACGAGTTATCAGTAATAAAAGGCCGGAGTCCGGCTATTGGCATTGGCGCATTAGATATTCATATTTCAAATTATGCTGAAAGCGACAGCAATAGTGTGTATGCAGCATCACTAAGCGACCTTTCGATACAAAGCAATGCACTAATACTACGCAACTATCAAATTAGTGAAAAAGGCAAAGGCCATCGTCAATCTAACGTAGTGGTAGTACCCGAACTTAGGTTAGACGGATATTCATTAGGCGATTTATTACTGCGTAGAATCATTGCCAAAAAACTGACTGTTGTTCATCCTGAAGTAGTCTTCAATATTTTACAACAACCCAAAAAGGATTCGGTACGTCGAAAAGACATCAATCGGTCTGTAGATGTACTATTGAAAAAAATTGCGCAAAGCATACAAATAGATAATATTGTAATACAACAAGCAGCCATAAAGATGATACCTGCAAAACGGCAGCAGGATGAGTTAAAACTGTTAGGGCTATCGTTACAGATAGATGGTAAAAAGGCGCTGAAAGCGGGCAATATTATGGAGCTGACACACGCCATTCGCCAAATGGAAACAAAGGGATTCACCCTTACCGGCAATAATATTTTATTAACCTTGAGCGATGTACAACTGCTGAATAATCCACGTGGTTTTTACTTTGGTCGCATCAAGGGCCAGTTTGGTGAATACGCACAAATAGACCTGCAAGGTGTAACACTCCTGAACGCCTACAATAGCATTGATTTGACCAATCAAGCTGGTCTTTCACTATCACATATCAGTGTACAAAGTGGCACGGTAACCATCGACAAAAAAGGAAAAACAAACAACACGCAACAAACTACTTTGCCGGCATTTGCTATTGGCAACTTAGATATTCAAAACATTGTTTTCAACCTGCATCAGCACAATCAGCTGGCTGTTTCTGCAGCAATTGATCTAAAAGCTACTTCATTCAACTTTACCAATGGCATTGCTTACTGGAAGAGCCTGCAAATTGGCAGCCACAGCAATACTTTGGAAAGTGGAAACACCTGGTTTCAGGCAGGCAGCATGCAGCTGGAACAACCAGGAAAATTAATCATCAACAATGCCAAAGGCAGCAATAAAAAAGGTAACACAATCATCAATTTTAGTAGCGAGAAATTAGAAGCTGGTTTCGGCATATTTAATTCTCACCCCGAAGAGCTTCGCCTCACAAGCCTGTACATGCTGGAGCCCAAACTTCATATCAATACCACAAAACCGAGTGATAAAAAAAATGTACCTAAAGCACAGATAGCAGTCAGCACATTGTCTAATCCATTCTTTCTTCAGCACCTTGAGTTAGACAATCCTGCAATTGATTTTGTATTGAAATCTGATGCAGGAGATACACTCCACTACAGCAACGCTATAAAAGGAAAGTTGGTATGCGAAAACTTATCTTTTACAAACAACAATAATGTGCCACAGCTGTCGGCTGCTCATTTACGCTACCAAAGCAAGGATGTAAAAACTGTGTTTGCCAATCAACAATTTCAGCCCGATGGAGTGTTACTCGTAATGAGCAATCTACGTGTATGGCCCGTGAGCAAGCAGGCTAGCGGCATAGTAGATTCGCTATTGCTCAAAGGGCTACAGCATCGTATAATTGGCAAAAATCAGGATACCACAACCATGGCTATAGAAGAATTTGGCGCCGTCAATTTTGCCTACTCCAGTATGGATAGTGTAGAGTGGAAAAAAATATTTAAACAGCAGCATTGGTGGATACGTGGCGCAAACCTCACCCACCAAACAGCTAAACAAAAAGTTCAGGTTGTTGGACTGCAGGCCATCAACCATCACTCACTCAGCTTTATGCTCGATTCTTTTCTACTTACTCCTACGCTTAGCAGGGAATCTTTTTGGTTACAGCAGCCATTTGAAATTGACCACATCAGTGTATCAACGGGAAAAATAACCGGGCGAAATGTTCAAATAGATTTATCACAAGACAAGCCGCCAATTAGTATTGCCAGGCTCGACATAGATGCTGCAAACATTTGGCCACAAAGAGATAAAACAAGACCGGAAGACACTTTGACCTACAGGCCCCTGCTGGCACAGCAAATAATGGCGTTGCCTTACCCTATTCAAATCGACAGCATCAAACTCAGCAACAGCACTATTCGATACAATGAAATAGTACAAAAAACAGGTAAAGAAGGAAAGGTTTTTATTGATAATGTTGAAGGGCTTATCACGAACGTAAAGAATTACAACATACAAGAGCATGACTCTTTAATAATGATTATAAAAAGCAGGCTGTACGGCAAAGGGGAAACGAAGTTCAATTTCAGACAGTCGTACACAGACAGCCTGCAAGGCTTTTGGATGCGGGTACGCATGGGCCACATGGATATGCAGGAAATGAATGCTTTGCTACGGCCACAAATGAGCTTGCAAATAAGAAGTGGCATCATAGATACCTTAACCCTGCTTACCAATGGCAACAAATATTTTGCCTACGGCACCATGGATATACGCTATCGTAAAATGAGTGTAATGCTATTGGGAAAAAATGGGGATGGTGAATACTTTTTATCTGGCACCATCAACTGGCTGGTCAATCAAATGGTAAGGCGCCACGATAACGGCAAGCCCAATCTGGTATTTAAAAAAAGAACAGTAAAACGTGGCCAATTCAACTTCCTGAGTAAAATTGGTATTGAAGGAGTGCTGACCAATATTGGCATTAAAACAGACCGTAAAGAACGCAAGAAATTCAAAAAGAATTTGCACAAATACAAGCTGCCTGTCAACTATTGGGGCAATGATGATTTGTAACAGTGAATCCAGGTGACGGGTTGCTTATTTTTGACAACGTTATGACAGGTATTGATCGTTATTTGCAACAGCAGCGCATAAAAAAAGCCAGCAAACATATACCTGCCGGTAGCCGCTTGTTAGATATTGGCTGCCACCAGGGTGAAATGCTGCTTCAACTCGCAAACCGATTATCATTTGGTGTGGGTGTAGATCCGCTTTGCCAGGCCACTTCTCCGCATGCACACATACAATTGCATAAAACAAATTTCCCTTTTGATTTTTCGCCACACTGGCAGTTCGACAGCGTCACTGCACTCGCATTGATTGAACATTTGCCCAATGATATGTTGCTTCCTTTTTTCAGTTGCTGCTTTGAATGCCTGCAACCTGGCGGCCAGCTCATTTGCAGCATTCCATCCAAACAAGTCGATTACATTTTAGCGGTTTTATCTACACTCAAACTCATAGAAGGCATGAGCCTTGAACAACACCACGGTTTTGAGGTAGAGCAAACGCCGGAGATAGCAGCTAAAGCTGGTTTTACCTTGTTGCTGCATCAGCGCTTTCAGTTGGGACTCAATAATCTTTTTGTGTTTGGCAAACCAGCCATGCCTGTGTTGTAAAATGCCGCACATTTGCTGCTATGAATGCACTAACGGTACTCATGCCTTGCCTCAACGAAGCCAACACATTGGCCCGCTGCATCAGCAGTGCCCGGTTGGCATTGGCACAAGCAGGCATCACCCATAGTGAAATCATTATTGCCGACAATGGCAGTACAGATGATTCTGTAGCTATTGCAACAGCAGCGGGTGCACGTGTGGTACATGTAACCACAAAAGGATATGGTGCTGCTTTGCATGCAGGCATTCTTGCAGCACAATACGAATGGATCATTTTTGCAGATGCAGATGAGAGCTATGATTTTGCGGATGTGCACCAATTTATACCTGCTATACGTAGCGGTGCAGACTTAGTTGTAGGCAACCGTTTTACCGGCGGTATAGATGCAGGTGCCATGCCTTTGCTACACCGCTACCTTGGCACACCGGTTATTTCATGGATTGGCCGACAGTCATTTGCTGTTTCCCTGGGCGATTTTAATTGTGGTATGCGGGCTATTCGTAAAGCAGCATACGAACAATTAAACATGCAATCTCCGGGCATGGAGTTTGCATCAGAAATGATTGCCAAAGCCGGATTGCAACGCATGCATATTGCTGAAGTTCCGGTAAGGTTGCACAAAGATGGCAGGGATCGAAAACCGCATTTAAAAACATGGCAAGATGGCTGGAAGCATTTGCGACTTATGCTGTTGCTCAGCCCCAAATGGTTGCTACTGGCACCAGCTATTTTCTTTTTAATCCTGGGTCTGCTGCTCAGCAGCACATTGTTGTTTAGCTACATACAAGTATTCAACCTGGTGTTGGATATTCATACGCTGTATTATGCTTCCATTTTTGTAATGCTGGGCACACAGTTGCTACAGTTTTATGTGCTGGCCCGCCTGTATGGAAGTAAAATGGGATTGTATCCTGCACGGCAGTTTTCTCAGAAAATAAATCGCTGGCTCGATTTTGAAACGGGCTTACTCTTAGGTGGAAGCATATTCTTATTGGGTATTTTGCTATCGGCTTATGCAGTATGGCAGTGGCAGCAAGCAGGCTTTGGCCCACTCGATCCTTCTGCCGTTTTTCGCATCATTATTCCGGCAGGCTTTTGCATAGCCTTGGGCATGCAAATAATGGTCTTTGGTTTTTTATTGTACACCATTCGCCAACTTCAACAACCCACTTTAAAATAAGGCAATGCTATGCGTACATGGCTGAGTACACACCGCCTGTTTTTATTATTGCTGCTGGTGCTTATTGCTTTGCGCCTGCCGCATATCAACAGGCCATTGTCCAAGCACCACGATTTCAACAATGCAGTGATACTCATAAATGCTGTAAGCTGGTCACAGGCTGGTGGGGCTGCCAATGTTGGTTATACCCCGCTCATGAATTTTCAGGGAAACAGCAACAGGGTTTTGGAAAACGGTCCGCATATTGATGCAAATGGCAATCATGTCTATCTCTCCTTTGGTGCAGGCTGGTATGTACTCCCCTATTTTGTATTTCACTTTTTACAAATAACTCCCACGCCACTGGCACTTGAAATACTCAATATTTTCATCGGACTTTTTACTGTAAGCTTATTGTACAAATTGCTGCGCCAATGGCTGGCAAATGAACAACAAACCATACAAGCAGTGGCACTGTTTGCCCTGCTACCAGCACCGCTGTGGTACATGGGGCACAGCTACGTAACCACCGGCATTATGCTGCCATTAGTTTTGTGTGTATTGCTACTGTGGCGTAAGGCGGCAAGCACCAGCAATGCACTCACTGCCAGCTTTCACCTGCAATTATTTGTGGCGATTGTAATGCTCATGTATTTCGATTGGGTGGCTGCTTTTTTAGCCGCAGGCATGGGCGTATGGGGCCTTGCTAGCAAGAAACGAAACAACAGTTATGTTGGCTTATTCTTTACCGCAGGCATAAGTGCTGCCGTAGGCATAGGCCTTATCTTTTATCAGTTTGCACAATACCTGAGTTGGCAGCAGGTTGTTGATTATTGGAGTAGCCGGTCGGCCTACCGCACCATTGCCAATCAGGATGAAGGATGGCTTACGATGATTCGGCACTGCATTACCCATATTGGCAGTGGATATAACGGCATTGTATTTCTGCTGATATATATTTCGATAAAGCAAAAAAGCATACGTTGGTTACACATCCCCAATCAATGGCTAAGCTGGGCAATGATTGCTGTGCTGATATATAATCTGGTTCTTTTTCACTGGAGTGCCAGTCATGAATTTGCATGGATGGCATTTGCGCTGGTATTTACGATGTGGCTTTTTGTACATAAATATGAGTGGATTATAACCGTGAGCAAACCTGTTTTCTTCCTCCTTGTGGCTCAAGGGCTTTTACAATACTTCCTGATCAATTTACCCGGTGAAAAAGGAATTACGGGTACCGCTTACAACGATCAACAAATGAAAGCAAAAAAGATTTCTGCAAGTATACCGGCCAATGCAACTGTATTTGTGAATATGCAAAATCCGAAGATAATTGAATGGTACAGCCAACGTACGTTCAACTATGCGCCTACAAAAGATGCAGCAATACGCATAGCAGACAGCCTGTATCTGAAGCATGTATTTTGGATTGAGCGAATGGAAACGGACTCAATGAAAATTCAAGCATTGAGGTAGATTATTCCAGGTAAAAACTGATAGATTGTATGTGCCGGTAAATAACCGGTTCGTTGTATTGCAAAGCGGGCACCCATGTAGGACTGAGTTTCATGAGGCGCAATACTTCATCAGACAAAGACTTATCCGGAGAGCTAAGGATAACGAAACTATCAAGTTTGCCATCTTTCGCAACATTAAATGCCACTTTAACTGCACCGGTTATTTTGCGTGTTTGAGCGTCAGAAGGGTACTGTAAATTTTGCTGCAAAAATAATCGCCATGCTTCTGCACCGCCCGGAAATGATGCCAGCTTTTCAAATACGCAATCCCCTATTTTAACTGAACCGTCTGGGTTAAAACAAGCAGTAGATTGGATCTCTCCATTTGTAAACTGCACCTGCATTTTTACTACACCGGTTTCGGATTTTGCCTGCCACAGCCCATGCTGCTTTCCTTGAAACAGGCGGCCACTGAATTTACTTTTACCTGATGAATACAACTCTCTGCACAGTCCATTGCCGTTACTATCTGTAATGCTGATATAATTCAAAGTACCACCCGGCGACCATTTTAAACAAGTATCAACGGGGTTGCCCATGTTGTAATGAAACTCACTTTCGATGTTACCATCATCGTACCAACTAAAGTAATCACCATGCAATTTATCGGCTACATAAAATCCTGAATCTGACTGATTTCCATTGAAATGAAAAGAGAGTACCCTTCCTTGCTTTTGTGTTCGTGTTGAATCGGTATACGAAAAATCCTTTACCAACACTTTTCCAGGGAATGTCATCATTTGAGCCCGCCATTGGCCAGCATCTTTCCATACGGCTTCGATGAAAGCTACAGATTTTGCATTCTTTGTTTCCTTGTAATTGTTATCTAAATAGAAATACAACGGGTTATTGGCAGACTGTGCAATTAATTGTTTCGTATAAATACAATTAACACAAAAAAACAATGCTACGGTTATTAGAAATGGGAGGTGTGATTTCATGCAATAAAAATAAACAACCACATTACATAAATACATAGAAAGTCTTACGGAGCCAACCTTGAAATACTCCAGCCACCTTCGGGGTTTTGCTGATATAAAATACGGTCGTGCATGCGGCTGGGGCGGCCCTGCCAAAACTCCATGCGCACCGGCTTTACCCGCCAGCCTCCCCAATGTGGTGGCTTGGGTATTTCGCCGTGTTTGAATCGTTCCTTGTAAAACTCAAAGGTTTCTTTCAACCACGCTTTACCTGCTACTGCCAGGCTTTGTGGCGATGCCCAGGCGCCCAGCTTGCTGCCATCGGGGCGGCTATTGAAGTAGGCAATGCTTTCTGCTTCGCTTATTTTTTCGGCGATGCCGGCAATGCGTACCTGACGCTCCAGTTCTTTCCAAAAAAACAGGAGGCTGCATTGGTTGTTTTCCAGCAATTGCTTGCTTTTGGCACTGTCGTAGTTGGTAAAAAAAACGAACCCTTCCTGATCAAATCCCTTGAGCAAAACGGTACGGGCTTCGGGCATGCCATCGGCGCCGCAGGTGGCCAGTGTCATGGCGTTGTGCTCCAAAATTTGGGCGCCAGTTGCCTCCTGCCACCAATGGCCAAACTGGGCCACCGGTGTGGCGGCTACCGAATCTTCATCGAGGGTATGCAGGGTATAATCTTTGCGTATATCGGCAATGTTATGATGACTCATGGCTTGAATTTTTGGTCTGCAAAATTCCTGTTTTTCGCCGCAGCAGCCACAAGTATTTTGATGGGCGATGTAACACAGCTCAGGGGCTGCCCGGGCTGGAAGGTCACGCCTCGACTTAGTCGAGGGCGGGGGCCCGCAGCGCAGCGAAGGGCGGCACCCTGAAAGCACGGGAACAACTGCCGGGCCATGTACTCCTGCCGACAGCCCCAAAAAAGTATGTCATCAAGGGCAGTGAAAAGAGTTTCTTAAAATAGTTGTTTATGCAACCATTTTTTGGTTACTTCGTCATCATCTTGCTTAAAAACTGTTTTGCTATATGAATCGCTCCATTAAAAAAGTGGCTGTGTTGGGTAGCGGCGTTATGGGTAGCCGCATTGCGTGTCATTTTGCAGGTATCGGCCTGCCGGTACTGCTGCTGGATATGGTACCCAAAGAAGCTACTGAAAGCACAAAGCCCGCCGAACGCAATAAATTGGTAAACGATGCGCTGGCCGCTGCGCTGAAAAGCAACCCCAGCCCCGTGTTTACCAAAGCCGTGGCCAAACGCATTACCACCGGCAACTTTACCGACAACATGAAAGACATTGCCCAGTGCGACTGGGTGATTGAAGTGGTGGTGGAGCGCCTCGATATCAAACAAATCATTTACGAGCAAGTAGAAAAATACCGCAAGCCCGGAACGCTGATTACCAGCAATACATCGGGCATTCCCATTCACATGCTGAGCCAGGGTCGCAGCGAAGATTTCCGCAAACATTTCTGCGGTACGCACTTCTTCAACCCGCCCCGCTATCTGCGGTTACTGGAGATTATTCCTACTCCCGATACCGACCCTGCCATTGTAGACTTTCTGATGCAGTATGGCGATTTGTATTTGGGCAAAACCACCGTGCTGTGTAAAGACACACCGGCCTTTATTGCCAACCGCATTGGTGTGTTCAGCATGATGGCCATTATGCGGGTGATGGAACAACAAGGTCTTACTACCGATGAAATTGATGCCCTCACTGGTCCTGCCATTGGCCGACCCAAGAGTGCTACTTTCCGCACGGCCGATGTGGTGGGTATAGACACGCTGGTAAAAGTGGCGCAGGGCGTAGCCGCCAACTGCCCCAACGATGAAGCCAAAGACATTTTTACCATCCCTGCGTGGCTGGAAAAAATGGTAGCGGCCAATATGCTGGGCGACAAAACCAAGGGTGGCTTCTTTAAAATGGACAAGAGCGGCGGTAAAAAAGAAATACTGACGCTGAACCTGCATACGCTGGAATACGGCCCGAAAGTGAAAGCCAAGTTTGCCAGCATAGAAGCGGGCAAGCAAATAGACGACCTGAAGCAGCGCATTAAAATGTTGGTGGCAGCCCCTGATAAAGCAGGTGAATTCTACCGGGCATTCCACAACCATCTTTTCAGCTACATCAGCCACCGCATTCCCGAAATAAGCGATGAACTCTACCGCGTAGACGACGCCATGATGGCGGGCTTTGGCTGGGAAATTGGTGCCTTTGAAACATGGGATTTGTTGGGCGTAGCCAAAACCACCGAAGCCATGAAGGCTGCGGGTTTCAGTGTAGCGGCTTGGGTAGAAGAATTCATTGCCGCAGGTAATAAAACTTTTTACAAAGTAGAAAACGGCAAACGCTATTGCTACGATGTAGCCAGCAAAACCTACAAGCTGCTGCCAGGTGGCGACAACTTTATTATTCTTTCTGACCTGAAAGAAAAGACCGTTTGGAAAAACAGTGCCTGCACTCTCGTAGACATGGGTGATGATGTGCTGGGCCTGAGCTGGAGCACCAAAATGAATACCATTGGTGGCGATGTGCTGGCGGGCATTCAGAAAAGTGTGGCCATTGCCGAAGAAAAATACAAGGGACTGGTGATAGCCAACGAAGGCGCCAACTTTAGCCTCGGTGCCAATGTGGGCCTCATCTTTATGTATGTTATCGATCAGGAATATGATGAGCTGGATATGGCCGTTCGCATGTTCCAGAATACCAGCATGCGGCTGCGCTACAGCAGTGTGCCCGTGGTGGTAGCACCGCATGGCATGGCGCTGGGCGGCGGCTGCGAGTTTAGCCTGCATGCCGATAAAATACAGGCTGCTGCCGAAACCTATATTGGCCTGGTAGAACTGGGCGTGGGCCTGATACCCGGTGGTGGCGGTACCAAAGAATTTGCGCTGCGTGCCGGCGACGAATACTTTGATGGCGAAATAGAAATGGAAGCATTGAAGCGTCGCTTCTTTACCATTGGTATGGCCAAGGTGGCCACCAGTGCGTACGAAGGTTACGAACTCGGCATCTTACGCAAGGGTATTGATGAAGTGAGCATGAACATCAACCGCCGGGTAGCCGATGCCAAACGCAGTGTGTTGGAAATGTACAACAAAGGATATGTGCAGCCCGTGCAGCGTACCGATGTAAAAGTGCTGGGCCGTGGAGCATTGGGTGCCATGCTGGCCGGCCTCAACGGCATGCAGCTGGGCAACTACATTACCGAGCACGACGTGAAGATTGCAAAGAAGCTGGCCTACGTGATGTGCGGCGGCGACCTGAGCGAAGCAGCCCTGGTAAGCGAACAATACCTGCTCGACATTGAGCGGGAAGCCTTCCTGAGCCTGACGGGTGAAAAGAAAACACTGGAACGTATACAAAGTGTATTGAAGGGTGGAAAGCCGGTGAGGAATTAACCGGTATTTTACCCCAATCAAAAAAGCGATCAGCACAAATGTTCTGATCGCTTTTTTTCATGAATTAATATGGCTAACTACCAGGCACTTTTCTCTTTTAGTAAAACAGTGAACGTACCCTTCAAATCAATGAATCCATCCATCAGCATGGGCTGACCGTTCTGTGCTTTTCCTGTAATCATTTTGGCACGGGCTAAACCGCTTACCGGATCAAATTCCATCAAGTTTTTACTACCATCCATATGAAACACCGGTGGCACTACTATGCCATCTCGTAGCAATATGTAACCGTAGTTGCGGGCATTGGGATTAATGCTGTTCAAGCCTGCTCTGCCGGCATACGAATAGATGAGGATGGGATGTTTTTCTTCCCGCCAGGTAAGGTCAATAGCATGGAATGATACCGGCTGTGTGATGCCTGCCTTTTGCAATAACTGCTGCATGGATATGGTTGCCATGCTGGTATCCATAATGGCAGTGGCATTGTTGCTTACACTAAGTCCGTTGGCAAAGAATTTAAACTCCCCCATTTGCTGTATGGTTTGCTTGGTTTGCTTGAGCAATACAGCACCTTGCTTGTTGATGATGGCCGAAACGAAATCGGCTGTGTTAGTGGGTTGTACTCTTGCTCTTCCATTTTGAAAATAGGAAGGCATATTGCTGTACATAAAAGGAATTGCCAGTTTACCAGTGGCATCAACAAAGCCATATTTTAGTTCATTAAACTCATTTCTTTTTTGCACCAATGCCAGCTTGTCTTTGAAAGGATGACCGGGACTGTTGAATTGATCTTGCACCAGGATACTGCCATTCAATTTCCTGTAGGCTGCTTTGCTACCTGCCGGCTCGTTACTAAAAAAGAACCCTTCACCAATAGCATTCGGATAAAAGCCCGGCTGATACTTTTTTCCATCCATTGCAATGATGCTGTATGGCTTTTGCGTAAGCGACACCAAATGCCGCTTATCTGCCGACAACTGAAAAGCCGCATAAGGATCATGTATCACTACTTTGCCACTTGCATCTACAAAGCCAAAACCATCTGGCGTACTGTAATTGAACCAACCATTGTGAATGAGTTCATTATTGATATTGAAAACACCAGTACTGCTCAGCGTTTTGTATTTGTTGTAAGGCACCAAAAATTCGCCGCTTGCATTCATCAAAGCATAGCTGTTGCCTTTGCGCAGTACCACAGCGCCAAGATTGAATACACTTTCAAACACGTCAGCATCAACATACAATGCTTGTGGCGAAATAGTGCCGCCTTTATGTGTAGTGAAATTCGTTTGCTCCAGCTGCTGCACAGTGAGTAAAGGTTGTGCTGATACGAAGCCAATAGAAAACAAACAACAACTAATACAGCTGAGGATGAAGAAGAGATAACGCATCTTACAAGGGTTTGGCGGATAAGATAATATCCAATCTGCCAAGATGCAACCCCGATCTCCAATTCTTACACACCCTTAACAAAAGTGCTGTGATACAATTACTGCACCAATACCTGTGCCGTTTGTGGCTGTTGGTTTTCATTTGTCAGCAGCAGCGTGTACAACCCAGTGCTGATAGATGCGGGAAATGTACAGCTCAGGTTGGCAGCACCCTTTGCTTGTAGAATGCAGGCGGTGGCCACTGGTCGTCCATCATTGCTGTACAATTGAAGTGAGTAGGTACCAGGTTTTATTTGTGCAATGAAAATGGGTTGTCCTGCCTTTGCCGGATTGGGAAACACCTGCAGTAATTCTTTCGTTGTGGTTTTCTCCACTGTTGATTTCATTGATGCTGCAGGCTTTGATTTTTTCTTCTTGCGTACAATCACCACTTCGCCAGAAAGAGCCATCATTGCCTTGGTAAACTGTGCATGTTGTTGGTAAATATGGTAAGACTTCAATGGCGCCAATTGTAATTGATGTTGCATGGACATGTATCCAACGGAAGAGTATTGAATGTTTACCGAAGGCGCAGGCTCTTTCACCCTCAATTCGTACCTGCCCAATGCATTGGTACTGGTGCCCACAGTAGTGCCTTCAATCATTACAGATACGCCAGCCATGGGCATACCTTTTTCATCTGTTACCTGCCCTTGGATAATGATGGGTTGTGGAGCTGGCATCATTAGCTTGCCCATTGTCACCACTTCAGCTTTGGATTTTGGTGCTGTCACTACCACCGTATCAGCATAGCTTGCTTTTTGAGCAGTTGCTTTGTTGGCAAACAATGCGCCGGAAATGAGGGCTGCCCAAAACCATTTTACCCGTAGCCAGCTGCGTTGTAAGTGAGTGGGTTGCATCGGCCGGCCTAATTGTTGTGCCAAAAAACGGCCACAGGTATTTCCTGTAGCAGCTTTCAATGTGTCAAGCACTTCATCATCAGTCATTGTGGTAAAATCAACCACCGTTTTTTGACACTGACCGCAAAAGCGACCTTTTTCAGCGGGGGTCATGTGTTGCCAGTTTTCGTGGCAGGGCTTGGGTATATGTAAATGAAAGGTTGACTCAGGCATGGCTCCGTTTTTACACAAGAGCCCCGGAAAGATGAAATGGTTGTAGCGAGATGAATAATTTTATGCAAGAAAAGTGAATCAGCAATTCGATCAAGTGACAACGACTTCGTATTGCTGCACCTTAGCCGCTTGCTTTTCCCAACTGCGGCGGTAAGTTGCAGAAAGAATGAATATTCCGATTTTCGAAGCAGTAATTTTCACTTCAAGTACAGCACCTGCTCCTATGAGTTTGGACTTGGCAGGCAATATTTTAGTGCTGATTTGAAGACTTTCTTCATCGGCGTTTTGCAGCAACCAGTTATAGCCGCCCACACCTTCTTTTTGCAGTAAGATGGTTTTGCTTTCTCCAATGTGCAATGTGATACGCATATGCAAAAATAAAAGAACAGCAGGGCGGTGCAGTAGCAACACCGAAACCTGCTGTATGTACTAAATCAAAGATGGCGATTCCTTAAATACCGAACTGTCCGGTATTGATGTATTCTTTTTTGATGAGGCACCAAAAGTCGTCGGCCAGGCCACGCAAAATGTATTCGTACGGCAGCCAGCCGTAGCCCGCTTCGCCCCAACCAGTTCCCCAGCTATTACGGATGAGGATGGCACCTTTTGTTTTCTTTTTATCGTTGGGGTTGGTGATGGTTTTGTTGTCATCAAAACCAACCGCCATTACCGCATGACCACCAGCAGTTTTTTCTGTAGCACTGGGAAAAGGAATCATCCCCTTGCGACCGCTTTCGCTGTACAAAGAACTGTAGCAGGTAAAGCCAAACATAGCAGGTAAGCCTGCAGCCAAATGTGTTTTCAGGCTGGTCAAAATATCGGGGCGGGCAGTACCCGGCGGGTCGAGGCGGTAAAACTGAATGGCCTGAAAACTTTGCCCGTAAGCATACAAAAAGGCGCTGGGCTCCTGATCGTACTTGCTGATGACATACGGCCAGTAAGATTCGGGTGGTGTACCAAACAAAGCCATGGCACCCATGGTGGTGCGCAGAAAGGCACCTGTGTCGCCGGTCCAACCAAGCATGTTGCGTGTTACTTTATACAAAAACAATCTGGATGCGTCGAGATGACGGCCATAAGCCCGGCTCTCAAAATACTCAATCATTCCCACACCAGCGTGTGCCGTGCAGCTACCAATAGAGCCTTGGTCTTCAATAGGTGAGCACCACGACCGCAGATCTGCGCTGGAAGGTGCTTTGGCTGGCTTTCCGGCCTTAATGTTGGCCGATGCCAGCATGCCTTTTACGGTTTCCGTTCGGCCTACTGCCAGCAGTTGGGCAGGTACTACTGTGCTGTCGGCGGTGTAATCGCGGAAGTCGGGCAAATCGGGCAACCAGCCCATGCCATAATTCGATGTTTCCATAATGAGATTTTTGGGTGTAGAAAAAAGTGTAGCATTATTTATTGCGCAAAGCTGTGAGCACCAAGCCCAGCAAAATGATGGCATCGTACTTGCTTGTTTGCAGCAGTACTTTTTGCTGCACCAATAGCAGCTGGTTATCTTTTGCCATTTTTTGCCAAAGCGTTTCGCTGTGCTTTTGCGTAGTCATTTTCTGTATGTCGTTGGTGGTAATTAAGCCTGCTTGCAGCATGGCCAAAACCATTTGCCCTATCAGGTTTTTCGATTCTTCCAGCCGGTTGTACACCAGCTGATAATAATCCATGAGCACCTGCAAAGCTTCCCTTGCTATTCGGTAGCCAATGGTTAGTTCCTGGGCACGTTTGTTGCGTTCTATTTTTTCAAAGCTGTAAGGATCGGTGCCCCGAAGCAATGTGGCAAAATCGGTGTACAAGGATTTCATTTTTGATCTTTCCACCGGACCATTGTGTTGCTCGAAAAATTGGTCGCATCGTTGCAACCATTGCTTCAGCTGATCGTCAAAATAATAGTCCCGCATTTCGTAAGCAGCAAACACTTTTCTGCCATCGAGCATCAGCTTATCCAGCAGCTCCAGTTTGTGGTATTGCAGTACAGGTATCATTCGAAATCTACTACTTTGGTTTCTTCGCCTTCTGCATTTGTTACACTATTTACGAAAATGCCTTCCTCAGTAATCTTCGCCCTGATTTGCAAAATCGAAATATCGGTACCCTCTGTTTTTACAATTTGTGTTTCCGGACTAATGAGCAGATTTTTAAGCACACTCTCTGTGAGGCGAATATTTTCACCCAGCGTTTGCTGAAGCATTTTTTTCCATTCGGCTATCAAATCTTCCATGGTTTGAATGCGAATGAATCTGGTAACAATGAGTGGATTGGGATTCGGTTTTACCCGTTCTACATTTGCATAAATACCCATGAGTGTTTTTACAATCCTGTCGATGTGTTGCACCGCATCTTCTTTCTTTTCAATCACCAACTGGTTCAGATCTTGCAGGTTGGGCATTTCACTCAGGTCGTTGTACGCCTCTTTAATCAATTGACGCACTTGCATCATCTCCCTTGCATCGTTGGGAAAGGGCTTTGCAAACTGCCGGCCAAAACGGTCGACATAACCGAGCATGAATTTTTCAAACTCTTCATACTGCCAGGTAAAAGTGTAAATGTTGTTGTACTGTGCACCAGCTATCACCATCGGAATGTTGAGTTCCA
This sequence comes from Phnomibacter sp., assembly GCF_036803085.1. Lineage (NCBI taxonomy): Bacteria > Pseudomonadati > Bacteroidota > Chitinophagia > Chitinophagales > Chitinophagaceae > Phnomibacter > Phnomibacter sp. The sequence goes on along the minus strand of NZ_DAIRUZ010000006.1, from coordinate 24,945 downwards.
GCTCCGGTATTTTAAACCGGGGTACGGAGAAATGTTTCATTACCGAGTCTTTGGCGTATTCGGTAGCAATGCGTACCGATTCGGTGTCGGCTATCACACGGGCCCGGGTGATTTCGCTGAAAATAAAAGAGAGGTATTGTGCTACGGTAATCATAACAATAGAGTGATACAACCACAGCCCATACCGGGCAAGCCGGCATGGCGCTGTAGCGTGTTGTATGGAAAATGCTTTGGGAAGATTAGCTAGCCAGCATGTTCAGGATTTTCTCCAAACCTGCAGGCATTTCATCCTGAGTGGCTTTTACTTTCACATTCAGGCTGTATTCTTTTTCCACCTTTACACCAGTGCTGCTTTGGCGCTGGTAAGAGGCCGACACTTTAAAGCTTACCGGACCAAAACCACCTTTTACTTCGGCAGCTACATTCAGCTTATCGCTGGTGTTAGCGGTTTCAACGGAGTTTAGCTTTACGTTGAAATTTATGTCTACCGTTTCGATACGGATAGACGGGATGGGCAGCATGGCTAATAAAGGGACTTTGATAAACGATTCACTGGTTACTTCTTTGCCTTCGGCATCCACATCTTTTTTGGTATGCGAAAAGTCGACCATCACCAATTCTTTTTTGCCATCGACTTCTGTAAAACCTACGGCATTAATAAAATTGATGGTAGCCATGGCCGAAGCAGTTTGTGCTTCAATGGCAGCTTGCAGCGGGCCACCAATCATCTTATGGAAGTTGATGTTGTTGAGCTCACTGGTGAGGTTGGTGCTGGGTGCACCCAGCGGACGAGGATTGCCGCTCAATGCGGCAACAGAACGGATTGCTTTGGTAGCAACGTCTACCGGTTCGGCAGATGCCCTTCGTGTGGCAACGGCCTTAGTAGCGGTTTGGCTGCGGGCAGGTGCAGCAGCTTTTTTACTGGTAGCCATGTTTGTTTGTTTTTATGGAGTGAAGAAATGATGTGTAGAAGGTACTGCTAATACATGGCATTGTCAATACGCTGAAAGGGGTACAAGCTTTTACTTCATCGTTTTTTGATAATTATCAAGCGATATTTTGGCGTGTTGTTCTTTTGTAAGCGGATGTAAAAGTATTTGCTGAAGCAGCATCGTCATAGCGTAGTTGTACTGAATTGCATCAGTAAAAGCCGAAGCAAAAAAGCTACATTGATTTTTTTGCTACAATATTTTGTGTGGCACACAAAAATCTATAAAAAACACTACAAGAATTAACTACCACACCTCATCATCGTCCTAGCAAAGCATATAATTTCCGGACTTACATTTACCCGCAGATAATTTTTCGATATGCACATGAACCAACCTTTTCGGCGCCATACCAATTCCCGAAGCAATATGATGGAAGGGCTAATACTGCAGGGGCTTAATAGCACCATGGGTAAAGTAGCAGTGGCCATGTTGCTGCTGTTAGGTGCATGGTTGGTGATTGGGAAAAAACAGGTGGATGTAAATACATTAACCAAAGTACAGGCTACGGTAAAAAGCAAACCTTATCAACCAGGTATGGATTCATCAGTTCAAAAAAATCTGGTGCTGATACCTGTGGAAGAAAACAGCAAGCTTTTAGTGGCAGAAAGTTTTGCACTGAAAGCTATTGGCGCAGATAGCTTACTACGCAGCCTGTTGCCCGGCGACAAGATTACGGTTTGGCTCGACGAAGTAAATGCCGGCCACTTTGCCAACAGAGGCGGCGGCGGAAGGGTCCAAATCAGCTTGCTGTCAAAAGGCAATACAAATGTTATAGATGAAGCGGGCTATAACCGGGAGTTGGGCAATAATGGCCAAATGGGTTGGTGGGTCATTGCCTTGGGGCTGAGTATGATACCTTATTACTTTATCAGCCGGCCACGCATTCACCCGGGCTGGGTTTTTGCCATTATTGTGGTGGCCATGCTGGCCTGGCTCATTTGGGGAAATGCTTAACTGCAACAGGACCGAAAACCCGGTTTTGGACTTACCTGATGATTAGAAAAAATATCGGGCCGGTCATTTCCAAAAATGCTTTTGCTAACTGAGGGATAGTGCCTTACTTTTGCGGCCTGAAAATTTAGGGGTAAACCCTGAAAACTTGAATTCTTTACACTATTCAATAAAAAACTATGGTGGACATTAAGCCAGATGAGATTTCGGCGATTCTGCGCCAGCAGCTCAGCAACTTTGACGCCGCAGCCAACCTGGAAGAAGTAGGTACTGTGCTTCAGGTGGGTGACGGTATTGCCCGCATTTACGGCCTCAACAACGTAAAGAGTGGCGAACTCGTTGAATTTGAAAATGGCGTAAAAGCCATCGCCCTCAACCTCGAAGAAGACAACGTAGGTGTGGTACTGATGGGCGACAGCGCTGAAATTAAGGAAGGCGATAAAGCCCGCCGTACAGGTCAGATTGCCTCTATTAAAGTAGGCGAAGGCCTGCTGGGTCGTGTTATCAACACACTCGGCCAGCCCATTGATGGCAAAGGACCTATTGCTGGCGAACTGTACGAAATGCCGTTGGAACGCAAAGCTCCCGGTGTAATCTTCCGTGAGCCGGTAAAAGAACCGCTCCAAACTGGTATCAAGGCTATCGACGCTATGATTCCTATTGGTCGTGGTCAGCGTGAATTGATCATTGGCGACCGCCAGACCGGTAAAACCGCCATTGCAATTGACACCATCATCAACCAGAAAGAGTTCTTCGAAGCTGGTGTACCTGTATATTGTATATATGTAGCCATTGGCCAAAAGGCATCTACCATTGCTGGTGTAATGAAGACCCTGGAAGACAACGGTGCCATGGCCTATACTACTATTGTAGCGGCTTCTGCGTCTGACCCTGCTCCTCAGCAGTTCTACGCTCCGTTTGCCGGTGCTGCTATCGGTGAATTTTTCCGCGACACCGGACGTCCTGCCCTGATTATTTATGATGACCTGAGTAAGCAAGCTGTGGCCTACCGTGAGGTGTCTCTGCTGCTCCGTCGTCCTCCGGGCCGCGAAGCTTACCCTGGTGACGTATTCTACCTGCACAGCCGTTTGCTGGAGCGTGCAGCCAAGGTAATTGGTAAAGATGAAGTAGCTAAAAACATGAACGACCTGCCCGAAAGCATCAAGCATTTGGTGAAAGGTGGTGGTAGCCTGACTGCCCTGCCCATCATTGAAACGCAGGCTGGTGACGTATCTGCTTACATTCCTACCAACGTAATCTCCATCACCGACGGACAGATCTTCCTGGAAGGTAACCTGTTCAACGCTGGTATCCGTCCTGCCATCAACGTAGGTATTTCTGTAAGCCGCGTAGGTGGTAACGCCCAGATTAAGTCGATGAAGAAAGTGGCCGGTACCCTGAAACTTGACCAGGCCCTCTACCGCGAAATGGAAGCCTTCTCTAAGTTTGGTGGCGACCTTGATGCGGCTACCAAGCTTGTACTCGACAAAGGTGCCCGTAACGTGGAAATCCTGAAGCAGCTGCAATACTCTCCTATGAGTGTAGAAAAGCAGGTAGCCATCATTTACCTCGGTACACAAGGTTTGCTCCGTGATGTAGCCGTGAAGAACGTTAAGGCTTTTGAAGAGCATTTCCTGCTGGAAATGGAAAACAAGCTGCCAAACGTACTGGCTGAGTTTAAGAAGGGTAACCTGAACGACGAAAGCCTGAAGCAAATGACAGATTTGGCAAAAGGTATTGCCGTACAATACAAGTAAGTTTTTTAAACTTTACTCATTGGCCCTCCGAATACTATTCGGGGGGCTTTTTTATGCCCAAGGCCGGAAGGATGATTGTAGTTGAAATACTACAATAGATAGAACCATGAGCCACAAAAAAACTGACAAAAGATATGTGGTACTACACGCCAAATCAGATGTGTAATTCAAAAACAGGGCCAAAAATGACGTTCTAACATCTTTGTACGAACTTTTTTAGAAAATAGTTTTTCCACATCAATTTTGTAAGTTACTGATTTTCAATTGATTATTATTTTCCGGTGAAATAAAATTTGACAAAAATCAAATTTGACAAAAATCAATGTTGCAAAATTGATTGGCCGTATTACATTTGCATTAGGAAATCGGAGATAAAACCCTAAACCTCTGTTACCTACTGGTTATACCGCTTAATGAATGCGATTCGATTGATTGAAACCCCAACCCGAATCGCCAACAAAAAGCCTTCTTAACCGCCCCGTTACTAGAGTTAATCATTCAAATTGATGGATGTTGTGACTAACCCCCTCAACAGACCAATCTGGAATGTTATGCGATACTACGGACACAAGATCTGATTGAACCATAAACCCTTGAACTACCCTACCCCGAACCTTAAACTGAACCCAAACACCCGACCAACCCTTAAACAACCCAAAACGGATATCAATGGCAGACTCACCCTATTGTCTGCCATTGATTCCAACCCCTTAAACTTAAACAATGAAAACGCTTCTTACCCTGGCAGCGATTTGCTTTACCCTTAGCACATCTTTTGCCCAACAAGTAGTTTCTGTAAAAGAATTTTTGGCTGCTCAAAAAACACAGCAAGGTGCTCTGGCTTTGGGCACATCTTCCACCTCTTCTAAGTCGGCCGTTGAAAGTATGCTCTACGATGTACAACCCAGCATTGTATTGCGTAACCATCAAAAACAAGTAACAGGAAATACGCCTGCAATTGTGTTGAGCACCGATGCAGCCTCTCTTTCATTTATTGCTACAATGCCCGATAGACCAGCAAAGGTTGCTGTGCTGGAAGTTCGCATTCGTACGAAGCAGGACTTGCAATCTGCCATGATTACAAGTGCTATGCTTGAAAAAATAAGCAACGTACAATACATCATTTTCAAAAGCGACGTACCCTGCACAGCAACAGAAATAAAGAAACTGGTACCTGCCACCCTTTCAGGTATCACAGTTTTGTACGATGTACAACAAACATCGTAAGTGCAGTACCCCTACCCGACTCTTATTCTTGATCTGATATTCCTAAACGCTAAACCCTTAAAGATGAAAAATCTTTACACCCAATGGTTGTGCTTGCGCAACCGTAACGTTGCACTGTCCATCTTCACGCTGATGGCATTTACAACGATTCAACAAGTAAACGCTCAGGTAGTAAAGCAGTTTGCACAACGCAGTGCTGCAGTAAGTCCCGATCGTAAAATCTACAACATCAAAGGCGACTTTACAATGATTGGCAACACCAATCTCACGTTGTCATCGTATGGAGAAAACTCCGATAACGGTAACAACAATATGGTGTATGTAGATATCGACGGAGATGGCACTACTTTCAACTCATCTTCTGCTAATCTTACCTTCTCTTCAGAAAACGGAGCTATCCCTTCTTGCTCCAATATTCTGTTTGCGGGTTTGTATTGGACAGGACGTGCAGGTAGCAGCAATACTTTTAGCGTAAACAAAACTGTTTCTACTCCTCAATCGGTAAATAACACACAAATAGTAAACCACAATGAAGCCATTACCAACACAGCTTACACTATGAGTGTAGCACGTGCTGGTGGCAGTAACAACCGTTATCCCCGTTACACTTTTAGTGGTAACGGAAATACGGTTGTGTTTGATTTTACCAACAACAGCAGTAACCCAATTACGGTTGCCGTAAATGGCGGAACTGCCACCAATGTGGCTGCTACAATTACTACCAGCAACGGTGTGAGCACAGCTACATTAAGCACTCCGTATCAGGTATACAGCGCCACTGGTGGTGTAACTATTGTGGTGAATAAACTTATCCGTGCTGAATATCCAACCAGCACAGGCACTGAAACAAACACTCAAACTACTTCTGATGCTGAAGTGAATGTATCTGGCACTATTCAAGTAAATACTACCGTTACAAAAAGCTTCGACAAGCAACAATTGAAGTTGAAAGGTCCTGCTGCTGCTGGTTATACTACCATCACAGCATCCCCTTCTGACATTTACTTTCCTACTACCTCAGAAGGGAACATGTATGCAGCCTATGCCGAAGTAACTGACTATGTAAGAGCGAATGGTTTAGGCGCTTATACCGTAGCAGATATGGCTCTCATTGAGGGTGATGGTGGTGGTACCGGCTACTTTGGAGGTTGGGGCCTGGTAGTAGTGTATGAAAACACCAAGATGAAATGGCGTGATGTAACCGTGTTTGACGGCTATGCTTATGTTGCAGGTAGCACTACCGCAGCTTTTGATTTGCCCATCAGCGGTTTCAAAACAGTTCAGACAGGACCAGTAAATATTAAAGTAGGTATGATGGCCGGCGAAGGCGATCGTAACATTAGCGGTGATTATTTCCAGATTCGCCGTGCAAGTGACAACACATTTGTATCACTCAACCATAGTGGCAACGCTGCTACCAATTTCTTTAACTCAAGCATACAAACTGGTGGCAACACCCGTAATTTGAACCGTACCAACAATACAGGCATCGATATTTCGATGTTCAACATTACCAATACGAACAACGAGGTGATCGGCAACAATGCTACTGAAACGATGTTCCGTTACGGTTCTACTCAGGACACCTACATCATCTTCAACATGGCGATGAGTGTAGATGCGTACATTCCTGAAGTACAGAACTTGTTGACCGTAAGCAAAATCAATGGTGTAGTGCCTGCTACCGGCACTTTGAGTGTAAAGCCTGGTGAAGAAGTAGAATACAAAGTAGACATCAAAAATATGGGTACTGAAGCAGTGAATAACTACAAGCTCGTTATTCCTATTCCATACAACACCACCTTTGTACCAGGCAGCATTCAGCAGAATGTATACTTCACTCCAGCACCCACTCCATTCAATGCTTATTTCGACCCATTGCTCGGCTCTACAGGTTCTGTAGTACTCGACTTTGGCACTGTACCAATGCCAGCAGACGCAACTACTTTGTTGGCCGATTTAAGCTTCAAGTTTAAGGGAACAGAAAACTGTGCTATTCTTAAAAATACCAATTGTGCCCAAACAATTATTGTAGCTGGCACAAGCTCTGGTACAGGCGCCACTTCTGGCACTTCATTCAACAATCAACCATTGGTACAGGGCTTTACTCAAAACGGCTCATGTGCCGGTGACCCTATCACAACTCCATTGATGATAAACTTTGATGTAACGGCTTACAACAACACACATTGTACAACTACACCTTCTGTACGCAACTTCCCCATTTGCCCTGTAAATGGCCCAAGCATAGCAGTATCTACTATCAGTGCTGAGTTCCCTGCTGGTACACGTTTCTACAATTCTTACCCTGTTACACCAAGCAGTATCGAATACAACAGCAGCAATCCTTTCCCGGCTACAGCTGGCACTTCAAACTACTTCGCTGTTCCTCCGGCAGAAGCTGGTTGCTACATTCAATTCACCATTACCCCATGTGCTATATCTCAAACACTTACAGGTAAAATTTGGATTGATGCGAATGGTAACAGAACAGTAGAAGGTACAGAAACTATTCCTGCACAAGGAACCTATAAAGTAATTGCTATTGCTTCTAATGGCCCTGATGCTGGTAAAGTAATGCAGTCTGCTTCTTTCGCAGCCAACGGTACATATGCTATTAGCGTACCTGCAAACCCAGTTTTGCAAGGTGGCAGCACTGTTGACCCAACCTATACCATTGCCATAGTACGTGCCGATGCGGCTCCTTCAGTTGGTAGCAGTTATTCAGTAGCTCCAACCGGCGCTATGGGTGCAGCACCTTCAACGGGCAGTGTATATTATGTAACCAATGTAAACGATGGTACACCTGGTGCAGGCAAATTCAACAGCATTGGTGTGTTTGAAAATGTATTGGTAACTGCTCCGTATACAACACAACCAAACATTGATGTTGCAATTCAGTCACGCCCGGTTAGCAACCCTGTATTTACCAATCTCCCTGCTCGTAACGTAGGCACATTCTGGCAGCTGGATAATGATGACCAAATAATGTCAGGCATTGATGCAGAAGATGGCATACTGGAAACAGGCATGAACAAAACATTCCGCTTGTTGTCTAACCCTACCTCTCCTGCAGGAACAGATCTGGTAATCAGAATTGCATATGATGCCAACAACAACGGCCCTGATGCTGCTGATATTCTGGACGCTAGTTCCGACCCCGATGACAACATTTTTGTAAACATTGCCAACTACGATAAGACCAAACTGTATGTATACTTTGTAAGTGGTACAGGTGCATACAACGGTTCATTTACTTACACTGCTGTAGACGCTGCAGGTGTAGGTAGCTCAGAACCTGCTCAGTATTCATTTACCGCTATTCTGCCTATCAATGGTTTGGAACTGACAGGTAGCTACGGCAACAGCAAAGGCAACCTCCGCTGGACTATCATAGATGGTGCAGACGCAGCATACTACACGTTGGAAAGAAGTGCTACTGCCAACGGATTTAAGCAAGTAGCTGTTGTACCCGCCAATGGCAATACGTACAACTATGCTGATGATTTGCATGCTTTTGTTGGAAACGATGCTTACTATCGAGTGAAGCTGGTTCGTAAAAACGGTACTGTTTCTTACAGCAACGTTATCAGTCTCAAACTTGCAGGCATCAGTGGTTTGCAACTGACTCCAACAATGGTACGTTCTGATTTGCAGGTTCGCTTTAGCAACCCCAAAGCACAAGACGTAAGTGTACGTGTACTGAACATGGCCGGTCAAGTAGTGATTCAACAAAAAACTACTCAGCCTGCTGGCAACATCAGCATCAACGTAGGTGGTTTGGAAAGAATGCCAGTTGGCACGTACACTGTACAAGTGTTTGCAGGCAACAACATTCAACAAGGAAAGATTATTGTACAACATTAATAGAACCCTGACCTGAAACAACCCTAGAGCAACGAGGCCGTCCAACGTAGATTGGGCGGCCTTTTTCATGCACAAAACGGCAAATGTGTGCGTTTATCCAGTACATTCAATTCATCAATTCAAACGATGCTTGCTATGCGTTGGAAAGCCCTCAAATATGCTTTGCCCCTGCTGCTGTTTTTTGCTGCACTTATAGCATTGCAAACAAATGGCTGGCTGGTGTTTTTACCCGTCATTATTTCGTTTGTTTTTCTGCCCTTACTCGAACTTATTTTTCCACCCGATAGCAGCAATATGGATGCTGCAGAAGAAGCCATTGCAAAAGCAGATTCCTTGTACGATGTACTGCTCTATGCAGTTGTTCCATTGCAATATTTTACGCTGTTCATTTTTTTAAAAGGGATAGATAATCCTACTCTTTTGTGGTGGGAACAGTTGGGCCGCATTGCATCCATGGGATTGATGTGCGGCACTTTTGGCATCAACGTTGGCCACGAATTGGGGCATCGGAGTAAACCCTATGAACAGTGGCTGGCCAAGGCCTTGCTCTTAACTTCTTTGTATACACACTTTTTTATTGAGCACAACAAAGGGCACCACAAACATGTGAGTACACCCCGTGATCCCAGCAGTGCTCCTTATCGTATGTCAGTGTATCGCTTTTGGATTCGAAGCATTGCTGGTGTGTACAGCGGCGCCTGGAAAATTGCCAACGCAGAGCAACACAAAAACAATACACCGACATTTCATCTGAGCAATGAAATGCTGCAGCTGCAATTGCTGAGCGTTATCTTTTTGCTGATGATTGGCGTTTTATTTAGCGGGTCCGTTCTCTTGTATTTTCTGGCGGCTGCAACCTTGGGCATTTTACTGCTCGAAACCGTCAACTACATTGAACACTACGGGCTGGCAAGAAAAGAAAGCACTCCGGGCAAATATGAACGGGCCATGCCATGGCATAGCTGGAACAGCAATCATGTAGTAGGTCGCATTCTGCTGTTTGAACTCAGCCGCCACAGCGATCATCATTATCTGGCCAGCAGGAAGTACCAGCTACTGCGCCACCACGACGATGCACCACAATTACCCACGGGCTACCCCGGCAGTATGTTGCTGGCATTGGTACCGCCGGTATGGTTTGTAGTAATGGACAAGCAAATGCAACGCTACCAGATTGATGTAACGGCATAAAAAAACGGCGCTGCTTTTTTGAAACAACGCCGCTGCTATACAACAAAAGGAATTTACAATTTGCCGTCACGTATTTCTTCCACCACGGCAGGGTCAAGTAAGGTGCTGGTATCTCCCACATTTGTAAAATCACCTTCAGCAATTTTCCGCAGAATGCGCCGCATGATTTTACCACTTCTTGTTTTGGGCAAGCCACTTACAAACTGAATTTTATCCGGCTTGGCAATGGGACCAATGATGCGGGTAACGGTTTGCAAAATATCCTGACGAGTCAGGTTTTCATCTTCATGAAAACCCTGATAAATGACATACGCATAAATGCCTTGTCCTTTAATGTCGTGCGGATAACCCACTACAGCACTTTCCACTACACCCGCATGCATGTTGATGGCATTTTCTACTTCTGCCGTGCCAATGCGGTGACCACTCACATTGAGCACATCATCCACACGACCCGTGATGCGATACATGCCTTGTTCATCCCGCAAGCAACCATCGCCGGTGAAATACATATTGTCGTAAGTAGAAAAATAGGTCTGCCGGCAACGTTCATGATCGCCATAGGTAGTGCGGAGCATGCCCGGCCATGGAAACTTCACACACAAATTGCCAGACGCTTTTAATCCATCGCCTTCAGGTTTTTCCAGAAAAACACCATCTATTGCTGCGTCGCTGTTTGGTATGGCATTGCCATTTTCATCAACCAACACTGGTTGAATGCCAGGCAATGGCAAAGAGGCATAAGTTGGTTTTGAAGGAGTAACGCCAGCCAGATTGCTGATCATGGCACCGCCGGTTTCTGTTTGCCACCAGGTATCAACAATGGGGCAGCGTCCTTGTCCCACATTTTCATCATACCAATGCCATGCTTCGGTATTGATGGGCTCACCCACAGTGCCCAATACTTTCAATGAATCCAACTTTTTTCCATGCAATGGTCCTTCGCCAAAACCCATGAGGCTGCGAATGGCAGTTGGTGCGGTGTACAAAATATCGACACCAAATTTTTGAACGATGTCCCAGAATCTTCCTGCATCGGGCCATGTAGGAATACCTTCAAACATGAGCGTAGTACCCCCGGCACTCAATGGGCCGTATAAGATATACGTGTGCCCTGTAATCCAACCAATATCTGCCGTACAAAAATGCACCTGACCACGCTTGTATTGAAACACATTCAGGAATGTATAATTGGCCCAAACCATGTAGCCGGCGCAGGTATGCACCACACCTTTGGGTTTACCCGTGCTACCACTGGTGTACAAAATAAACAGCGTGTCTTCCGCATCCATTTCTTCCGCAGGACAATCAGGATTGCCTTGTGTTTCTACTTTTTTAATCTCGTCTTCCCACCACACATCGCGGCCTTTAATCATGCTCACCGGTGTGCGGGTATGCGTACATACAATGATGCGTTTTACTGAAGGGCAACCAATCATGGCATCATCAATAGTGCTCTTCAATGGCACTACTTTATTGCCCCGATAAGCACCATCACAGGTGATCACACAGGAAGCTTCGGCATCTTGAATACGATCGGCAATGCTGCGGGCACTAAAGCCACCAAAGATGACTGAGTGAATGGCACCTATTCGGGCACATGCCAATACGGCAATGGCCAACTCTGGTATCATGCCCATGTAAATGCACACACGGTCGCCCTTTTTCACACCGTTATTCTTGAGCACATTGGCAAACTGCACTACTTTATTGTACAGCTCTTTGTATGTTAGTATTCGATGGTGATCTTCAGGATCGTTAGGCTCCCAAATCAGTGCCGGCTTATCGCCCATGCTATTCAGGTGGCGGTCGAGGCAGTTTTCTGTAATGTTGAGTTTGCCTCCTTTAAACCACTCAATACTTGGTTCTTTAAAGTTCCACTCGAGAACTTTGTCCCACTTCTTTTTCCAAACAAAATGCTCGGCTATTCCTGCCCAAAATTCTTCCGGATTGGTAACGCTGTAATCATACGCCATCCGGTACTGGTTCATGCTTCTTATCTGATAGGGAACTGACATGGCAACACTTTTCAATCTGTGAAATACAAACAATGATGCAATACATCACTGGTTAAAGAAAAAGATTTATGCCCAAACAGCAAGTCAAAATTGGCACCAATTTTTTGTGGACTTTGCTAAGAAATTTTATTGATACATGCTGCAGAGCATTGTAACACAGCGCTGCAAAAACAACAAGAGCACTGCATTACAGAAAAAAACAGGAGGAAACATCCTGCACCGTACCGAGAATATTTTTTTGGCAGCGTACCATTTTACCGATTTATATTACGACCTAAACGAATCAGGCAATCCATCATTCATGCTGTTGCACATGCTTGTTATGCACATGTGTACAGCCATCAACCATGCTTAATAACCCATGAGTAGCGCTAAAAAAAGTTCGCTCTTCACCATTATTGGTGCCAGCTCTGTAGGCACCATGATTGAGTGGTACGATTTCTACATTTTCGGAAGTCTGGCTTCCATCATTTCTACCAAGTTCTTTCCGCAGGAAAATCCTACAGCCGCATTCCTGAGTACACTGGCCACTTTTGCTGCTGGCTTTGTGGTACGGCCATTTGGGGCTTTGTTCTTTGGTCGACTGGGCGATTTAATTGGCCGCAAGTACACCTTTATGGTAACGCTCATGCTTATGGGTGGGGCTACATTTTTAATTGGCTGTGTGCCCGGCTACGAAACCATTGGCTTTATGGCTCCATTGCTTATATTGGTACTACGCTTATTGCAGGGCCTTGCTTTGGGCGGCGAGTATGGCGGTGCAGCAACGTATGTAGCCGAACACTCCCCTGCCAACCAGCGTGGATTTATGACGAGTTGGATACAAACCACTGCTACCGTTGGCTTATTTGTGTCTTTGCTCGTTATCATGGGTACCAGAGCTGCACTTACCAAAGAGCAATTCAACGACTGGGGCTGGCGGGTACCATTTTGGGTATCTATACTTATGGTACTTGTGAGTTACCTCATCCGCAAAAACATGGAAGAGTCGCCCATCTTCGCCAAGGCCAAAGCCAGCGGTAAAACTTCCACCAATCCACTCAAAGAAAGCTTTGGCAACAGGTACAATTTCAAGTTTGTATTGCTGGCATTGTTTGGGGCAGTCATGGGGCAGGGCGTTATCTGGTACACCGGTCAGTTTTATGCCATGAGCTTTCTCGAAAAAACCATGAACATCGCCAAGGATCAGGTAGACAGCCTCATGTTTATTGCCCTCATGCTGGGCACACCTTTCTTTCTCGTGTTCGGTTGGCTCAGCGATAAACTCGGCCGTAAGTGGATCATGATGGGCGGCATGCTCATTGCCATTTGCAGCTATTGGTTTATTTACGAAAGCATGTATCAAACCACCAACCTACAACACAAAACGGTACAAACCAGTAGCACAACTGCCAGCATCGTTACACATGCCAACAATCAACAGGATAGCATCTACAGCACCAGCACCACTTATACCGATGGCACTATTGCAGTAGTAGAAAAGAAGCTGCCGCTGCAAAACGGCTTGCCAATGGTAGAAGCCGGCAGAAGCAAACAAGATATCAGCACCAGCATACACATCAACAGCAGCGATAAATGGACGCTTATTTTTTGGGTGTTTGTGCAAGTGTTGTTCGTTACCATGGTGTATGGCCCCATTGCAGCATTCCTTGTCGAAATGTTTCCTACCAAAATCCGTTATACTTCTATGAGCCTGCCTTACCACATTGGCAATGGTGTGTTTGGCGGCTTGCTGCCAGCGGTGGCTACTTATCTGGCTACTACTGCCAAAGCCAACGATCATCCGCAGTGGTACCTGCAAGGCTTGTGGTATCCTATTGGCGTAGCACTGGTGTGTCTCATCATTGGTGTGCTGTACCTCAACCCCAAAGACAAAGAAATCAACGATTAATTCACTACACAAATACATGTACGATGAATCGCATCAAAAAAATACTTGGGCTGGTTTGGATAGCTTTGGCACTTGCGGTGTTGTATTTCGGCATCACGGTACTGGGTTGGCCCAAACTCAACAGTGGCAAACAAGATGATCTGGTTTTCGGCATCATCATCATTTTTATTTTGCTGCCCATTGTGGTGGGTGGCTTATTCCTGTTTGGCCTGTATGCCTGGCAGGGTGAATACGAATTGATTGATGACAATCCCGAGCATGCCCATTTTATAGAAGATTAACTGGGGCTCTCATCCAACTGCATCAATCTGCAGTCGTTCGGTCCCTTTCGGGCTCACTGCGTTCGGCCCTTCGTTGCACTCCGGGCCCACGCTTGTGGCGTGGCCCTGCAGGCACCGCAGCCCTTCAGCCATCAATCTTTATTCAGCAATTACACCAGCGCCATCCTGATGCAGGATGGCGCTGTTACTCTGTCGCAGGCCTCCCGGCCTGTGACTCCTCGTTACTCCATTATTCTCTATAACCTCGTATACATTGCCAATTGCCAAATATGATTCACGGTATTGGCATTGTTACCCGAAGCCTTCAGGTATTGATTGAGATAACCCGTTTCCACATCTGCTTTTTTGCTGAGCCTGCAACCCATTGCCACGTACAAACGGTTCTGGTCAAACCAACGACCATTCACATGACTGCGATGTGTCGTATTGATGAACACTTCATTTTGTAGCGCTGCAAACAATCCTTTGTTGAAAGCGCCTGATTGTTTGTGCAACGGCACTACCAGCCTGTTGAAATAGCGAAACCTTGTGGTAAAACGACTGCCGGTTTTTTCCAACGCATTGCCCACGGCGGCTACGTTCGGCAGCCAGCGTTCCTCCAGGCGAAAGCGGTGCTGCAATGCTACCGCTTTGCTCAGCGGTTGGTTGATGATGTACTGTTGCCACAAGCGATGCTCCGCAACCAATCCATCTACTGCACCAGCCCTGTAACGGTTGGGTATGTATGCATAGCCCGCCGTAGCCACATGGTTGCTCCGCACCTGGTAGTTGAGCCCCACCCTGGGCAGTAGTGTTTGCAATTGTGCTACATGGTTGGTGCTGCGCAGCTGCAGCTCGGCATGCAATGCCCACTTGCCTTTGAGCTTGATGGTATTAAAGCTGGCCAGCCAGCCGCTATATTGCACTTGCTGTGCCTGTGTGCTTTGTGCTGCCAATAGCAGGCAGCCTGCAATAATTTTTTTCACGAAGCAAAAGTAAGGTGTAGCGGTTTTGACGATTTTTTGGCAGCCAATCAAATATCTTGCAGGCACTTTATGTCGATACAAGTACAACAACTTTGCAAGCAATACGGCAGCCAGCTGGCGGTCAACAACATTTCATTCGAAGCCCGGCCGGGCCAAATCACTGGCTTTCTCGGGCCCAATGGTGCGGGCAAAAGCACCACCATGAAAATGCTGACCGGCTACCTGCAACCCGACAGCGGCACCGCATTGGTGAGTGGCCTCAACGTGGTAACGGCCCCCGAAAAAGTGAAACAACAAATAGGCTATTTGCCCGAGAGCAATGCCTTGTATTACGATTTGTACATCCGCGAATACCTGGCCTTTACAGGTGCTTTGTACAAAGTACCTAACCTAAAGCAGCGGGTAGAAGATGTGATTACCCAAGTGGGGCTGACCATTGAAGCCAATAAAAAAATTGGCCAGCTCTCGAAAGGGTATAAACAGCGGGTAGGATTGGCTGCAGCCATTATACACAACCCTGCCGTACTCATTTTAGATGAGCCCACCACCGGCCTCGACCCCAACCAGATTGTGGAAATTCGGCAGGTGATTAAAACCCTGAGTGAGGATAAAACCGTGCTGCTGAGCACCCACATTATGCAAGAAGTGGAGGCGATTTGTGAGCAGGTCATCATCATCAACAAAGGCAGCATTGTGGCCAATGCACCTCTGCAACAATTGCGTAGCAAAAGTGATGGCCAGCAACTCCGTGTTTCGTTTACGGAAACAATTGAAGCCGAGTGGCTGCTTCGGTTGCCGGGCATTTTAGCCGCCGAAAAAACCGACAGCCAGAGCTGGACCCTGCAAACCAACAATGCACAAGATGCCCGCAAGGCCTTGATGCAACTGGCACTCAACGAAAACCTCAACATCCGCAGTATGCAGGAAGGTGGTTCGCTGGAAAGCATTTTCAGAGAATTGACCACAAATACTGTTGCTGAAAAATAACCTTAGAAAAGTCAGGATAATTCCTGACTTTTTTCGTTGGGATTGTAGTTGCAAAGGCAGAAATTTGCTTGCCTTGCAAAAAAGGCCAACCGATTTTTTTTACAAGCAATCATTTATCGTTTTCATTCAAACAAAAAAAGATTATGCCTTACATCGCAAACATTCACGCCCGTCAAATTTTGGATAGCCGTGGCAACCCCACTATCGAAGTTGATGTAGTAACTGACGAAGGAGCACTGGGTCGTGCTGCTGTGCCAAGTGGCGCCAGCACTGGTATTCACGAAGCAGTTGAACTGCGTGATAATGACAAGAAAAAATACCTCGGCAAAGGAGTACTGAAAGCCGTAAAAAATGTAAATGACATCATTAGTAATGAGCTGGCTGGTTGGGACGTAGCCGATCAAACCGGCATCGACAATGCCATGATTCAGCTGGATGGCACTGCCAACAAAGGCAAGCTCGGTGCCAACGCACTGCTGGCCGTGAGCATGGCCGTAGCCAAGGCTGCTGCCGAAGAAGCCGGCCTGCCACTGTACCGCTATGTAGGTGGTACCAATGCCAAGGTAATGCCCGTGCCCATGATGAACATTCTGAATGGCGGTGCACATGCCGATAACAAAATCGACTTTCAGGAATTCATGATTATGCCTGTGGGTGCTCCCAATTTCAGCGAAGCGCTGCGCTGGGGTACCGAAATTTTTCATGCACTGAAAAACACCCTCAAGAAAAAAGGCTACAGCACCAACGTGGGCGATGAAGGTGGTTTTGCCCCCAACATTCAGAGCAATGAAGAAGCTATTGAAACTGTACTGGAAGCCATTACTGCTGCTGGCTACAAAGCCGGTACGCAAATCAAAATTGCCATGGATGCTGCCAACAGCGAACTGTGGGATGGCAAAAAGAAAAAGTATGTGTTCCACAAGAGCAGCGGCAAAGAAATGAAGAGCGAAGAGCTCGTAAAATACTGGGAAAGCTGGGTGAAGAAATATCCCATCTGCAGCATCGAAGACGGCATGGCCGAAGATGACTGGGAAGGTTGGAAAGCGCTTACCCAAGCCATTGGCAGCAAGTGCCAGCTGGTAGGCGACGACCTGTTTGTAACCAACGTAACCCGCCTGCAGCAAGGTATCGACAAAGGCATTGCCAATGCCCTGCTGGTAAAAGTAAACCAGATTGGTACCCTTACTGAAACCATCAACGCGGTTACCATGGCACAGCATGCTGGTTACAACACCATCATGAGCCACCGCAGCGGCGAAACAGAAGACACTACCATCGCTGATTTGGCAGTAGCCCTCAATTGCGGCCAAATTAAAACCGGTAGCGCCAGCCGCACCGACCGTATTGCCAAGTACAACCAGCTCTTCCGCATTGAAGAACTGCTGGAAGAAAGTGCCTACTTCCCTGGCAAAAACCTCAAGTTTGGTAAATAATTTCCATTACCAATACATACATACAAAAGCAGCCTCGCCTGGGGCTGCTTTTTGTTTGTGAAGATGTGGAGAATGCCCCGCATACAACTTGCACAGCTGAGCATGATATTTGCAGTGAACACAAAAGCTATGCTCACCATTCTCCGAAAAATATTGCTCAACCGCTACCTGCTGGCTTTGGCAGCTTTTGGGGTATGGATGGCTTTTTTTGACAAGAACGACTTTTTTGCGCAGCGCCATCGGGCAGGCGAACTGGACGAACTCAATGAAAAAATTGAGTACTACAAAGAGCAGATTCAGCTGACCAAAAAAGAGCTGCAGGCATTGGACAATGACCCAGCCATGCTGGAGAAATACGCCCGGGAAAAGTATTACATGAAGCGGCCCAATGAAGAAGTATTTGTGGTGCCCGCCACCGGCAACTAGTCTTTTATTTTAGGCATTATTTTTTGCTGCTATACAATATCGGCAGCCAACCATCGTTTTAACTAACAAACCTGCCTGAAATCTTAAACTGATTATTGCCTATGCGCAACTTTACTCCTGAAGATTTGATTGCTTTTCATTACAACGAATCCTCGCTAACCGATACCGTAGCCATTGCCGAAGCTCTTGAGAGCAACTGGCCTTTACAAGAAAAATACCGCGTCATTCAAGATGCAGCCCGTTCGCTGGATAAGGCTAAAATTGCTCCCCGCCGGCAAGCAGTAGCAGCAATACTGGCCTATGGCATGGCAGAAATAGATACTGCCACCATCGAATAGTTTTTTATTTTCTTTGCCGCACTTTACAGCAAACAACAGCGGGATGACAATAAAAGAACGGTACGACACGGTGATACGCTATTTCCAGGCACATATACCTGTGGCAGAAACAGAACTTACTTACGATAGTCCTTTCGAACTTTTGGTTGCAGTAGTGCTTTCTGCACAGTGTACCGATAAGCGGGTAAATATGGTAACACCTGAACTCTTCAGGAAGTACCCTACGCCAAAGGCACTAGCCAATGCAAATTTTGCCGACCTGTTTGCACAAATACAAAGCATCAGCTATCCCAACAATAAAACCAAGCACCTGCTGGGCTTAGGCCAAATGCTGATTGATAAGTTTGGTGGCGAAGTACCCATGACCGTAGAAGAGTTGGTACAACTACCGGGTGTTGGCCGTAAAACTGCCAATGTAGTAACCAGCGTAATTGCGCAACAACCCAACATGGCGGTGGATACGCATGTGTTTCGGGTGAGTGCCCGGCTGGGCCTTACCAAAAAAGCCACAACACCATTGGCCGCCGAAAAACAGTTGGTCAAAAATCTCCCAACCGAACTCATTCACAAAGCACATCATTGGCTCATATTGCATGGCCGCTACACCTGTTTGGCCCGCAAACCCAAATGTGACGACTGCGGGCTAACACATCTTTGTACCTACTACATTCAACAGCAAAAACGTTTGGCAAAAAAGGCAACAACCAAAAGTTAAACATTGAATTGGCCCATTTTTCTTTATTTTGCTTTTCGACATCATGCTTCAGTTGCTCAAAAAATACTGCTTACCCATCACACTGGCTACGGTTTTATTCGGTAGTTCCTCCGGGCTTTCGGCTCAGGGCTACTTTCAATACAGCACCGGTATTTACGAACCAGAAATATTGATTGAAGCAGGCATCAACCTCGGCATCATGAACGGGGTAACGGATATTCAAGGTAATCCCCGTGTTTATCAGGGCCCGTTTGCAGGGGTCACTTTATTAAAAACAAACTTCAGCACAGGGTTATATGCCATTGCCAGCTATCGCAATGTGTTTGGCGTTCGCCTCGAAGCAAACATGGGCCGCATAGAAGGCTATGATAGTTTACTAACCAACGCTACCGCTCCAAGTGCCATTGGCCGCTATGAAAGAAACCTGAATTTCCGGAGCCCAATAAGAGAGGTAATGCTGATGGGCGAATTGCATTTGCCACAGCTTTTCCGGTCGTACGATAAAACTCCTTATCGCTTGTCGCCCTACATTATGGCAGGTATCAGTTGGTTTACTTTTAACCCGAGAGCTTATACCGCCAATGGCTGGGTCGATTTGCATCCGCTGCGATTAGAAGGTCAGGGCTTTGCAGAATACCCCAATAGAAAACAGTACCGGCTCAATTCATTTGCCTATCCGGTGGGTATCGGATTCCGGTACGACGTATCTCCCAAATTGACCATGCGTTTTGAAATCAATAAACGCACAGCCTTTACCGATTATATTGATGATGTACACCAAGGCGACTGGGTAGATCCGAACTTGTTTGCCAATTACCTGAGTGCCAGCCAGGCTGCACTTGCCCGCCAATTGTACAACAGAAGCACCATTCATACCCCACCGAGAGACACACGACCCCGTGGCAATCCCAATGAAAATGATGCTTACTGGACGGCGGTTATTAAGTTCGGGCTAAACCTCAACCGCTCTGGGTACAACTCAGGCATTTTTGGCGGACAAAACAAACGGGATATGCGCAAACGCTTACGTTGTCCCAATTTGTAAATACGATTGTAAATCCCGCACATATTTTTCGAAGGCTTCAACACCAGCAGTTGTAATGCTGCAAAGTGTTTGAGGGTAGTTGTCTTTAAACTGTTTTTTTACTTCAATGTAGCCGGCATCCTTAAGTTTATTGATTTGAACACTCAGGTTGCCTGCTGTAGCATTGGTCTTTTCTTTAATAAAAGTAAACTCCGCTTCCTTCACTGTTATCAACAGCGACATTACGGCGAGCCTGAGCTGCGAATGCAATATGGGATCGAGGTCTTTAAACATGTACTGCCTTCCTTCTTGCCAATGTTTTGCAATACAAGATGATGCCGGGAAAAAGCCATGCAGTAATAGCAGACAGCGCCATCAGCAACATATCAACCTTTATATTGGTGTAAGGAACCACCAATGCGCTTATCCAACAAATAATACCCCCCACCCACATGGGTTTGAAGTTTTTGATGCTGGCAGTAACGATGGTGGGAATACCATACAGCACCAGCATGTACGCGGAATAATATTCAAGAAAGCTTTGAGCTGGCCTTGGCTCTCCGGCAGATTCTACCATACTCTTTAATTCGCCCACCATCTGAAACACATGATTATTGGCATGTACCACCAAAAAAATACCTACACCAAAACAAATCCAAACGGCGTCCATAGCCGTTTGGTCGTAAGTTTTCACTTTACGTTGTTTGTTTTCTTTTACCGATAAAATAACGGTAGGTATCACCGCCAAAAAAGTGAGCACCCAAATATCAAAAGGCAGCTTGTAGTCGAATTGTATTTGCGACCAGGTTGCTAATGAACAAAGACCAATGACCGTACCCCACAGAATGGATACGATACCAGTATCGTGATACGAATCTTTCGCTTTAGCAATCATGCTACTGATTACCTGCAGGCTTTCGTGGGTGTCTAAAGGTTTGTCTTCCATCTTTGCTTTTGTATTGAGTGAAGGTAATAGCTCATTCCTTCTTTGGCGGCAGATTTATACACAAGAAATACTAGTTACTGAGCTGTCCATTGTGCCAATAAATTAACTGCATAGGGCTTGCCCCAGGTGGGATCCAGCTCACTGGCAGGCTTAAAGCTATCGTAAGCAGCAATACTTTTTTTCAGCAGTTCAATACCGGCATCTTTGCCACCACCAAAAGCAGGCGGCGTATAAAATTTCATTTGTGCCATTTGCATCAATGCACGTGGGTTACCTGTTGGTTGCTGCTGCAGGGCCTGCTGCAAAATCATAGTAGCCTTGGGGCCCATGGTCATGCCACGGCTCCCATCGGCCCGCATACGTGCCGTAAGGCACATGGCTTTGAGGGTAGCTATTTCGGAGTTGTTTTGGGAAAGGCTTTCAGCATTGGCCAGCAGCACATCTGCTTTATCGCACAGCGGATCAATGTCTTTCATTTCTTTTACAAAGTACGCCTTCATGATATAGGCATACGCTGCGTAATAATTTGGCAGCCACGCATCCTTTTCAGTGTTGGCAATTCGTTCAAAGTTATTGGCCGACACCTGCAAGTCTTCTGGGCTTTTGGCAGAGTCGAGTGCTGCAATATTCTTCTTCATGAAATTTACGTACTTCTCATTTTGAGCTTGTACAGCTATAGCCAATACGGCAGTAAGGCAAAGAATAAATACTTTTTTCATAGTGATTTTTTTGAAGTGATGAGGTGATGGAGAATGTGTTTATCGTTGTTGTTGTTTGAGCTTTTCATACTCTTTTTCTGCAGAAAACAATTGTGTACCCATGTAGGCATTGGCATACTGAAAAGCCAGGCCAAGTCCCCAGCCTAGAATGGGCCAAATGGGCCAGAAATGGCGGCTGTTACCACCCGTAGTGAAGTACCAAATGCCAATCAAAAAAGCATTGACCAAAAAGTAAGAACTCAGGCTTTTTTTGAAAGCTGCCCTTCTGCGGGCTGTTTCCCAAAGTTCATTGTTGTGCATGTTGTCCATGATAGGAGTTTGTGTGGTTGATGAAATGAAATCGGTTATAAATTATTGTTGATGGCATCTTGTGTACGGTCGGTTCCCCAGCTTAAAAAGAGGCCCAAGAAAATGAACCGGTTGGCAGGTGGCACAACGGCTACTTTATTGCTGCCATCTGCGTTATAGTTGTAGCCAAACACCTGCTTACTGTTGAGCACATTGGTTACACTCAGCACTACTACGCCAAAGGCTTTGCCCATATTGGCCAGATAGTTGGCACTAAAACTCAGGTTGTTGTATGCAATGGTTTTGCCCTGATCGAGCACATCCCATTGCTGAGCACCGTTATTATATTTGAATTGATAATACGGACGACCAGCGGCAAATTGATAATTGATATTCAGCTGTGTTTTCATTTTGGTGAAAAATCTTTTTACAATCAAATTGGCGGTATGCGTAGCAGCAAATGTTGGCTGCATTTCGTAAGGATAATTGAGGTAAGCTCTCTTAGTATCGAGGTAAGAATAAGTGAACCAGTAATCAAAGTTTTTGAAAGTGGATTTATCACGCCAAAAGAGTTCTGCTCCACGGGCATATCCGGTGCCGGTACTACTGGTATCGGGAAAGGTTTTGGTGAGTTGCTTGTACTCTTTGTGAAATACCTGTGCCCGAAATACTTTGTTGAAACCAATCTTTTGATACGTGACTATGTAATGGTCTGCCCGCAACTGATTCTGGCGTGGATGCCACATTAAATAATGCGATTGAGGCTTTTGATAAAACACGCCATAATCTGCTGAAAGCTGCGCAGCGTTAGCCAACTTGTATGCCAGTGAAGCCCTGGGTGCAACATTCGTTTTTTGCAACAGAGAAGAATGTTCTGCCCTTACGCCTGCTCTCGCCGCCAATCCGTTGCTGATGTAAACATCTGCTTCTGCAAAAGCAGCTGTGAAATGATCTTGTAATGCCGCAACCGGAAATTGCTGGTATTGATTTTCATCTTTGCTATACCAATATTCTGCGCCTGCTTTTACAGCACTCAGGCCCGACAATTTATAATCTACCACTGCCCGTAGCTGCATGAGTTTGCTGTTGGTAGCAAGTCGAAAGTTTTTAGCAGCCACCCAATCTGGCAGCGTATGTTGCACAGGTTTATTATCAGCATCTTGCACCTGCTGGTGAATGTTGTCTTTGTTTTGGCTGTAGCTGAAACCGGTTTGTAATTTCAGCCTGTTGGCAATTCTTTCTTTGTAGCTAATGTTGGTGTAGATGTTGCTATTGTTGAGTTCAAAAGCATTTTTCAAAACCGGCATGTCTATATCCGGATTGCGCAAGCCCAATATATTTTTTGCGTAGCTGCCATAAAACTTGAGCATGCCAGTGCGGGATGTTTTGATACGGAAATTGGCATCGCCATTCAATACTTCCGGTGCTTTAAAATAATCGGGCTGTTGTTTTACCGCCTTGAAGTACAACCCCACATTGGTGTAGCCGGCACTGGCGCCCCAGCTATGCAGCGAATCTTTGGCCAAATGCTGGTATTGTGCCCCAACAAACAAAGGCGAAAAAGACGCACTGGCTTCCGACCGCTCTGGCAAATCAATACTTTCCAAAATGAGAGCCGAAGACAACGCCTGGCCATACAGCGCCGAATAGCCACCGGTGCTAAATACTGTGCCTTTGAATAAAAAAGGCGAAAAACGTCCACGGCTGGCAATGTTGGGCGCCTGTCCGAAAAACGGATTGGCGACCGTAGTGCCATCAATAAACTGCCTGGTTTCGTAGCCTTCGCCACCCCGTACAAAGAGTTCGGCACTTTCACCAATTTGCTGTGTGCCGGGCAGGGTCTTCATGGCGGCGGCTACATCGGCATTGGCACTGGCTGTGGTCACAATATCGAGTGGCTTCAATACGGTGGCCTTTTTGGTATCGCCGGCTTCAAAAGCACCAGCAGTAATAACTACAGCAGTCAGTTCATTGGGCGATTCTTTCAACTGAATGCTGAAAGACTGGGAGCCGCCTCGAAGTTCCACTGGCTGCTCCCAGCTTTTATAACCTAACATGCTTACCAGGAGTGTGTGCTTGCCGGTGTCGGTAGTGCTGAAGGCGAAACGACCAATGCTATCGGTACTGGCGCCATCGTAACTATCGGCAATAGATACGCTTACGCCTGCAATGGGTCTTTTTTTAAGGTCTGTGATGGTGCCGGTGAGGGTAGTTTGCTGTGCAAGCAACCCAAGAGTGCTGAAAATTGAAATGAGTGTGAGGATGACCGTTTGCATTGATTATTCGCTTTGATGAGACAAACATAGAGTAGTTTATTTTATAAACCAAACTATAATGTAAATGTTTTTTAGATTTTTTTTCGCCGATAGGCAGTCAACAAATGCAGTGGGTTACTAAATGTGCTATCTTAATTCTCCCTTTAAAACTGAAAAGCCATGAAAGTATCCGACATTCTCGCCAAAAAAGGTAGTGCCGTCATTTCCATTTCGCCAGGTACTGCTGTAATTGATGTACTTAAACTGATGGATGAAAAAAACATCGGATCTGTGGTAGTGCTCGACAACGGCACTTACTGTGGCATTGTTACAGAAAGAGATTACTCACGGAAAGTTATTCTGAAAGGGAAGAATTCAACAGACACGGTGGTGGCCGATATCATGACCACCGATTTGCCGGCGGTGGCACCTACAGATACCATCGATCATTGCATGACATTAATGAGCAATAAGCACATTCGTTATTTACCCGTTTTTGCCAATAATGCATTAGCAGGCATCATCTCTATGAGTGATGTAGTGGGTGCCAAAATGAAAAGACAACAAGAAACCATTAGTCACCTGGAGCAGTATATATCAGGTTCATAATCAAAAAAAATGGTAGTATAAAACACTTTGTGTAAATGTATTCTATAGCTGTGTTCAGAGGTAAG